>NVUB02000130.1 GCA_002401775.2 Ectothiorhodospiraceae bacterium
GAAAAATTTGAACGCAATAAACCGCATGTCAACGTAGGCACCATTGGTCACGTTGATCATGGTAAAACCACATTGACAGCTGCACTGACCAAGGTCATGGCCGAAAAACACGGCGGTGAATTCAAAGCCTACGATCAGATCGATGGCGCCCCGGAAGAGCGTGCACGTGGTATCACTATCGCCACAGCTCACGTGGAATATGAAAGTGCAAATCGTCATTATGCTCACGTTGATTGCCCGGGCCATGCTGACTACGTCAAAAACATGATTACCGGTGCTGCTCAAATGGACGGCGCCATCCTGGTCTGTTCCGCGGCTGATGGCCCCATGCCGCAAACCCGTGAGCACATCCTCCTGTCACGTCAGGTAGGTGTTCCTTACATTGTTGTGTACATGAACAAAGCCGACATGGTTGACGACGAAGAGTTGATCGAGCTGGTTGAAATGGAAATTCGCGAATTACTCGACCTCTATGATTTCCCTGGCGACGACACCCCTATAATCATTGGTTCAGCCCTGAAAGCGTTAGAAGGTGATGAGAGCGAGATCGGTGTCCCCTCTATTCTCAAGCTGGTCGAAGCTATTGATAGCTACATCCCACTGCCAGAACGTGCAGTTGATGGTGACTTTTTGATGCCAGTAGAAGATGTATTCTCCATCTCTGGTCGCGGCACCGTGGTAACGGGTCGTATCGAACGTGGCATCGTGCATATCGGTGACGAAATTGAAATCGTTGGCGTGAAAGAGACCGCAAAAACGACGTGTACCGGTGTTGAAATGTTCCGCAAGTTGCTCGACGAAGGTCAGGCAGGTGACAACGTTGGTGTGTTGTTGCGTGGAACCAAGCGTGAAGAAGTAGAGCGTGGCCAGGTATTGTGTAAGCCAGGATCGATTATGCCTCACACAGAATTTGAGTGTGAAGTGTACATCTTGAGCAAAGACGAAGGTGGTCGCCACACGCCCTTCTTTCAGGGATATCGTCCCCAGTTTTACTTCCGTACCACTGACATAACAGGTGCCTGTGAATTACCAGAAGGCATCGAAATGGTTATGCCAGGTGACAACGTCAACATGAAAGTAAAATTGATTGGCCCTATCGCCATGGAAGAAGGTCTGCGCTTCGCCATTCGCGAAGGCGGCCGTACGGTCGGTGCAGGCGTAGTCGCGAAAATCATCTCATAACTATTGCATGACAATCGTATCACTATCATATAACTGCAGAATAAAGAGTAATGGGAAACAGAGATATCGTACCTCTCACTTTCCTTTGAATCTTTTATCTTTTATCTGAATTTTAAGGGTTACTAAAATGGCAGCAGGACAAAGAATTCGCATTCGCTTAAAGGCTTTTGATCATCGTTTGATTGATCAGTCTGCGTTGGAAATCGTAGAGACGGCCAAGCGTACTGGCGCTCAAATTCGCGGGCCGATTCCGCTGCCAACGCGTAAAGAGCGTTGGACCGTACTGACTTCACCGCACGTTAACAAAGATGCGCGAGATCAGTATGAACTCCGTACGCACAAGCGACTGCTGGATATCGTGGACCCAACAGATAAAACTGTTGATGCCTTGATGAAGCTGGATCTTGCCGCAGGCGTAGATGTACAAATCAAATTAGGGTAAACGAGACATGCTGAACTACTTACGGTAACTACTTACGGTAACTACTTACGGTAGTAAAGCGTCCGTTTTAGATAAAGAAATAAATGATGTGTACGGCATAGTTGTCGACACTCAGTAGAGGAATAAAAAGATGACCATTGGAATTGTCGGCCGCAAAGCGGGGATGACACGCATTTTCACAGAAGAAGGCGTTTCAATTCCTGTGACCGTAATCGAAGTGGAGCCAAACCGCATTTCGCAGATTAAAACGCTGGAAACTGATGGCTATCGTGCAGTACAGGTAACGACGGGAAGTCGTCGCCCATCACGTGTCACTAAACCAGCAGCCGGTCATTTCGCCAAATCTGGCGTTGAGGCAGGACGGGGTTTGTGGGAATTTCGCCTAGAAGATGGCGAAGGTGATGATTTGCAAACAGGTGGAAGTATCCATGTGGATATCTTTACTGAAGGGCAAAAGGTAGATGTCATTGGAACCAGTATCGGTAAAGGCTTTCAAGGCGTTATCAAACGTTACAATTTTGCCATGCAAGATGCTACTCACGGTAACTCGATCTCACGTCGTGCACCGGGTTCCATTGGTCTGGGTCAAAGCCCTGGTCATGTGTTTAAAGGTAAAAAAATGGCGGGCCATATGGGTAATGCTCGTACGACAAACGAAAATTTGGAAGTAGTCCGCATTGACGCTGAGCGCAATTTGCTGCTCGTTAAGGGTGCGGTTCCAGGTGCAAAAGGTGGCGATTTATTAGTGCGCCCCGCAGTGAAGACTAAGTAAGGGGCTGAATCATGGATTTAAAATTAACAACAGCAACGGGTAAGGCCTCGACGAAGTCGGTAGAGGTTTCCGAAGGGAACTTCGCCAGTGAATTTAACGAGGCGCTCATTCATCAGGTCGTCACTGCCTATCTAGCAGGTGGTCGTAGTGGCACACGCGGCACAAAAAATCGTGCGGCTGTGAGTGGCGGCGGTGCAAAACCTTGGCGACAAAAGGGGACGGGACGCGCTCGTGCTGGTACAATCCGCAGCCCGATTTGGAGAACAGGTGGTCACACCTTTGCGTTGTCTAATCAGGATCATTCACAAAAAGTGAATAAAAAGATGTACCGCATCGCAATGCGCTCAATACTTTCTGAATTAGTTCGCCAAGAGCGCCTGACTATTGTTGACAGTTTTAATGTTGAAGGTCCAAAGACCAAGGCATTAATTGAAAAGCTTGGGGCTATGAAGTTTGTGAGTGGTGTCATTATCACTGAGGAAGCAGATGACAATTTGTACCTGTCTGCTCGTAATCTTCATAAGGTGAATGTACTGGCTGCGGCTGATTTAAACCCGGTTAGTCTGGTGGGTAGTGCAAAAGTTGTCATGACGGTTGCTGCCATTAAAAAGATTGAGGAGATGCTCGCATGAATGATGTCAGAATCATGAAAGTGTTGTTAGGTCCACACGTGACTGAAAAGGCAGCGATAATTGGCGAAAGCAGTAATCAATATGTTTTTCGCGTTGTTAAAGATGCAACCAAGCCTGAAGTGAAACTTGCGGTTGAAAAGTTATTTGAAGTAGAAGTGGAAACAGTTCGGGTTACCAATGTTAAAGGTAAAACGAAGCGATCCGGGAACCGCATTGGCCGCCGGGTGGATTGGAAAAAAGCTTATGTGCGTGTTAAGGCTGGTCAAACTATTGAGCTTGCCGGCGAGTAATTTCTGACGCTCACTAGACAATCAGACATCAAGCATTATCATCAAGCATTAGATAAGGTGCAATAGTTGAATGGTTCATTAAACGAACCCAGCTAAAGGCAACCGGAGTTAAGTAACAATGGCAATTTTAAAAGCGAAACCGACTTCACCAGGCCGCCGTTTTGTTGTTCAGGTAACCAATCCTGATCTACATAAAGGCGAACCCTTTGCGCCACTGCTAGAGAAAAAATCTCGCACAGGTGGTCGTAATAACAACGGACGTATCACTACGCGTCATCGTGGTGGTGGTCATAAACAGCATTATCGGTTGATCGATTTCAAACGGAACGACAAAGACGGTATACCCTCTGTTGTTGAGCGTTTGGAATATGATCCAAACCGTAGTGCGCATATAGCCTTATTACTGTTTAAAGATGGTGAACGCCGTTATATTATTGCACCGAAAGGCGTAGTAGCAGGCGCTGAAATTATGTCTGGCAGTGGTGCTCCTATTAAGGCGGGGAACTGCTTAGCACTAAGAGCAATTCCTGTAGGTTCAACGGTTCATTGTGTTGAAATGAAACCTGGCAAAGGCGCACAAATGATGCGTAGTGCCGGTGCTTCTGCTCAGTTGATTGCTCGTGAAGGTGAGTACGTCACATTGCGTTTACGCTCTGGTGAAATGCGCAAAATTCACAGTGAGTGTCGTGCTGTTATAGGCGAAGTTGGTAACAGTGAGCATAATCTTCGTAAGCTCGGTAAAGCGGGTGCTTCTCGCTGGCGTGGTGTTCGTCCGACTGTTCGTGGTGTTGCCATGAACCCGGTTGACCATCCGCATGGTGGTGGTGAAGGGCGTACTTCAGGTGGCCGACATCCTGTATCACCTTGGGGAACGCCAACCAAGGGCTACAAAACTCGTAGCAACAAACGTACCGATGGCATGATACTTCGCCGTCGTAAATCGAAATAAGATCAGCCACTAGTTTTATACTGATTTTTCTAAGAAAAGAGAGACTGGATCGTGCCACGTTCAATTCGCAAAGGACCTTTCGTTGATCTGCATCTTGCCAAGAAGGTACAGGCAGCAGCGGAAGCAAATAGTAGAAAACCCATCAAGACATGGTCACGCCGGTCGATGGTTCTGCCCGATATGCTGGGCTTAACCATTGCCGTGCATAATGGCCGCCAACATATGCCGGTATTTATTACTGAAGACATGGTTGGTTATAAACTCGGTGAATTTGCTCCGACACGTACCTTCAAAGGTCATGTCGCAGATAAGAAAGGCCGGTAAGGGGGCACGTGATGGAAGTTAATGCGAAATTAAAAAATGCACCACTATCGGCACAAAAGGGCCGATTAGTGGCAGACCAGATTCGTGGTCTTCATGTTGAAAAAGCACTACAGATCCTAGCGTTTAGCCCTAAAAAGGCCGCTCAGATTATGAAAAAAGTATTGGAGTCGGCGATTGCAAATGCTGAACACAATGACGGTGCTGATATCGATGAGTTAAAAGTATCCACGGTATTTGTAGACGAAGGTCCGACACAAAAAAGGATGCGGGCTCGTGCCAAGGGTCGTGGTGTTAGAATTTTAAAACGGTCCAGTCACATAACTGTGACGGTTAGTGACAGTTAATGTTACTACTTAATCAAAAGAAGGTAAGGGGTCTGTAATGGGTCAAAAAGTTCATCCAACGGGTATACGCTTAGGTATTGTCAAAGACTGGACATCTAAGTGGTACGCAGATTCCAAAGATTTTGCCGACACACTGAACATGGATCTAAAAGTCCGTGATTTTATTAAGAAAAAGTTGAAAAGTGCTTCGGTAAGCCGCGTTCAAATCGAACGTCCTGCTAATAACGCACGGATAACAATCCATACTGCACGTCCAGGAATCGTTATCGGTAAAAAAGGCGAGGATATTGAACGTCTGCGTCAAGAAGTAACAAAGATGATGGGTAATCCTGTCAGTATTAATATTGAAGAAATTCGTAAGCCTGAACTAGACGCGCTGTTAGTCGCTGAAAATGTTGCTCAACAGTTGGAACGCCGCATCATGTTTCGCCGTGCAATGAAGCGAGCAGTACAAAATGCAATGCGTCTTGGCGCACAGGGTATCAAAATCAGAGTTGCAGGACGGCTTAATGGTGCTGATATTGCACGTGCCGAGTGGTACCACGAGGGTCGTGTGCCATTGCACACACTTCGTGCAGATATAGATTATGGCACCATTGAAGCAAGTACCACCTATGGCATAATTGGTGTCAAGGTTTGGATATTCAAGGGTGAAGTTTTTGATAAGGTTGAGGCTCCGGCCGTTGCCGCAGAAAAAGCGACAAGCTAGCCTTTTAGGGAGTCAGAGAGATGTTACAGCCAAAGCGAACCAAGTTTCGCAAACAAATGAAAGGCCGCAACCGGGGGCTCGCGTTCCGGGGTGGTGATGTAAGTTTCGGTGAATTTGGTCTTAAAGCCAAAGGCCGTGGTAGAATCACGGCGCGCCAAATCGAAGCTAGCCGTCGTGCAATGACAAGACACATTAAGCGTGGCGGTAAAATATGGATTCGTGTTTTCCCTGACAAGCCTATCACCAAGAAGCCTCTTGAAGTACGGATGGGCAAGGGTAAAGGTGGTGTTGAGTACTGGGTAGCTCAGATTCAACCAGGTCGAATGCTGTTTGAGATGGAAGGTGTAAGTGAAGAGCTGGCACGCGAGGCGTTTCAACTAGCCGCCGCAAAACTTCCAGTGGCAACAACATTCGTAACGCGGACGGTGATGTAATGGATGCGAAAGAATTAAGATCTAAAAACGAAACAGAACTGAAGGGAGAGCTTCAGGAGTTGTTACGTGAGCAGTTTAATCTGCGAATGCAAAAGGGTATGGGACAGCTTAACAATTCGGCTCGAATGAAATCTGTTCGCCGTGATGTTGCAAGGTTGATGACCATTGTCAACGAAAAGAAAATGATTGAGCTTTTGAACCAAAAAAGTGCGGGTGACGCAAAATGAGTGAGACCAAAGTAATTCGGACAAAATCCGGACGAGTAATCAGTGATAAAATGAATCGTAGTGTCACTGTGCTGGTTGAACGACGCGTACAGCACCCTCTCTACGGTAAGTTTATCCGACGTTCAACAAAACTACACGTTCATGATGAAAATAATGACTGTAAAGTCGGTGATGAAGTCACCATTAGCGAATGTCGTCCTATTTCCAAGACAAAATCTTGGAAACTTGTCGAAATCGTTAAACGCGCAGTTAATTAATGACCTTTTGCCTGCCAATTTGCGTAAATTGGGTCAGGTATGTGCAGTTACAAGCAGTTACAGTAGTTTCTTGCAGAGCCCAAACGCAATAAAAGATTTGGGCTCTGTGCGTTTTAGTGATATCATGCGCGCCCTCAATCCGGCGGGACCGGGTGGCTTTGTGCGCAGTTTGGTGGAGATGTTTCGATGATTCAGATGCAGACGGTATTAGATGTGGCCGACAATAGCGGCGCACGTCGACTGATGTGTATCAAGGTATTGGGTGGTTCCAAGCGACGCTATGCAGGCATTGGCGACATCATCAAAGTCAGTATCAAAGAAGCCATTCCTCGCGGAAAGGTTAAGAAAGGCGAAGTTTACAATGCAGTAGTGGTACGTACTGCTAAGGGTGTTCGTCGTCCTGATGGTTCTTTAATCCGCTTTGATGGCAACGCAGCCGTTTTGTTAAATGCAAATCTGCAGCCAATTGGAACCCGAATTTTTGGCCCAGTCACTCGTGAACTGCGAAGTGAGCGTTTCATGAAGATAATTTCGCTGGCCCCGGAAGTCTTGTAAGACTAAATGCTTTAAGGACGAGTTTCGTCAGCGTTCACACAGAAAGTAAGAAAGAGAATTACGATGCACAAGATCAAAAAAGGTGATGAGGTTATTATCACCGCCGGTAAAGATAAAGGTAAGCGTGGTGCTGTACTCAAAATTACAGCAGAAGATCGCGTCCTCGTCGACAGTTGTAATATGGCGAAGAAACACGTAAAGCCAAACCCAAATGCTGGTGAAACAGGGGGTATTCTTGAAAAGGAAATGCCTCTTCATATATCCAATGTTGCCTTATTCAACCCTGCCTCAGGCAAGGGTGATCGTGTCGGAATAAAGACACTTGAAGATGGTAAAAAAGTTAGATTTTTCAAGTCCAACAACGAAGTTGTGGATATTTAAGCCTACATAGCTAGGACGGAAGAAAGAGTCATGTCCCGATTAAGAGATTATTATAAAGACACCGTAGTCAATCAGCTCAAGGAACAGTTTAGTTTCAAGAGCGTGATGGAAGTGCCAAAGCTTGAAAAGATTACCCTTAATATGGGTGTCGGCGAAGCCATTGGCGATAAAAAAGTCATTCAACATGCAGTCGCTGATATGACTCTAATCGCTGGTCAAAAGCCAGTGGTTAACATGGCACGATTATCTGTTGCCGGATTCAAGGTCCGTGAGGGCTGGCCAATCGGCTGTAAAGTTACACTGCGCCGTGAGCGGATGTATGACTTTCTAGACCGCCTGGTGAGTATTGCCATACCACGTATTCGAGATTTTCGTGGTTTGAAAGCCAATGCTTTTGATGGCCGGGGTAATTACAGCATGGGTATTCAGGAACAAATCATATTCCCTGAGATCGATTACGATAAGATTGATGCACTTCGTGGTATGGATATAACCTTTACCACTAGCGCAAAGACTGACGATGAAGCGCGGGCTTTATTAACAGCCTTTAATCTTCCACTCAAAAAGTAGGCTTAGAAGGTAGAGATAGCAGCATGGCTAAAAAATCTATTATCAATCGGGAATTAAAACGGACTCGCACTGTTGCAAAATATGCAGTAAAACGTGCTGAGCTCAAAGCAAAGCTTAAAGACGAATCTTTGACTCCTGAAGAGCACGCTGAAGTCCAGCGTAAGTTCCAGTCATTGCCTCGCAATGCGAGCCCTTGCCGTCAGCGTAATCGCTGTAGAATTACGGGCCGCCCACACGGTTATTACCGTAAATTTGGTCTCTCAAGAACTAAGTTGCGCGAAGCCGCCATGCGTGGTGATATCCCCGGTCTGGTTAAAGCTAGCTGGTAAAGTCTGCAGAATATACTGGGCGTGAAGCGGTAGGAATTTCCCAACCTCCAGCGTCAGGTTTTTTGCAAAGAATTGATTTGATTAGAATTTATCGACTCTGTCGCAAACTTTTTAGCGGCAGAATATTTTAGGAGTAATGGCATGAGCATGACTGATCCCATAGCGGATATGCTGACACGTACACGTAATGCGTTGTCCGCTGGTAAGTTAACAGTGTCGATGCCTGCTTCCACCAAAAAACTCGCTATTGCGAATTTGTTGGTAGAAGAAGGATACATCAACGGTGTTACCGCAAAGGATATCGATGGTAAGCCGGTTCTGGAAATTGCACTTAAGTATTACGAAGGTGCTCCAGTAATCGACATAATTAAACGCATAAGCCGTCCAGGCCTACGTGTATATAAAGGTAAGAACGATCTTCCAACTGTTATGAATGGTCTGGGTGTCGCTGTTATCTCCACTTCTAAAGGTCTGATGACTGATCGTGCTGCTCGTAAAGCAGGCCACGGTGGTGAAGTCATCTGCTTTGTAGCGTAGTTGGAGAAAGACAATGTCACGAGTAGCTAAAAACCCGATACACGTACCAGCAGGCGTAGAAGTCACTTTAAGTGGTCAGTCCGTTAAAGTGAAAAGTTCAAAAGGTGAATTGATGCATGAGGCTCATGCATTAGTTGAAGTGAATCAAAACGATTCTGTTCTGACCTTCGCCGCACGCAATACAGATACTAATGCTAATGCACAGGCTGGTACGACACGCTCATTAATTAATAATATGGTGTTGGGTGTCAGCAAAGGGTTTGAGAAGAAATTGACACTGATAGGTGTTGGTTATCGCGCACAGTCACAAGGGAATAAATTAAATCTTTCCTTGGGATTCTCTCATCCAGTTGTTTACGATGTTCCCGAAGGCATCATCATTGAAACGCCTAGTCAGACAGAAGTTATTGTGAAAGGTATAGACAAGCAGAAGGTTGGGCAAGTGGCTGCGAATATACGCGCCTACCGTCCACCAGAGCCTTACAAAGGTAAGGGCGTTCGTTATACGGACGAGCATGTCATACGTAAAGAAGCTAAGAAGAAGTAGGGGCCAGGTAAATGGATAAGAAACAAAGTCGTTTACGTCGTGCAAAACGCACACGTTCAAAGATTCGGGAGCTTGGTGCATACCGTCTTTGCGTACATCGTACTTCACAGCACACATACGCTCAGGTTATTAGTCCTGATGGCGGGAAAGTTGTTGCCAGTGCCTCAACAAATGAGACTGAAGTCAAAGCTGCTTTAAAGCATACCGCAAATATCGAGGCTGCCACGAAAATTGGCCAGCTGATAGCGGAACGCGCGAAGGCAAATGGCGTCGATACAGTCGCATTTGATCGTTCTGGATTTAAATATCATGGGCGTGTAAAAGCGCTTGCAGATGCCGCTCGTGAAAGCGGCTTGACCATCTAAAAGTAAGATAAGAGTAAGGTATCTGTTATGGCAAAATTTGACGCACAATCGAACAGCGATGGCTTGATCGAAAAATTAGTTAATATCAACCGAGTGGCTAAAGTTGTAAAAGGGGGTCGTATCTTCGGCTTCACAGCTTTAACTGTCGTCGGTGATGGTGAAGGGCGAGTAGGCTTCGGTCGTGGTAAAGCACGCGAAGTGCCGATTGCCGTTCAAAAGGCAATGGAAGATGCTCGCAAGAACATGCGGACTGTGAATTTAAAAGGTGGAACATTGCAATATCCACTGATTGGAAATCACGGTGCTGCAAAAGTTGTTATGTTACCCGCCTCTGAAGGTACAGGGATTATCGCAGGTGGCGCAATGCGTGCGGTATTCGAAGCCGTTGGGGTGCGCGATGTGTTAGCCAAATGTATCGGGTCTAATAATCCAATCAATGTTGTTCATGCCACTTTTAAAGGTTTGAGTGAGATGGCAACACCGGAATCAGTTGCAGCCAAACGTGGTAAAAGCGTTGAAGAAATTTTGGGGTAAGTCATGGCTAAACAAGTCAAAATCACACTAATGAAAAGCACAATCGGACGTCTTGCTGCACACAAAGGCTGTGTTGCTGGGCTAGGATTGCGTCGTATACATCAAACAATCGTTGTTGATGATACACCGTGTAACCGTGGCATGATCAATGCTGTGTCTTACATGCTTAAGGTTGAGGAAGCCTAAGATGCATTTAAATACATTAAAACCAGCAGAAGGGTCCAAGAAAAACCCTAAACGTGTTGGTCGAGGAATCGGCTCTGGTCTTGGTAAAACATGTGGACGTGGACATAAAGGTCAGAAGTCTCGCTCTGGTGGCTCTACAAAAATCGGTTTTGAAGGCGGTCAAATGCCTTTGCAAAGAAGACTTCCGAAAGTAGGCTTCTCTTCACGTACTGCCCGGTATGGTGCAGAAGTTCGTTTACACGAGCTGGCACTAGTCGAGAGTGAAGTGGTTGATCTACTCTCACTCAAAACTGCAAATATTATTGGGCAACATATCAAGCGCGTGAAAGTAATTCTTTCTGGCGAAATAACCAAGGCTGTTAGTATTTCCGGTCTTTCAGTCACCAAAGGTGCGCGTGCTGCTATTGAAGCTGCTGGCGGCAAGATCGAGGACTAAATTCTGTGTCTGCGACAGGTTCATCTGTACTAGGAGCCATGGGCTCAGGTAAGTTATCAGAACTAAAACAACGTTTATTGTTTGTTGTTTTAGCGATGGTAGTGTTTCGTGTGGGTACTTTTATACCGGTTCCCGGAATTGATCCCGCAGCGCTGGCGGTCTTATTTGAACAACAAAAAGGCACTATCCTGGACATGTTCAACATGTTTTCAGGGGGGGCTCTTGGCAGGCTTTCATTATTTGCATTAGGTGTTATGCCGTACATATCTGCATCCATTATCATGCAGTTATTGACGGCAGTTGTTCCTAAGTTAGAGCAGATGAAGAAAGAAGGTGAGTCTGGTCGCCGTAAAATTACACAGTACACACGTTATGGCACTTTTGGCTTGGCAACATTCCAATCCATTGGTGTCGCCATTGCGCTTCAGGGGCAAACAGTGGGTTCATTCGCTGTAGTGCCTGCACCAGGGCCTGCATTCGTATTTACAGCAGTCGTTAGCTTGGTCACAGGAACAATGTTCCTTATGTGGCTTGGAGAACAAGTTACGGAAAGAGGGATAGGCAATGGTATTTCGCTGATCATCTTTGCCGGTATCGTCGCTGGTTTGCCGTCAGCCATTGGTGGAACGCTCGAACTTGCTCGAATTGGTGAATTAAGCGCATTCCTGGTTCTATTGTTACTGGTACTGTCCATAGGTGTAACTGGGTTTGTTGTGTTTATGGAGCGAGGCCAGCGCAGAATAACGGTTAATTACGCAAAACGAACACAAGGGCGTAAGGTTTATGCCGCACAGAAAAGTCATCTGCCACTAAAAGTGAACATGGCGGGTGTTATACCCCCTATTTTTGCTTCCAGTATCATCCTGTTTCCGGCGACGTTAGGTGGATGGTTTGGTCAGACAGAAGGAATGGGGTGGTTGAAGGATATTGCATCTACCCTGGCACCAGGACAACCTGTGTACGTATTTATGTATGCATTGGCAATCATCTTCTTTTGCTTTTTTTACACAGCATTACAATTTAATCCAAAGGACACTGCGGATAACTTGAAACGCTCTGGGGCATTTATTCCGGGAATACGACCCGGTCAGAACACCGCGAAGTACATAGATGGAGTAATGTCTCGCTTAACCTTAATTGGTGCCATGTACATTACTGCGGTGTGTTTACTGCCCGAATTTATGATTATTTATTGGAATGTACCATTCTACTTTGGCGGTACTTCCTTGTTGATTATTGTAGTGGTCGTGATGGACTTTATCTCACAGATACAGTCGCATTTAATGTCACATCAGTACGAAGGCCTGATGAAAAAGGCTAATTTGAAAGGTTATGGGCGCAGCGGTATATAAGCGTCATTACTGAATTATAGTGGGCTGTGGTAGCCATCAGCAGTTTGGAGAGAAACCATGAAAGTACGGGCTTCGGTAAAGAAAATTTGCAACAAATGCAAAATTGTTCGCCGTAAAGGTGTAGTTCGTGTCATTTGCACGGACCCACGCCATAAACAGCGACAGGGCTAAACCACCCCAATTCCTATCAGCACTTGCCGATAGGAACAAAACTGATTACAATAGCCGGCTTTCTGCGGCGATATTTTTGGAGATAGGTTGAATGGCTCGTATTGCGGGTATTAATATTCCAACGCATAAGCATACTGTGATTGGATTAACAGCGATTTTTGGAATCGGTGCTACACGTTCAAAACAGATCTGTGCGGCTTCTGGTGTAAAAACAGATGCCAAAATCAAGGATCTGACTGAGCAGGAGCTCGAGCTATTGCGTGCTGAAGTGGCCAAATTTGATGTTGAAGGCGATCTTCGACGTGAAGTTTCCATGAATATCAAGCGTTTGATGGATCTAGGTTGTTACCGAGGCATCCGTCATAGGCGCGGTCTGCCATTGCGTGGACAACGTACACGAACGAATGCACGTACCCGAAAAGGTCCACGTCGCATGGTGCGCAAGTAATAATTGCGCGTAGCGCCCTAGGGCGTTGTGTACCTCTTTTATAATGTAGTTTACTAACACAGGTTATCGGAATGGCAAGTCCTCGCACTCGCAAGAAAGTTAAAAAGAACGTCGTTGATGGTATCGCACATGTACATGCGACCTTTAATAACACGATTGTTACTGTTACGGATCGCCAGGGCAACGCTTTGGCATGGGCAACGGCGGGTGGTTCTGGTTTCCGTGGCTCACGTAAGAGCACCCCTTTTGCAGCCCAGGTTGCCGCCGAACGTGTTGCTGTAGTGGTTAAAGAAATGGGTATGAAAAATTTAGATGTGTGTGTGAAGGGCCCTGGCCCCGGTCGTGAGTCGGCTATCCGCGCGTTGAATTCTAATGGTTTTAACATCACGAGCATCACCGATGTGACACCAATTCCGCATAATGGTTGTCGTCCGCCAAAACGCCGTCGCGTTTAAGTTTGGAGCATTAAGAATGGCTAGATACGTAGGTCCTAAATGTCGTCAGTGTCGTCGAGAAGGTGAAAAACTTTTCCTGAAAGGCGAGAAATGCTTCGGCGCAAAATGCGCGATGGAAAACCGTGCTTTCCCACCAGGACAGCATGGCCAGCGCCGTACACGTACTTCTGATTACGCAACTCAGTTACGTGAAAAACAAAAGATGCGTCGCACTTATGGCGTTCTTGAAAAGCAATTCCGTTTGTATTACAAATCGGCTGATAGTAGTAAAGGGGCTACAGGTGAAAACCTTTTGCAAGCCTTGGAGTCTCGTTTAGATACCGTGGTGTATCGTATGGGTTTCGCAGCTTCACGTAGTGAGGCGCGCCAGTTAGTTCGCCATAAGGCAATTGTCGTTAATGGCGTTACCGTTACCATTCCTTCTTACCAAGTCAATCCTGCGGATGAAGTCGCTGTTCGTGAAGCGAGTCAAAAACAGCTTCGTATCCAATCTGCACTTGATATGGCTAGCCAGCGTGGATTTGCTGACTGGATTGAAGTAGATGCCAAGAAATTTACGGGTGTGTTCAAAGCACGTCCAGAACGCTCTGAATTGTCATCTGACATTAATGAGCATTTGATTGTCGAACTGTATTCTAAGTAACGTAGTAATCTGTTCATGCCATCGTGTCTTTATGATGCTATGAACAGACTACAATATCGTACGGACAGTTTGTGTAGTAAGAACATCCAGTCGAGACTGGTATCCGCCCTGTGCATGGAATGGCAGAGCGGTTTTTGTATAAACGGATAAAAGACAGCGTTGCCGAAAGGCTAGAGAGGAAAATCCATGCAGGGTTCAGTGTCTGAATTTTTAAAACCAAGTATCGTTAATGTTCAGGTTTTCAATGATAAGCATGCCAAGGTCACTTTAGAGCCCCTCGAACGTGGCTTCGGTCATACTTTAGGCAATGCGCTGCGCCGCATCTTGTTGTCTTCAATGTCAGGTTGTGCGGTAGTCGAAGTTGAAATCGAAGGTGTTCTCCATGAGTACAGTACCATTGAGGGTGTACAGGAAGATGTTATAGACATCCTTTTGAACCTCAAAGGATTGGCATTCCGCATGCACACCCGCGGGGAAGTGACATTAACACTGGAGAAAAAAGGCGAAGGTCCTGTAACGGGTGCTGATATTTCTCTTGGACACGATATTGAGTTGGTCAACCCTGAGTATGTTATTGCTAATTTGACTAAATCTGGGTCATTAAAAATGACACTTAAAGTCACCTCTGGACGTGGCTATGAGCCCTCAACTGCTCGTAAGGGTGAAGATGATGATCGTGCCATTGGCCGCATTCAACTCGATGCTTCATTCAGCCCGGTTGAACGTGTTGCCTACACGGTAGAAAAAGCACGGGTTGAGCAACGTACTGATCTAGATAAGCTTATCATTGAGCTGGAAACAGACGGAACACTTGACCCTGAAGAAGTTGTGCGTGCAGCGGCAACAATCCTGCAAGATCAGCTATCAACCTTTGTTGATCTGCAAAGTCATGAAGAAGCTTCAGCGCAATCTGATGAGCCGGAAGTTGACCCCATTTTGTTGCGTCCTGTCGACGATCTCGAGTTGACGGTTCGTTCAGCAAACTGTCTTAAGGCAGAACAAATTTATTATATTGGTGATTTGATTCAGTGCACAGAAGTGGAATTGTTAAAAACTCCAAATCTAGGCAAAAAATCACTTACTGAAATCAAGAGTGTATTAGCGACAAAAGGACTGTCATTGGGCATGCGTCTGGAAAATTGGCCACCTGCCAGTTTGAAAGAACAACGTGAAAACGCCTAAGACATTTCGTTCTACGGTTTATAAGACTTCGCAATATACGATCTAAAAAGTTTAGTTAAAGGAACATCCCATGCGTCATCGTCAGTCAGGTCGACAACTTAATCGAAATAGTAGCCATCGCAAAGCGATGTTTCGTAATATGGCTTCATCATTGTTTGAGCATGAAGTGATTAAGACCACTTTACCCAAGGCCAAAGAATTACGTCGTGTTATTGAACCATTGATAACACGTGCAAAATCAGATTCTGTTGCTAATAGACGCATCGTGTTTGATCGTATACGTAACCGTGACATGGTAACAAAACTGTTCACTGAATTAGGTCCTCGCTATCAAGAACGTCCTGGTGGTTACATGCGTATTTTAAAATGCGGATTCCGAACAGGTGATAAAGCCCCAATGGCTATCGTAGAGCTGGTAGGCAGACCTATTGTTGACTCAGAAGCTGCAGAAACCGTTGAAGCAGCTGCTACCGATTAAATATCTATAAAGCTCTCAAACAAGTCTCTCACCGAGACTGACAAAAAAGCCGGGTTTATCCCCGGCTTTTTTGCGTTTGCATTCTAGTTTTTTCCTAAAACCTGCTTGCCTTTTAGTGTCAAAGTCCATGTCTTTCGGTGTTCTCAGCGATAACGTGACACACGAATATAACGCTCAGACTTGTCTTTTTCAGTAATGCGCCGATAGAAAAGTTTAATGTTAAAACCTGTCTGTCAGTGTTTAAACGTATTAGAATTAACTGATAAGGGTTCTTGGTTATTCGTTTCATATTTAACGCTAGAATCTTCGGTATTTCGCTGCAACCAACGTGTTGGTGATATAGGGTTTAACCTGTAAATATCTGCTGGCTGCTCTGGCTTTTCAGTATATTGTTGGCCATCGCGATTGCTGAAATAGTAAGGCAACTTATGGGTGATTATACGGCCTTAAAAAATGCTTAATATCAATGGTATGCCTAAGCGTTGCTGGTCTTTGATAGTGATATTACTGTGAACTAACTGATATTCGTAGTGTTAAGGATTCAAGGAGAAGGTTATGGTTTTTGAAGGTTTCATTGAGGCGGAGTCTACCTTCCTATGGGCGACGTTTGCTCTCGCGCTAGTGCTCGGGGTGATGGCAAATAAAACTAATTTTTGCACCATGGGTGCTGTTTCTGACTGGGTCAATATGGGTGACATGGGGCGCATACGGGCATGGTTACTTGCTATTGCCGTCGCCATGTTGGGTGTGGCAATCCTTGAAACCATGGGGCTAGTCAATGCTGGCGGCTCTTTCCCGCCTTACCGCGGCACACAATTGATTTGGGCTGAAAACATACTGGGTGGTCTACTGTTTGGTATTGGCATGACCCTGGGGAGTGGTTGTGGAAACAAAACGCTGATCCGTATTGGCGGTGGTAATTTCAAATCTGTGGTCGTGCTTTTTGTCATCGCTGTGATTGCTTACTACATGACAAATCCTTTCCCAGATTCAGATCAAACACTCTTTGGGGTGTTTTTTTATGAATGGATCCGGCCACTGGCTATCGACACTGCTGCCGGTCAGGACTTAGGCAGTCTTTTAAATGCCGATAATGCCGAAATGACTCGGTTGGTGATTGGTTTGTTACTGGGCTTGGCTATTTTGGTTTTTGTCTTTAAATCGGCGGACTTCAGAAGTCATCGAGACAATATCATGGGTGGCATTATCGTTGGGCTAGTGGTTCTTGGCGGTTGGTACATCAGCAGCAATATCAATATTAATGTTGAAGATGAAGGTTACAATCTCAGTACTTATTATTCGGAATGGGATATGTTAGCCGATACTGAAGAAGGCAAGCCCGCTATGGGACGCCCGTTAAGCCCACAGTCATTCACCTTCGTTAACCCTATGGGGCAAACCTTTGGCTATGTGAGCAGTGGTCTAAGCCGCTCTATGTTGACCTTTGGCATAATGGCATTGCTAGGCGTTATCCTCGGCTCATTCCTCTGGTCGTTAGTGAGTAAAAATTTGCGTTTTGAATGGTTCGCCTCGGCCAAGGATTTTGGCTCGCATCTGGTCGGCGCGGTACTGATGGGGTTTGGTGGTGTGCTGGCTCTAGGGTGCACCATTGGCCAGGGAATTACCGGCGTCTCTACCTTGGCTGTCGGCTCATTTCTGGCCTTATTTGCGATTATCTTTGGCAGCGCAATCACCATGAAAATTCAGTATTACAAGCTGGTGTATGAAGAAGAGGCTACTTTCTTAAAGGCTCTGGTCGCTGGCTTGGCTGATATGAAGCTATTACCTAACGGGTTGCGTAAATTAGACGCTATTTAATCACTTTTGGTTTTTTACGCTGGTTTGCGTGGCCTTAATGCTTGCCCTTGAGTGTCCATGAACGTCATTCTAAGGGGTATGCAGCGAATACGGCGCCCCGGTAAGTATTCTTACGTCCGATCGCTGGGGCGAGGTGTGCGGATACGTCCTTGCGATAACAACGGCGCTAATAAAGTCGTAATAGCAGGGCGACTACCGCCTTGACGGGTAGCTTGATATACGGGGCTGCCCTAATTTCGCTTTATATCCTCTTAACGTTCGCTTAAGATCCCTGTGCAGACTTGGTTTTAATGCAGCGGATCTTAAGTAATTGCTTTTTATTTGCCAGTAACACGGAAGTGGTACTTGTTATTAGCTGGTAATTCTGTATGATTTGCATTCCAATTTTTTGGGCCGTTAGCTCAGTTGGTAGAGCACCGGACTTTTAATCCGATGGTCCCGCGTTCGAGTCGCGGACGGCCCACCATTTTCAAACGATCATTGCGATCAAGGCATTTAAGAGGGAATATTCCACTGAATGCCTTCACGTGAAGGGAGTGATCGATCAGGCCTCACATCTTGCTGGAATCTACATTCAGCAGGATTGGTGAGTTCAAATCCCCAGACTGGTAATAACTGCGCTGGCATATTTTTGTTGTCATGCTCATTGTTGACAATAATTGCCGGTCTATAAAACAGAGCAATATTATGTCCGAGTTACAGCAAGAAATTGGCCGTCGCCGGGCCTTTGCTATTATCTCCCATCCGGATAATTCTCTCTAAGTCAGCCACTGACAAGCAGGCTCAAAAATCACCTAAACCCCTTGTACTTATTGCTTTTTAGTTCTTTCTGCGGGACTAATGGAAGATATCCAAAGACAAGCTGAGTCTTCACAGGTATGTACATATCTGTGTACATAAACCGCTATGTCAAGGCTCCCCATAAAATATGTACACAGCCTGATATACAGGGGTAATCCTATGGCTCGTTCAGATGCGTTACCGCTATGATCAGAAATTACAGCGCCTTGATATTGGCTCGCACCCGAAGCTGACGCTGAAGGAAGCACGTGTAGAAAATGAGCGCTTAAGACTAATATCCACGGGTCAGTATAGTGACTGAGTTTATTATTACCTGTATATAGGTACCTAAAGTACCATTATACTCGCTATTATAAATATTTTGCTTGCTTTGGTTTATATAATTCAATATATTGGTACCATGAGTACCGAAATAAAGTCAAAATTAAACAGTTTGTTGAGCGCGCAGCCTCTTGGCACTGTGCTTGTTTCTGCTTGGTTGGTGGAGCAGGGCTACAGCCTGGATTTACAAAAACGGTACAAGAAAAGTCACTGGTTTGAGTCTATAGGCACTGGTGCTTTAGTGCGTTATGGCGATCAAGTGGATTACCTTGGGGCGGTTTATGCACTGCAAGCCCAGTTGGGCTCCTCGTTACACCCCGCGGCAAAGACGGCGCTTTCTCTTCAAGGTAAGGCGCATTATCTCGAACTCTCGAGTAAGAGAGCACAGTTATTCGGTTCGCCAGAAGAGTATTTGCCGCTTTGGTTTAAGAAATATGATTGGGGTTTATCTATAAGCTGTCGAAAGACATCATTTTTGCCGCCTGATTTAGGGCTGGTGGGTATCGGGTGCAAGACGTTCTCAGTCAACGTTTCAAGTCCGGCTCGCGCCATCATGGAATGCTTGTATCTTGCGCCTAAGTCTCAGCCACTCTTGGAGGTTTTTGAACTGATGGAGGGGCTTAATAATCTTCGGCCTGCTTCGGTACAAAGTTTGCTGGAGGCTTGTACTTCGGTAAAAGTTAAGCGTTTATTTCTCTACCTTGCTGAGAAGGCCGATCATGATTGGTTTAATTATCTAAAACTGGAAAAGGTTGATCTGGGATCAGGTAAGAGAAGTATCGTTAAAGATGGGGTTTACGTTTCGAAGTATCAAATAACCGTGCCCAAAGAGCTTGAGGCCGATCATGAATGAAGTCTACACAAAGCAGGTAAAGCTCTTACTTGATGTGTTGCCCGAGGTTGCCAAGGAAGAACATTTTGCGTTGCATGGCGGCACAGCAATTAATCTCTTTGTCCGTGATATGCCAAGGCTTTCTGTCGATATCGATCTGATCTATGTGTTAATTGGCGAGCGAGATGAAGACCTAGCTAATATTAACGCGGCGCTTGGGTGAATAAAAGAAAGGGTAGAAGTGCTTAAGCCCGGTATTCGTATTCAGCACAAAAGAGAATGTTTGTAAGCTGTGCGTTAACCGCCTGGAACCGAATTGGGGGATATACGATTTTCAAGACTTTCCCTCAGTAAAATGGAAGCTGGCCAATTTGGCTACTTTCAAAGAAAAGCGACCAGAAGATCACCAGCAGCACTATACGATGTTGGAAAAGGGGGTTGGAAAAGATAGTAAGCGGCAATTTATAGGATGCGTGTCTTAGGATATAATATCCTACTATTTTTCAAGCGATTTGACGGAGCTTGTGTTGGCTCAGGTTCTGAGTGGTCACTACTGTAGATATCAAAGCTTAGCGTTACATTTATTATTGTGTACATATCTGTGTACATATACGGAGATTAAAGTTTGTCAGACAGTAATTATATCAATGAAATCAACAGGAGACGCACGTTTGCCATTATCTCCCATCCAGATGCGGGTAAAACCACCCTCACGGAAAAACTATTGTTGTTTGGCCGTGCTATACAGCTGGCGGGTACCGTTAAGGGCCGTAAGGCAGCACGTCACGCTACGTCTGATTGGATGGCCTTAGAACAACAGCGCGGCATTTCCATTACCACGTCTATCATGCAGTTTCCTTATCGTGACCACATCATTAATTTGTTGGATACGCCGGGGCATGAAGATTTCTCCGAAGACACTTATCGCACCCTGACTGCTGCTGATTCAGCGCTGATGGTCATCGATTGTGCGAAAGGTGTTGAGCAGCGCACCGTCAAACTGATGGAAGTTTGTCGACTGCGCGATACGCCTATCATCACTTTCATCAACAAGCTTGACCGTGAAGGGCGCGATCCCCTGGATCTGTTGGATGAAGTTGAACGTGTGTTGGGCATTAAATGCGCGCCTATGACCTGGCCTATCGGAATGGGAAAGCGTTTCAAAGGCGTGTTTGATCTCTACACCGATACCATCCATCTTTACAGCTCCACCCATGGTGGTAAGATTCAGGAAGGTGAAATTGTCAAAGGCCTGGACAATCCCCGGCTTGACGAATTGTTTGGCGACATGATAGATGAATTGCGTGAAGAAGTTGAATTAGTACGCGGAGCCAGCCATGAATTTGTTCTCGACGACTTCCTCGCCGGTAAGTTATCGCCAGTATATTTTGGTTCAGCGATTAATAACTTTGGTGTGCGCGAGCTATTAAATGCCCTTGTTGAATTTGCGCCACCCCCACCGCCTCGTCAAACGTTAACCCGTGTGGTGAATGTCGAAGAAGAAAAATTCAGCGGCTTTGTGTTTAAAATTCAAGCCAATATGGACCCTAAGCATCGGGATCGCATTGCTTTCTTACGGATTTGCTCCGGGCAGTACCGCAAAGGCATGAAGGTTAAACATGTCCGCATTGGGCGCGATGTGAAAATACCGACCGCGATTACCTTTATGGCCGCCGATCGTGAAAATGTGGAAGATGCATACTCCGGTGACATCATCGGCCTGCATAATCATGGCACCATTCAGATCGGCGATACTTTCACTGAAGGCGAAGAACTGAAATTTACGGGCATTCCTCATTTTGCGCCAGAATTATTTCGTCGTGCGAGGCTCAAAGACCCATTGCGTATGAAGTCTTTGCAAAAGGGTTTGCAAGAGTTGTGTGAAGAAGGCGCGTCGCAATTATTTCGGCCAATGAATAATAACGACCTTATCGTCGGCGCCGTTGGCGTGTTGCAGTTTGAAGTTGTAGTGCATCGCCTCAAACATGAATACAACGTCGAATGTATTTTTGAAAACGTCAACGTTGTGGCTGCACGCTGGGCTGAATGTGACGACGAAAAGAAACTCGACGAATTCAAACGCAAGGCATCAGATAACTTAGCGTTAGACGGTGATGGTAATCTAACCTACATCGCACCTACTCGCATTAACCTTGAATTGACCATCGAGCGCTGGCCCGATATTGATTTCCATTCTACCCGCGAGCATTGATAGTTAGCACATCAAGTTCTCAACAATTGATGTAGAGTGTTGGTGAGTTGAAGCGAACTGCACCGCACACAACTGCACCGCGCCGTATTCAAAGGATGCGGTTCGCTGGCGCTCGCCAGCATCCTACGGTGCTGCATCAATAATCACGCCTGCTCTTTCTATCCAGAAAACCAACCCGCTTGCAGTAGTGTTTTGTTAACTATTTTTCTCGGCGTCCTTTGCGCCTCAGCGACCTCTGCGTTAACGGCTCCCAAAGATGTAATATCAATGTCATTAAGTTAAGCCTGATTTCCGATTTCCGGTGAGCGAGCAAATTCCCGACATCATTAGCGACGTTGGGGTTCGCAAGCTCGCCTAAAGCGCCCATAGTTGGCACCGCGAACCTACCAACGGTCTATAATCCGTTAACTTAATGGCATTGGGTGTAATATCCTATATCCAAAGTCACCGCTCAATAATGATTATTGCTTGTCTTGAGAGCCAACCTTCCTGACCAAGCGCAGCAACGCTCCCGTATCTGCCGGTGCAGAACCGGATTCACCGTGAATAAAATTCACCTGCCAATAATATCCATCGGTGTTTACAAATCGCGTTGCCGTCCAATAGGGCGCAGGCAGGGAGCTGGGAAAAACACGGGTGTTAATCGCTGGGTAAATACAGCTCAGTTCGACCAGTGCGCTAAGTTCATTAAGATGGGGAATGCGCCAGCCGTCTTCGACAACCAGAGAGGCAATGGCGAAGGGTAGTTTGTGTGCTTCGCCCAGGCATACGCCATTATCCCATCGTTGCCCGAAAGAGCAGGCCGCCCATTGCAGGCCAGTGGTTTTGTCTGTCAGAGAGTTGTCGATATTACGTTGAAAGCGCTGATCGGGCGTTGATGCCTTGATGTTATCATTGCAAGACTGTGCGAGCGCATTAGTGCTTAAGCAAAACAGCCCCAGAGCACTCCCTGTAATCCATTGAGCTCGATGTCTGCTAGCGGCCTGAAGGTGCTTCCGTTTCATTGTGAGGACGGCTCGCGTGGTGATTTATAGGAGAAGACGCCTCGCACCAATCTCAGATGTACTTGGTTACTTTTAAAATAGGCATAATCAAAACCGAAGGAGAATCCGATTCCCCACGCCTCCAGAGGGGCTGCCGCCGCCGTATCGGCAGACCAGTAAAATTGCGCCACGGTATTGGGAAATGCTTGCAGGTCGATGGTTGGCCCAGGGTATCGAATATTGTAATCGACCAGGCTGCGCAGCTCTTCACGATGCGGTAACCGCCAGTCGCGTTGACCGCAGAGTGCTTCCTGATTGACAGCGTTAACAAAGCGGTGAGTGTCGCAGACGGTATCAGCGTCGACAGACGTGAGTTGCCTGGCAACGGAACTATTCGTTCGGCAGCGGTTCCCACCATGCTGACCGGGTTGTCCGCCGTTGTGTCCCGGCTCAGGTTGGAACCAGTGATAAGTGTTGTGATGGTAGTGTAAGCCGGGTAGTTGGGATTTACTTTCCCAGGTTAAACCGGTATTTCGGTCGAGTACGCAGGGCCATTCTTCTAATGATGGCAAATGGCTGGCAACGATGGGCATCCCAGCCGCGTCTAGTGGTACATATCGGGACAAACTGACAGGTTTGCTCTGCTGGGAGCTTTGTATGCTTGCCGCTCCTTGTTCCAGGACAGGTTCAGCTCTCAGCTCACTGTAATACAGTGCGGTGATAATTGTGGGAAGAATCTGCAATAGCTTTAGGTTCATAACATTAAAAGGCTCATGAGATTAAAGTGCCGGTTTTGGTCTGGTCAAACGCCGCCTCGGTGAGTATCACTTTTCTTTTCCTGTCTGTAGGGGAACGATAAGAATTGAACTGTGGGCTGGCGATTGCGGGTAAATACTGGTAATTTGTGACGCCCTCAATATTGGGTGGTTTGAAAAGTGCATTAAATTCAAAGATAAACAAAAATAACAGAAAGCAGTTTCTAATAATGGTGTTTCTGAGATGTTGAGGCTACTTTCCCCATTTTAATGGTCATTGTACTCTTCAAATGTGCTCTTCAAATGTACTCTTTATATGTAAAACAAAGTGAAGAAATGGCGTAAACTTGACGCTATTAGGACTTCTTCAGGATATTATGGTTGTTTGATGATTAGCCTGATGATTAATCAAGCGCGAATGATAAGGATCGCAAGTGGTATGAAATGTAGTTTCAATGAGGCATGTAATGTCTAGCCTGAGCGCAAATTTATTGCCGCGACTGGTTGCTGTGGGTATGGATAAACGTCTGCCCGTCCTGGCCATGTTGTTGCTGACCGCCTTGTTGGCGCAAAGCCTGGCACTCATAACGTGGGAATTGTTACCTCAGCAAGCGCAAGAGCCTTTGCAAGTACCCGCGCGTGTGGGGAGAGATGTTTCCCCTGCTGGAGGGGCATCAGCTCAAGGCGACATTGCCAGAATAAGTCAGTGGCATTTATTTGGTGATGCAAATGTAGTCGTTGCGGCGCCCGTGGCTCAAGTGATAGATGCTCCCGATACGAAATTAAATGTAAAGCTACGTGGGCTCTTGTCATCCTCTGATCCCGCCGCTGCACGAGCAATTATTGCGGACAGCAAAGGCATGGAAGATGCCTATGCCGTTAACGATAATCTGCCAGGAAAGGCTATACTGCGGGAAATTTACGCTGACAGGGTCATTCTTGAATATCGTGGTCGTATGGAGACGCTGCGGTTACCGAAAGACACCCTTGCAAACAGCGGAGTATCGGTCAATACATCGACGTTTTCGCGTAACAGACCCGCTAGACAGGCCAGTACTGCCGATAACACCACCTTGTTGCGGCAATATCGTGATGCCCTGTTAAATAATCCGCAAAGTTTGATGAATTTGGTGAATGCTTCACCCGTGACAGACAAAGCGACAGGACGGTTAAAGGGGTACCGCATACGCCCTGGCAAAGATCGAAAATTATTAGGACGTTTTGGCCTGAAAAGTGGTGATGTAGTGACGGGGGTCAATGGGGTGTCGTTGAATAATCCCATTAAAGGGCTGGAAATAATGCGAGATCTGTCAACGGCGAGTGCCGTCACTCTTGAGGTTGAGCGCAATGGCGTAATGGAGTCTTTTGTCTTTCAAGTTGATTAAGCGCAGATTGATATAAGTGCAGGTTGATTAACGATTAATCAGCTGATGGGTAAATTATTAGACATATTTGTTTTTCAGACTTCTGCCCGATTACCGTTAGCGGTGAAGTGGAAGCAGAAGCGCAGAATAATACAGGCCGTAGTTGGCCGGGGAATTGGATGAATACGGACCGATTGCTGGAACCAGTCTTGGAGCAACGAAAACTAATGAAGTACAGAATAGCGCGGTGGCGTATTGCGCTGATAGCAGGCGTTTTGATGTTGTGGTTACCCCTCGGCTTTGCCGCCGAAACGGCAATGCTGAACTTTAAAGGCGCGGATATTCGCGCGGTCATCAGCAGTATCGCAGAAGTCACCGGTAAGAATTTTATCGTTGATCCTCGCGTAAAGGGCAAGGTGACGTTGATCTCGAACCGGGAAATGAGCAAGGGCGAAGTCTATAAAGTCTTTTTGTCTATTCTGGAAGTACACGGTTACTCTGCGATTCCCAGTGGAAAGGCCATTAAGATCGTGCCCGATGCAGACGCGAAACACAGCGCCATGCCATTTGCTTCCATTCAGCGTCCAGGCAAAGGTGACGAAGCCGTTACGCGCGTTATTCAGGTTGAACATGTCACTGCTGCGCAGTTAGTGCCTATTCTTCGTCCCCTGGTGCCACCACAAGGCCATCTTGCGGCGTATCCGCAGAGCAATGTACTCATTATTTCAGATCGTTCGGCCAATATTGCGCGTTTAGTAAAAATCATCAAGCGCATCGATCAGCCGACCAGTGGTGAAATAGAAATTGTGCCGCTGGAAAATGCCGGCGCTTCCGACCTCGTTCGTGTATTGACTAGTTTGCAGCAGCAGGCAAACAAAAAAGGCCCTAAATCAAGCAGACCAATGTTGGTTGCAGACGAGCGCACCAATAGTATATTGATTGGTGGTGAACGTTCAGCGCGTCTACAACTGCGGGCCATCATTTCGCATTTGGATACACCCTCAGAAACCGTTGGCGATACTCACGTCATTTATTTGCGCTATGCCAAAGCAAAAGATCTGGTACCGGTGTTAACCGGTGTGGGAAAAACTAAAAAGGTAAAGGGTAAAAAGTCCAATCAGGCTGCTTCATCAAATCAGCCTTTTGACATACAGGCAGATGAAAGCACTAATGCATTGGTGATTACCGCCTCCCCTACCATTTTTCGCTCTCTTCAGTCGGTTATCGCGCAGCTGGATATTCGTCGCGCACAAGTCATGGTGGAAGCTATCATTGCTGAGGTGTCATCGGACAGGGCGGCCGAACTGGGTGTGCAATGGTTGCTGGATGGTAGCGGCGGTAACAACCCCGTAGGTGCTATTAATTTTGGTAGTGGTAGTAGTAGTATTTCCGGGATTGCCCAGGGTGCTGCCACAGCGGCAGCGAGTGGAGCAGGTGGTACCGGCGCAGCGTTGTCAGCCATTGGTTCAGGTGCCACGGTCGGCCTGGGGCAGTTTACCAGTGGCTCGTTTAATTTTGCGGGTCTGATACGTGCCTTGGAAGGCGATGGTATAACCAATGTGTTGTCTACGCCTAACCTGGTTACCCTGGACAATGAAGAAGCTGAGATCTTTGTTGGGCAGGAATTGTCCATACCCACGGGCTCATTCTCCAATACCGGCTCATCCTCATCTTCAGTGAATCCGTTTACCACCTTTGAACGCAAGCAAATTGGTATTCGTCTGAAAGTAAAACCACAAATTAACGAAGGTAATACTATACGGCTGGATATAGAGCAAACCGTTGATGGTATAGCGGGTGGTGCTGCCGGTGCCGGTGATATCGTCACCAGTGAACGTTCAATAAAAACCAGTGTCCTGGTGGACGATGGACAGATGTTAGTGCTCGGTGGGCTTATCAAAGATGATCTGGTGGAAACCAAACAAAAAGTACCCTTGCTGGGAGATATTCCATTTTTGGGCGCCTTGTTCCGTTACACCACCGTACAAAAAGTAAAAACCAATTTAATGGTGTTTTTGCGCCCCACTATATTACGGACAAAAGCGGACAGCCTAAATCTGACGCGAAGTAAATATAATTTTATACGCTCGAAACAATTGGAATTGAATATTAAAGGTGTCAGTTTGTTGTCGAACGAATCACACCCGGTTTTGCCCGCCGCCAGAGAGTTTTTAGAGTTACCCGTGCCGTTTCCCGAGGCGCAGTCCGGGCAAGATATGCAAAGCCAGTCGACACCGAATGCAGGGACAGTGCCGGGCACCAAACTTTCAGTCGTCATGTCTGCTTATGACGATGCAGATGACGAGTTCTGATTACTGTGGCCGTATTCACTGCATTTACAAGCGCACAGGCCCCCAGGACAGCATTTTTGCAGGCATTTTACTGTGATAAAAGCTGTGATAAGAGCTGTGATAAGTGCCGTGATAATTGTCGTGTTAATGTCATGAATATTTTTCATGAGCCACATTCATGAGCACCAGCATTGAAAACATGGGTGATGAATCCACGAAAGGCGCGGTGGAAGAAAGAACTGCCCCAGTCGTGTCAAGTGTACGCGTTTTGCCTTTTGTGTTTGCCAAACGCAATGGCGTACTGGTCAACGGTGCGCCTAACAAGGATACAGGACGCGTCGTAGTACTGACCCGTCCCGGCGTCAGCAGTGCCACACTGGCAGAGGTGGGTCGTTATATGGCAAGGCCACTTCAGTTTGAAACGATAGAAGTAGACGAATTTGATGCCCGCCTGCAAAAGGCCTACGAACAGCATACGGGCGAAGCCATGCAAATGATGGGTGACCTCGACGAAGAGGCCGACCTGTTTGCAGTGGTTCAAGCTTTGCCAGAGCCTGAAGACCTTCTGGAAAGTGAAGACGATGCGCCAATCATACGACTGATCAATGCATTACTGACACAGGCCATCAAGGAAGAAGCATCGGATATTCATATCGAGCCCTATGAAACCCGACTTGTAGTGCGTTTTCGTGTTGATGGTATGTTGCGAGAAATTCTCACCCCGCGCCGAGTTCTGGCCCCATTATTAGTGTCGCGAATTAAAGTGATGGCAAAGCTGGATATTGCCGAGAAACGATTACCACAAGATGGACGCATCGGGTTGCGCGTCGCAGGGCGAGCGGTAGACGTGCGTGTTTCTACCATACCGACGGGCCAGGGCGAACGTGTGGTTATGCGTTTGTTAGACAAACAAGCAGGACGCTTGAATCTTTCACATCTCGGTATGGAAGAAAGCGCGCATCGCGGAATGGCGGATATCATCCGTAAGCCCCACGGTATCATCCTCGTCACTGGCCCTACAGGCTCCGGTAAAACGACAACACTCTATGCCGTGTTAACGGAGCTCAATGATAACAAGCGCAATATCATGACCATTGAAGATCCCGTGGAATATGATCTTGATGGCATTAGTCAAACCAACGTAAACGCAAAAGTCGATATGACCTTTGCGCGTGGTTTACGCGCTATTCTGCGACAGGATCCAGACGTAGTAATGGTCGGTGAAATACGTGACCTGGAAACCGCAGAAATTGCTATCCAGTCATCCCTTACCGGCCACTTGGTGTTATCAACCCTGCATACCAACAGCGCTGTTGGTTCCGTAACACGGTTGCGTGACATGGGTGTAGAGCCCTTTTTATTATCCTCGACCCTGCTCGGCGTATTAGCACAACGGCTAGTACGTTTGTTATGCAAAGAATGTAAACAACCCTACGCACCGAATGCCGTGGATTGCGAACGCTTTGGACTGGATAAAGAAAGCCCGTTGACGTTTTACAAAGCCGAAGGTTGTAAACATTGTAATTTCCAGGGCTATCGTGGACGTACTGGCATCTACGAACTGGTCAACGTCGACGACGAACTGCGTACCATGATCCACGATGGCAGTGGCGAACACGACATTGAACGCTACGTGCGCAAACAAAGCGCCGGTATCCGACAAGATGGCCTGCGACGCATATTAACCGGCGACACCAGCGTAGAAGAAGTGCTGCGTGTGACAAGAGAAGATTGAAGATCGTGTGGAGTATAAAAAATTTAATGCTGAATGATATTACCGATAGTGTTTTTCACTCAGCACTTAGTGCTCAGCACTCGGCACTTATTTAATTATGGCTGCTTTCGAATATACTGCATTAGATGACCGTGGCCGCGAAAAAAGCGGTGTGCTGGAAGGCGATGCTGCCCGGCAGATTCGTCAACAGCTGCGGGAGCTGGGGCTTACACCCATCTCGGTTGAGATGGTGCAGCAACGGGAAGCCCGCAGTAAAAACGCATTATTTCAGCGTCGCATCAGTTCCACTGACCTGGCGTTGATCACCCGGCAATGGGCGACGCTGGTGCGTTCCGGGATGCCCATTGATGAAACGCTATTAACTGTTTCTAAACAAACAGAAAAACCGCGCCTGAAAAGCATGATGGCGGCAGTACGTTCGCGGGTACTGGAAGGCCATGCTCTGGCCGATGCTCTGGCCGATTTTCCCCATGTGTTTTCAGATCTGTTTCGCTCAACCGTAGCGGCAGGCGAACAATCCGGGCATTTGGAAGTGGTGTTGGAACGACTGGCCGATTATACCGAGTCACGGCAGCAACTTTCCCAGAAAATGATGTTGGCGTTAATTTACCCGGCGTTACTGACCTTGGTTGCCATTGCCGTCGTCATTTTATTGCTCGCCTACGTCGTGCCGCAAGTCGTACAAGTATTCGACAATATCGGCCAGGAATTACCGGCACTCACGCGGGGCTTGATTGCCAGCAGTGAATTTGTACAGAGCTATGGTTTCGGCATTTTTCTTGTGCTATTAGTTACTGGTGTAGGGTTTACCTATTCCCTGAAATCACATGCGGTTCGTTTACGTTTTCATAAAGTATTACTGATAACACCGTTAATCGGCAGACTGGTAAAAGGCCTGGAAACGGCGCGTTTTGCGCGTACCTTCAGTATATTGGTGGCGAGTGGTGTGCCCGTGCTGGACGGTATGAAAATATCCGCACAAGTCATGGTCAACTTGCCCATGCGTGAGGCCGTAGACAACGCCGCAAAACGGGTGCGAGAAGGTTCGGGTATCCATTTAGCGTTAGAATCTTGTGGCTATTTCCCTCCGATGACGGTACACCTCATTGCCAGTGGTGAGTCCAGTGGTAATCTCGAAGAAATGCTGGAGCGCGCCGCCGGTGGTCAGGAGCGGGAAATGGAAACGCTGATTTCCGGCTTGATGGGCTTGTTTGAACCTCTGTTGATATTAAGCATGGGCGTTGTCGTCTTGGTGATCGTCCTGGCAATCTTGCTGCCGATATTTGATCTGAACCAACTCGTACAGTAACTCGTAAATTCCTAGCGCCGTTAGCGGGAGTCGGGTTACGGTATTCCTCCGTTTGATTTCAAACCTTTTTCTGTCTTCCGTAAAACGTATTGTTGCGCCTGCTGTATGGCATTCAATGTTTCATTATAGCTTTCCATGTGCGCCCCTCCTAAATCCACCGCATGTCGTGCATATTTTTCCGCCTCGTTTAACTGGCCCAGTTCCATCAGTACCTGCGCCAAATTATTGTGAGCCACTGCCGCTTCAGGCTGGGCATTCATTGCCCGTCGAAAAGCCCTGGATGCTGACGGTAAATCGCCTAACGCATAGGCGCTGTTGCCTACTCCCATTTGTGCGACAAAATTGTTCGGCCATCTTGTCAGTGCAGAACGGTAGGCAGTGTTGACCCGTTGCCAACGACCTTTCAACGTCGTGTTTTCGATGTCCACTACACTGCGAAGGTAGCGCTCTGCGGTGGCCGTTGCGGGAAGATTGTCGGGTGCTGTAATCACAAGCCCCCAGTAATTGCTGCGCGCCCAGGTCAGCTCAAAAGTATCCATAGCCGTCATATGACGCGCCTCCATGCCTGAGCGAAGAATGACGGTCCGTTGGGGTATGTTAAAACCAATAACAACGGCGTAGTGCCACTGTGGTGCCCAGTTGAACCCCAGGTTTTGTAAAACCAGTACCGGATTACCAGCAGTAATTTCCGAAAATAGTGCGAATAACGTTGGCTCTATTTTATAGGGCACACGATTATGGCGGCGAGTACTGGCCAGTATCTCAATCTGCAAAGATCCTCGGCGTGACGGTAGATAAATTTCGCTTTGCAATGATTGCGCATCGATTTTTACCCCGCTGTGATTAAGCACGGTGGCCAGGGCCGCCGGCCCGCATTGATACTGTTGTTGTGGAAAAAAGGGGGTGTGAGAAAGCTCTTTCTGGTCAGGAAAACCAGCGGGGTTTACCCGCAGCTGTTGGGTTTGCAGCCCGCTGGCACAACCCGACAGCACCAGTAACAGGCTGTAAAATAAAAAGTAGCGAAAATGGTGGCAAAAGCGGTGGTGAATGAGCCGCCGGTCGCTCATGGAACTTGGGTTTTGTGAAGTTTCGTGAAGTTTCGTGTAATTTCGCAAAGTGCAGCGCATTACTCGTCCGCTTTTTATTTTAGGGTCTTTTTAACAAAAGGAAAGACTTCGGTATAACCTAATATATCAGTCGCGAGTAATACCAGAAATACAATTAATGCAGTACCAAGGATGCCACTGCCAGCCGGTAATTCGTCGAGTTGTTCAGTGAGCGTGTTCACTTCCTCATGGGTCAACGTGGCAATGCGGCTTTGTAATTGGGACATATCAACACCGGCCTGCGTTAATTGGGTTGCTAATTCATCCCGTTGCAGCAATGTGATGAGATAAGCGCGGTCTTGTTGTGCCTGTGAATCGTTCATCAACTGCGGGGTACCAATCAACGCCGCCTGGCTCATGGGAGCAAATGCGCTCATGGATACAATGATGAGCAATAGCAGTTTTGAAATGGTCTGGGTGAGAATGGTAGGGGATTTCACGATTTATTACCTTTTTGTGGTGATGATGACGAGTTTTCTAATCGCTCGTGTATTGAATGTTGTCGCTTAGGTCGTACAACCGTTTACATCATAACTGTTCATAACAACTTATCACTACTCGTTACAATATATAACGACTCACAACTGCTCATATGCTACATGAGGCCATGGTAAGTGCTGATTTTTTTGTCGTGTTGGTTGCCGTGCAATAGCCCTATAGCCCTATTAGCCCTTAAAAATAACCTTATAGTGGCTCATAGGATGAGGCTTCGCGGTTTGGCGTGATAAACTGGATTTTACCTAAGGGTGTCATGCTTGCCTATATTTCGGGATGCTTTTGTTTGTTTTTTATGCTTGCCCGAGTGAAACTTATGGTATAGGGTTGTGCGTGAAAGTTTCATTCTGGAGTGAGGGTGGTTTTGTAATCCTGCGCTAAGACATTGTTTATTGGTTCAAGCGATTAATCCAGCGCTGAATAATATTGGATTACCCTTGCGACATGGGAATGTGCGGCAGGGATGTGGCGCTACGTTACCGTTAAATTAAAACAGTACAGTGCTGAGGTCGTGTGGTCGCATGATGGAATTACCTATTATGATGTACGTGCGTGTCAATACGCCTGATGTATAGAGGCAAATAGTGATGGGGAATAAGGAACGGAGTGTTTATCGTTCGCCCGTACTGGATAAAGTGTTGCTTTTGTTGGCGGACCTGAAGCGTTCGCCGTCTGGTGCGATTATCCACGGACATATTGAGCAGATGTTGTCCGAGATGGAAGGCGAACATCGCAAGACAGAAGAGGCCTACGCCAGTTTTCTGGATATGTTAATGGAAGCCTGTATCTCGCTGATACCGGCTGACTCGCCGTTGCATACACATTTGCGGCTGGTGCAATTGCGCCTGACACCCCCGTTATCGGTTTCCGAACTGGGCGTTCTAAACCGGTCTGTTGAGGCAGTTGCCGACGAGTTAGTGCAATCAAATGGTTTTCGTGGCCACGATCTTGCGCCAGCGTTGAGCCATGTTATTGAGCGTTTTGGTGGGCCAGTTGCTCGCGCCAGAACGTCGCCAACGGTCTCCTCGACCTCCGCTGCTTCACCACCACCATCTCATCCCGCTCAAGATGCCCGGCCTTCACCTCAGAAAACAGGGCAGCACGACACCTCGAGTCATCCAGCCCATGAATCCGCCCGCAACGCAGATTCAGCATCAGAGCTAACGGTAAATACAACTTATCGTGCCCACCTTGATGAAAAACGCGAGGAAATGCAAAAGTTGCAAGCCGATTTTGTTGCGCAAATGAGTGAGGCTGTAACGGAGAGCGACGCCTTTGGTAACGTGCTCGCAGATACTTTGACAAGCATTCAGCAAGCGGAAGCAATGGACGACCTTGGCTCTCAGCGCCAAGAGCTGGAAAAATCCCTGGAGCATATGATAGAGGGGCATAAGGCCCTGGCAGAAAAATTTTGTCGCGCCCAAGAATATCTCAGCATCATAGAAGATGACAATAAACAACTCAGTGAAGAGCTGGACCGCGTGCGGCTCCTCAGTCTTACGGATGAATTGACGCGGCTATCCAACCGCCGGGCCTTTATGCGACGCTTGGAAGATGAAGTGAGTCGTGTGCAGCGCCACGGTTTTCCGTTAAGCCTGGTGTTGATAGACTTGGATTTCTTCAAGCGCATTAATGATCTGCGCGGGCATGCAGCCGGTGATGAAGTGCTGAGTAGCTATGCTGATGATGTCCTGTCAATCTTCCGTCATCATGATTTGGTGGCGCGATATGGTGGTGAAGAATTTGCGGTGTTGTTACCGAACACTTCTCAGGAAGGCGTGGTTTGTGCGCTGAAAAAAGTGCGTCGCAGGCTAACCCAGGTCAATTCGTGGCGAGACCCGGAAGCCGTGGCATTGCCTACTTTTTCGGCGGGCGTCGCACAATTTCGAGCAGGAGAAACGAGTGGCAGCCTGATTGAGCGTGCCGATTCAGCCTTGTACGCCGCAAAACGTAATGGTCGGGATTGTATTGAAGTTAATGGTGCAGAGTCAGAGCACGTTGCTCCATCGGTAGAGCTCCCCAGCCAGGAGAGTTCGAGTTAACTAATGGCTGCTCGAGAGTGTGTTATGCGTTAGGCTTTCGGTATGGACATTTCACCTTCTCTAGCATCAACCAATGAACGATTGCAAAAGCTGTCCCGGCAGTTGGGGGCGGCTTTGTCATCGCGTTCCTGGATGTTGGTCACCGCCGAGTCCTGCACAGGGGGCGGCATCGCCGCCGCAATCACGGATATTGAGGGTAGCTCTCAATGGTTCGAACGTGGTTTTGTGACATATTCCAATCAATCCAAGCAAGAAATGCTGGGAGTGTCTAAAAGTACCCTGGCGGAAAAAGGTGCGGTGAGTGAGAGCATTGTTACTGAAATGACGGCCGGTGCGTTAGCCAGCAGCAGAGCGCAAATAGCCGTAGCGGTAAGTGGTATCGCCGGCCCGGCAGGTGGTACGCCGGACAAACCAGTAGGTATGGTTTGCCTGGCCTGGCAAATACTGGGTGAAAAACCAGTATCAAAAATCGAATATTTTAAGGGTGATCGTGCCGCAATTCGACATCAAGCGATAGAGAGCGCCTTGCGTGGTTTGCTGGAAATGCTGCCCGTAGCAGGCAAATCCAGTGCGCTCACCCGTTCCTAAAGGCTTTAAGTCTTGGGCGGCTTCACCCACTTCTGCGCGTCAAATTCAACGGCCTCAACGATTATTTTTTGCACTATGCTCATTGAGCCGTTAAAATGGTCAGCATCAAAATCTGCACTCCTACGTTCCGTGCCCCAAGAAAAAAGCGTGAGATACCAAGTCGTGCGGGAATGGGTTTTGAAGAGGGGCGAGTGCTAAGTCGGTTTTAAGTAGGTCAGGTTACGCCGTTACCTGACAACATGCCGCAAGGCATCACTCTGGCGTGGAATTCCTCTCACAATGCCAAACTATGGTGAGTTGAAAGCGGCCGTGGAGCATAAAAATTAGTTAACCGTAAAATGTCATGGTGCTGCGCAACGTGACCTACGAAAACCACCTTTTCGCACTTGTCCTCAGGCTTAAAAGATAGTGCTAAGTGCTAAGTTAAAGACCCTGCAACTTTCCTTCTGTGGACTTATCGCTGACCTTTGTGGGTCACGTTGCAAAGCACCACGACGATCATGTCCTGCCGAGAACATGTGTGCTCGATCTAACCGTTGCGTCATGGTGCTGCGCAACGCGTCTACATAATTCGAGTGCTGAGTGCTGAGTGCTGAGGGCCTAGAGCTAAGTCGGTTTTAAGGTCAGGTTACGCCGTTATCTGACAACATGCCGCAAGGCATCACTCCGGCGTGGAATTCCTCTCGCAATGCCAAACTAGGGTGGGTTGAAAGTGGCCGTGGAGCATAAAAATTAGTTAACCGTAAAATGTCACGTAGCGGCGCAACGTGACCTACGAAAACCACTTCTTCGCAATTGTCTTCAGTTTTCAGCGCTCAGTCCTCAGCACTCAGTCCTTAGTCCTCAGTCCTCAGCACTAATCCCTCAACCAAACGCCCACCCGGCAAACGGTTCAATTTCATCCCGGTTAAGGATTATAAGTTGATGGGCGTTGGGGTTCATGCTGTGGTCTGCGCTGGTGTCTACTGCTAGGCGCTGTAGTACGTAAGCGATTAGGGCGCGTCTCACGGGTATTTCGATCTGGCCATTTTCATGATGGTAGTCGATAAGCAGGCGGGCGCGTTTTTGTGCGTCGAGTTTTGGGTGGGGGCTGAGTTGCAGGGTGACTATTTCACTCCAGTCGTCATCGTATTGGGCGCTGGACTCGGCGGCTTCGGGCAGCATGAGTGCTGCTGTAAAGCGTGACAGTACAAAATCCCGGAAATCGTAGGTTTCTTCATTGTAGGCGCGCAAATGCCAGCGCAGGCCGGTGTTTACTAATGCGTGAGGTTCGAGTAACCGCTCTTGTTCGCCGTCTCTTTCTGAGAGTGAGTGATAACTCACTTGTAGCTTACGGCCCTGCTTAATGGCGCGTAAAACCTGTGCTAATACCTCGCGTTTGGGTAGTCGGGCAGGTAGCGGCAAGGATTCTGTGGCGATGCCATACAGGGCTTGCTCGCCATAGGGGCCATTGGCGGTGGCCAGGTTGGCGGCGATCATTGGCAGGATTGCAGCGGGCTCAAGGTCGCTGAACTGCGGTTGGAAACCGGGGCTGGGCACAAAGCCGAATACGTTGTGGCGATAAATCAGATTGTCGGGCGCAAGCTCATTGTAGAGCTTGAGGTCTTTGGTGGCGGCGGCATCGGATATGCCAAAGGCTTTCGCAAGGTCGCTGCGGGTGATAACGCCGGTGTAATAGGACATGGCTTCGATGTGCTGGAGCCTTTGTCGGGCTCCCCATTTAATATCAGTGAACATCTTGGTCATTGAAATGACGGCCTTTCATCGATTAATCGCAATTCTTTAGGAGTATATCGGGGATTGGATGTCTTGTCTCAGTAATAATTATTAGATGGTATAAAATACAAAGGTGATAAAAAGTATTGACATGATTAATTGTAGCGACTAAAGTCTGCTCCAGTTACCAGTCACCCACACTTTTACGTCAAGCGATAAAACGGTGGTGTGGTGCAAAATATCAACAGTATAGGTTGTTAGTCATCGTCATTGGCAGCAATTGGCAGCACTTAAAAGTTAACCAGGAGAATAAGATCATGGCGGCAGATGACAAGAAAAAGGCATTAAGCGCAGCACTGGGACAAATCGAGAAGCAGTTTGGTAAAGGTGCGGTGATGCGCATGGGAGACTCCAGCGCTAATCGTGATATTGACGTGGTGTCCACAGGTTCTCTCGGTTTGGATCTGGCCTTGGGGATAGGAGGCTTGCCAAGAGGTCGGGTCGTTGAAATCTACGGCCCGGAGTCATCGGGTAAAACCACGCTAACGTTGCACGTGGTGGCAGAAATTCAGAAGTTGGGTGGCACCGCCGCCTTTGTTGATGCTGAGCATGCCCTGGACCCAAGCTACGCGGCGAAACTGGGCGTTGATGTCGACGAGTTATTAGTCTCGCAGCCCGACACCGGCGAGCAGGCTTTGGAAATTACCGACATGCTAGTGCGTTCCGGCGCCGTGGATGTAGTGGTCATCGATTCAGTGGCCGCATTAACGCCAAAGGCTGAAATCGAAGGCGACATGGGCGACCATCACGTTGGTTTGCAGGCGCGGCTGATGTCGCAGGCGTTGCGTAAACTGACCGCTAACATCAAGCGTTCGAATACCCTGGTAATCTTTATTAACCAAATCCGTATGAAGATCGGTGTGATGTTCGGTAACCCCGAGACCACTACCGGTGGTAATGCGCTGAAATTTTACGCGTCCGTCCGTTTGGATATCCGCCGTATTGGCGCAGTGAAAAAAGGCGATGAAATTCTGGGCAACGAAACCCGTGTCAAAGTGGTGAAAAACAAAGTGGCCCCCCCCTTTAAAAAGGTGGAATTCGATATTCTTTACGGAGAAGGCATATCCCGAGAAGGTGAAATCATCAGTCTGGGCGTGCAAGAAGGAATTATTGACAAAAGTGGTGCCTGGTACAGCTATAATGGAGACCGCATTGGCCAGGGTAAGGACAATGTACGGGGTTATCTGAAAGAAAATCCACATATTGCGCAAGAGATTGAAGGCCTGGTGCGCGCCAAATTGCTGCCGGACACCGCAAAAGTGGACGAAAAGCCGGATGAAAAGGCGACGGCTAAAGGTGCCAGCAAAGGCAAGGAAAAGGGAGCTGATAAAACCGCCGGACTTGAGCCTGAAGGTTCCGAGGCCTAAAAAGTATGGTTCGTGATCGAGCGCAGGATGCACGAAACGCTGTTGGCGTGGCTGCTTTGAATGTAAAAAAGGCCTCAGAGCTGGCCATGCCGTCGGTTGCGATCCAAGACGCTACTTCGGTCGCATCTTTGGTCGCATCCTTGGTCGCTACTTCGGTAATAATAGAGCCGCCGGATATGTTGAGCGAAGCTCTGTCGGCAGGGATGCCCACAGAGCCGTCTGCGACGCTCAAGGAACTGCGTCCTGATCTTTACAAGAAGGTTCGAAAAAAGGCCATGAACTTGCTCACGCGTCGTGAACATGCCGTGGCTGAGCTGGAAAAAAAGCTTAACGCTAAAGATTACGATGCAGATATCGTGTCTGAAGTGGTTGCGCAGTTAGCCCATGAAGGCCTGGTGAGCGATGCCCGCTTCACCGAGGCCTTTGTGCGTTATCGGCACAATATGGGCTATGGCCCACGCCGAATTCAACGCGAATTGCGCGAACGCGGCGTGAATGAGAAAATACAGGCGAGTTATCTCGATATCGGCGATCCCCAGTGGTTTGAGCAGGCAGCGCAAGTGCAACGTAAGCGCTTTGGGGACGATATGCCGGAAGACTTTAAAGAACGCGCCCGACGGGCGCGTTTTCTTCAGTATCGAGGATTCACCTCCGACCAGATTCGGGAGGTGCTGAATGATATTGAATAGTGGATAAAAAACAGTGGGTGCTTTAAATGAAGCACTCACTATATAACTGACAGGGCAGGCTGAACGACTACAATGAAAAGCGCAGATATTCGCACACTGTTTTTGGATTATTTTCACCAGCATGGCCATGAGTTAGTAGTCAGTAGCCCGCTGGTGCCCGCTAATGACCCTACTTTGCTATTCACCAATGCGGGAATGGTGCAGTTTAAGGACGTATTTACAGGACAGGATACGCGCAGCTATAAACGCGCCACCAGTTCCCAACGTTGTGTGCGTGCCGGTGGCAAGCATAATGACCTGGAAAATGTCGGCTACACCGCGCGTCACCACACCTTCTTTGAAATGCTGGGCAACTTCAGCTTCGGCGATTACTTCAAACGTGACGCCATTCAGCTCGCTTGGCAGTTCCTCACCGAAATAGCCAAGCTTCCGCCGGAGCGGCTGTGGATTACTATTTATTCCGAAGACGATGAAGCCGCCGATATTTGGCTGAATGAGATCGGCGTCGATCCCGAGCGTTTCACACGCATTGGTGATAAACCGGACGGCAAAAAACACGAAAGTGATAATTTTTGGGCGATGGGCGATACCGGTCCCTGCGGCCCCTGTTCGGAAATTTTTTACGATCATGGTGCCGATGTCGCTGGCGGCCCGCCGGGAACACCCGAAGAAGACGGCGACCGCTACATCGAGATCTGGAATCTGGTCTTTATGCAGTTTGACCGCGACAGCGCGGGCAATATGAACCCATTGCCGCATCCTTCAGTGGATACCGGAATGGGATTAGAGCGTCTCGCCGCCGTGCTGCAAGGCGTGCATAACAATTATGACATTGATTTATTTCAGCATCTTATTGGCGCCATCGCCAAACTGGCTGGGCAGAAAGACCTCACCAATACGTCCTTGCGCGTGATTGCCGACCACATACGGGCTTGTACCTTTTTGGTGGTCGATGGCGTTGTGCCTTCTAATGAAGGGCGCGGATATGTGCTGCGCCGGATAGTGCGTCGCGCCATTCGCCATGGCCACAAGCTGGGCCTGCGTGAACCCTTTTTCTTCAAAATAGTGGCCGCCCTCAGCGAAGTGATGGGTGAAGCCTATCCAGAGTTAGTCAAAGCTCAGTCACAAGTAGAACGTGTACTCAAGCAGGAAGAAGAACGTTTTGCGGAAACGCTGGATCACGGCATGTCGATTCTTGAAGAGGCGGTGGCGAACCTGTCTGGTAAGGAAATTTCAGGTGAAACGGTGTTCAAGCTGTACGACACATATGGTTTTCCTGTTGATCTTACCGCCGATATCGCCCGAGAACGCGATTTAACGTTAGACATGGCGGGCTTTGAAGCAGCGATGGATGCGCAACGTGAGCGTGCGCGTGCGGCCAGTAATTTTGGCGCCGAAGCCGTGCAAGGCCTAACCGTAGAAGGCCAGACAGAATTCAGTGGTTACGATCATTTGCAAGATAGCGGTAAAGTGTTGGCGTTATTTCATGATGGTGCAACGACAGATCAATTGACTGTTGGCGATGAAGGCTTGTTGCAGTTAGATAAAACCCCTTTTTATGCCGAATCTGGTGGTCAAGCGGGTGATCATGGCGTGATCACTGTTGGTGATGCCCAGCTTCGTGTGCTGGACACCCAAAAGCAAGGTACAGCCTTTTTACATCGCGTATCGGTAACCTCGGGTAAGGTGACTGTCGGTAGTGATGCTGATGCGCAAGTGGATGCCCAACGCCGAAAAGATGTCGCCTGTAATCATTCAGCCACACATTTATTACATGCCGCATTACGCCAGGTATTGGGTGAGCATGTACAGCAAAAAGGCTCGTTAGTAGAAGCCGCACGTCTGCGTTTTGATTTCTCCCATTTTGAAGCCATAACACCAAAACAACTGGCTGAGATCGAGACATTGGTCAATGCGGAAATTCGCACTAACAATGCCGTGGCAACAACGCTGATGTCACAGGAAGAAGCGCAGGCTTCTGGAGCGATGGCCTTGTTTGGTGAAAAATACGGTGATGAAGTGCGGGTATTAAGTATGGGTGAATTTTCCGTGGAGCTGTGTGGGGGAACGCATGTTTCTCGCACGGGGGATATTGGCTTACTTAAAATCACCTCAGAAGGTGGTGTGGCCGCAGGCGTGCGTCGTATTGAAGCAGTGGCGGGTGAAGGCGCGTTAGCCTACATCGGCGAAACTGAAAAAAATCTGGCGCAGATTTCCGGTCTGTTAAAAGCAGACAGTGGCATCGTTGGCGCCAAAGTACAGCAATTGATTGATCGCAGCCGCACATTGGAAAAAGAGCTTGAGCAGCTCAAAGCTAAACTGGCCAGTAGCCAGGGCGGTGATTTGGCGGCACAGGCGATAGAAATAGACGGCATTAAAGTGCTCGCCGCAAAGTTGGAAGGGGGTGACGCCAAATCATTGCGCGATACGGTTGATCAGTTGAAAAACAAACTGGGCGCCGCCGTCGTCGTACTGGCGGCAGTGGATGGCGATAAAGTCAGCCTGGTAGCGGGTGTTACCAAAGCGGAAACCAAACGAGTGAAAGCCGGGGATCTGGTTAACAGTGTGGCCCAGCAAGTGGGCGGCAAAGGCGGCGGTCGCCCTGATTTGGCCATGGCCGGTGGTAAAGACCCGGCAGGCCTGGATCTGGCCTTGCAAGGCGTAGCAGAATGGGTCAAAACGCAATTGGCTGCGAAATAAGTAGTCAAATATTCGGTATACAACATAAATATATATACGGGTATTCAATGAACTTCTTGTCTATCATGTAGGAATTGTCCTACAATGACCTTCAGTTGAGAATCGAGTCGTGTTAATTTTGCATTATTGTGGTGGAAATCAGTCATGGCGCTGATTGTCCAAAAGTACGGTGGTACATCAGTGGGCTCGGTGGAGCGCATCGAGCATGTGGCTAAAAAAATTGCCACTTTTCGTGCACGTGGCCACCAAATAGTCGTGGTAGTTTCGGCGATGAGCGGGGAAACTACCCGCTTGACTGAGCTTGCTACCGCCATTCAGACGCCGCCTGATTGCCGTGAACTGGACGTATTATTGTCAACAGGTGAGCAGGTTACCATTGCACTGTTGGCGATGGCGTTGCAAAAACAGGGTGTTGCCGCGCGTTCATTTACCGGCGCCCAGGTACGTATCCTCACTGATGCAACGCATGGCAAGGCGCGCATTGTCGATATCGACAAGCAGCGTGTCAGTGAAGCATTAGCGGCCAATGAGGTCGTTGTCGTTGCTGGGTTTCAAGGCGTCGACGAGCATGGCAACATCACCACGTTGGGACGTGGTGGTTCAGATACTACGGCAGTTGCCCTGGCAGCGGCGTTAAAAGCCGAAGAGTGCCAGATATATACCGACGTGGATGGGGTGTACACCACCGATCCACGCATAGAGCCCAATGCCAGGCGGCTGGACCGCATCACCTTTGAGGAGATGTTGGAAATGGCAAGCCTGGGCTCAAAAGTGTTGCAAATTCGAGCCGTTGAATTTGCCGGCAAATACAATGTGCCGTTACGAGTGCTGTCCAGTTTTGAAGAAAATGTGGACGGGCAAACGGGAACACTGATCAGTTATGAGGAAGATGGCATGGAGCAAGCACGAATTTCAGGCATCGCTTTTAATAAAGACGAAGCCAAAGTAACGGTGCTGGGAGTGCCGGATCACCCCGGTGTGGCGCATCAAATATTGGGCCCGGTGGGTGAAGCGAACATAGAAGTGGATATGATTATCCAAAACGTCGGTGCCGATGGCACGACTGATTTTACGTTTACCGTACATCGTACTGATTTTCAGCGCACACAGGTGGTGTTGGAACAGGTCGCCAAAGACCTAGGTGCACGCGAAGTAAACGCAGACGATAAAATCGTCAAGATTTCATTAGTGGGCGTAGGTATGCGCTCACATGCTGGCATTGCCAGTCAGATGTTTGAAATTCTGGCCAATGAAGGTATCAATATACGAATGATTTCCACCTCCGAGATTAAAATCTCAGTAGTGGTGGATGAAAAGTATCTAGAGTTAGGTGTGCGAGCATTGCACAGCGGCTTTGGTTTGGAGCAGTCTATAGAGGTGTCGCAGTAGCGGCACAGCCACACACACAAGGATCGTGCGTGAATCATGACTGTAGTTTTTTAACGTAAGTGCCGATAACTTCCCCGACGCGAGCCTACGAGGCAGTGACGGAGAAATGGTAGTAAACAAGGAGACAAATAATGTTAATTTTGACGCGACGCGTGGGTGAATCCCTGATAATTGGAGATGACGTCACCGTGACTGTCCTGGGCGTCAAAGGCAACCAGGTTCGTATTGGTGTTAATGCCCCTAAAGAAGTATCCGTACATCGTGAAGAAATTTACGAGCGTATTCAAAGCGAAAAAGGGGACAAATCAAATAGCTGAACCTATCGTGTAAATAAGCGGTCTGAAAAAGGCTGTGGCTGTCAGCGAAGCTTAATTTGTTGTCATTTTCGCGTTGTCACTACTAGCGTTAATAGCGTCTATGTAGTGGCAGCGGAGTAACCGCAGTACCCATCTTCCCAGTTTGAGATCTTTGTTGTACGTTGTTTTTCGTATAATCACCTGAATTAGGTCAACATTGAGACATATCTGACGTTGAAAGGCGTTTTGTTCACTTTGTATGTCGGAAATAGGTTTTCTATTGCCGGCATTTCTGGGAGAATAGCGCCCCTGCCGAGTTCACACATAATCGTGAACGGAGATTGGGAGAGCTGGCCGAGTGGCTGAAGGCGCGCCCCTGCTAAGGGCGTATGGGTTAACGCCCATCGAGGGTTCGAATCCCTCGCTCTCCGCCATACGTTTAAATCGTGTGTTAGCGCACATGTTTTTAAAGTAGAAGCTTTGCAGCCGAAGTTATGCAAAAGCCTTCAAAATATCGCGAATATGTAAGATGTATCGCTTATCGCAATTGACTTGCGGTGAGCACATCCGCATAATCGCACCTCGTTTTTACGCGCCCGTAGCTCAGCTGGATAGAGTACCTGGCTACGAACCAGGCGGTCGCATGTTCGAATCATGCCGGGCGCGCCATATCAAATTAATGGGTTAGGATGAAAATCCTAGCCCATTTTTCTTTTCTGAAATCCGAATGCGTGGATTTTGAGTGGGATGAGAATATTAATTTTTTGTCAATGGATGCATATCGTTTTTTTGTAAAACGCTATCATAGGCTTACTTAAGATAAAATGAAATTTCGCTAAACTCAACCCTCTTAGTTTCCCACAAAAAAGAGGGGGGCACTTGTCTAGCTGAATCATTATACTTTTTGCTCTGTGCTCACCCGTGGCAGAAAAAGAGATCGGGCGCCCGCCTCAGTGCAACGTCTGTAAGAGACTCACTATCAACGCCAGTTTGATAGTGTTTGGGCCTGTGCTTCGTTACCGCATGTTCCTGCCAAAGCGTTATCTGATCCTTTTCTCCGACTGATGCGAGCACTCAACGCTAAGGCGTGATCTACTGTACATTCAAATATGGTCAGGGGAATATGAAAAACAGGGCCGGGAATTTACTGATCTGGATGTGGCTGGGTTACGGTCTCTGGTGGATGAAAATGAAGGATTGGCAGTAGGAATTATGGATCACAGCTGATCATAGGCCGGTGCGAGAGCAGGAGGGGTGGTTGAATGGGATTCTGTATAATAATGTTATGAAAATAGCGACAAATGTGGAAGGTCAATGAGATGGCAAAAATTGAGGGGTTTAGAGTAAAAAACTATAAGTCGTTAAAAGATGTCCAGCTCGGTCGGTTGTGGAATCAGCAGAATGTTGATCCGCTGACACCTCTGACCGCTGTGATAGGAAAAAATGGTGTAGGAAAGAGTTCGCTATTCGATGCCTTTGGGTTTTTGGCGGATTGTCTTCAATCAGGCGTTGAAGAAGCTTGTGATGCTCATGGCCGTGGTGGATTTAAGAATATCCATACCCAAGGCCAAAAAGGGCCGATTGAGTTTGAAATTTACTACAAAGAAGATGGCAAAGCCCGGCCCATCACCTATGAACTTGCAATTGACCTGGATAAAACAGAACGCCCATACGTGTTATCGGAACGCCTTCGGCAAAGACGCAGAGGGCAAAGGCGTGGCTGGCCTTTTTCATTTCTTATGTTGAATCATGGAAAAGGTGTTGTATGGAAAGGCGAGGAAGGTGGGCAGCAAATTGATGAAGAAACAGAGGGTTTCGATTTCATTAAATTAATGGAGTCCATCAAAACAGAGAAAGCAACTGAAGAGTCCAAAGAGACTGAAATTATTGAGCTTGAAGATAAGCGTAAGCTTGGTATTGCCACCCTGGGCTCTCTGAAGCAGCATTCACGTATTTCAGCCTTTCGAAGATTTATCGAAGAGTGGTATTTAAGTTATTTTACCCCGGATGCGGCAAGGAGTTTGCCGCTTGCTGGCCCCCAGAAACATCTTAATATTCACGGTGACAATTTGGGTAATGTTGTTCAATTCATGGAACGTGAGCACCCAAAACGCTTCAAGACCATTTTAAACAGAATTGCCGATAAGATTCCTGGCATAACTAAGATCGATACCGAAAAAACCAATGATGGTCGCTTACTTCTGCGATTCAATGACAAAGGTTTTTTGGATCCATTTTATGCTCAACAAATGTCGGATGGCACACTCAAAGTTTTTGCTTACCTACTGTTGCTCGAAGACCCTAATCCGCCCCCTTTTCTCTGTATCGAAGAGCCAGAAAACGGCTTGTACCACAAGCTGTTAGAATCGCTAGCCCATGAATTTCGTGAGCATGCCACAGGTCGTAAAGGGGGTTCGCAAGTTTTTATTACTACCCACCAGCCCTATTTATTAGATTCGCTTGAGCCTGATGAAGTGTGGATTTTGGAAAAAGGTGATGATGGTTGTTCGATTATTAGAAGGGCAAGCGATGATGAAATTGTCAAGAATCTGGTTGCAGAGGGGCTACCCTTAGGTGGTCTTTGGTATAGTGACTATCTTGATGCGAAAAAATAAAAATGCATTTCGAAATACTCGTTGAAGATGTGTCAGGCAAAAGGGCTTTAGATATCCTTGTGCCAAAACTTATTGGTGATAACCACACATTTAAAGTTCATCCTTATAAAGGCGTTGGTCGAATCCCCAAAAACCTTGGCGGTAAGGCTGATGCAAATAAACGTATATTGTTTGACCAGCTTCCCCGCTTATTGAGAGGGTACGGGAACACATTTGCGAACTATCCTGCTGGGTATCCCGCTGCCGTTATTTTAATCTGTGATCTGGATGACAAATGCCTAAACGCATTTCATGGTGAACTGGTGGCGATTTTAGATGCTTGTAATCCAAGACCAACTACACGATTTTGTATCGCAATTGAAGAGGGAGAGGCCTGGTTTCTTGGTGATATCTCTGCGCTAAAAAAAGCCTATCCAAAGGCTAACGATACGATACTCAAGCGCTATGTTAATGACTCGATTTGTGGTACATGGGAATATCTTGCCGATGCTGTTTTTCCTGGTGGGTCACAAGCATTGTTAGCCGAGGGTTGGCAAAAAGTTGGAGCAGAAAAGTCAGCATGGTCTGAGAAAATATCTCCACATATGGACGTGGAAAATAATGCATCCCCCAGTTTTTGCTATTTTAGAGAAAATATTCGAAACCTCGCGAGAGAGAATGTTTGATTGATAAGCGAGATTCTATAAGGGCAAACTGAGTATTTCATACAAACAAAACCATCAGTCCCTCATCACCCACTACCGGCGTAAAATCAGCCCCCCGCAATTACTCAATGTATCAACCAATCCACGGAGACCGATAGCACGTGGCCTTTATCCGCCGGGCTAAACAGACGGACGACTAAGCCAGCTAAGCAGACAGCTATCATAACAGCCAACCAAATAGACACATGAAATATGGTTTTTCTTAGATGTCTGATTAGTTGTGATTAGTTTGGAAAAGAACCGCCCATCCCCTCGTCATGCCAGCGTATACCCTCTGGGGCATTTGTGACCTTTGGTTACTTCTGCTCCAGAGGATACAAAGGCCAGCTCCAGAACGCCGTAAAAACCCTGTAGATACCATCTCTCAATACCAATCTCAAGGCTATATTTCTCGTTTGTATACAATGGGTGAATTAACAGAATAAAATATGGATTCCCGGAGAGGTCCGTGGAAACCAGAGAACGTGGGCACAAAAGACGTGCCCACCCTACATTACTTCGGCCCAGAGGGTACAAAGGCCAGCACCCGGAACACGGGTAAAAACCCCTCCCATCAGATATCCCCCATGCGGAAAAACTGAAAAGAACCGCCATCCCCTCCCTTCCCCTCCGTCATACCGGCGAATGCCGGTATCCAGAACGCCAGTAAAAACCCCCGTTTTTCAAGGTTCGCATTCATTACTTTGCTGACAGGCTTGCTGACAGGCTTACTGACAGGCTAATTGATTGATGCCAAGGGACACAGAAAATAAGGCACGTAACATAAATATGCTAACCTCGCAGCTTCCGTGCATCCTTAAAAATGCCCACTACGTGAAACGGCCAACCGACAAAAACATACATCAACAAGTAGCCCCAAACAAATACCAAAAAGCCCATGAACATCGAACTCACCGACCAACAAAAAATCAAAATTATAAACTCCGAAGATGTCTACGCCATCATGCAAAAAGTGCTGTTGCGCGAAGAGATCATCGAC
>NVUB02000131.1 GCA_002401775.2 Ectothiorhodospiraceae bacterium
CTGAGGCATTTTTCGTGCTGGCAAGGCGCGGTGAGGCGTAATAGTCATTCTATTGCAACGAATCGCAACGCCGCCAGCGCGGAAAAGGACCAGAATCACGCCACGAACGGTGATTGAGAACGGCCCCTAGCGTACCAAAACAATTATCCGTCATCCCGGCACGTTTTTAGCCGGGATCCAGCCGCTCTGAGCTGGCAAAAACACTTTTTCTCGCCAAGACGCAGAGTGCGCAAAGAAAACATTGATTAGTCTTTGCACTCCTTTGCGTGCTCTGCGCCTCTGCGAGAGTATCAATTCAACAGGGCGACAAGGCCCGTTCAAAACCGCTAACATGTGAAATAACTTAACCCTTACATTAAGCCTTACATAAAACCTTACACTAAAAGCGTACTGAGACGATAAATGACGACGCCACGCCCCCGGAAACCCCCGATGAAAGAAACGATGACACTTGGCCTCGTGCAACACGCCTGCAATCATGAGCCCTCTGACAATATTAAAAAATCAATAGAAGGAGTTCGTTCGGCTGCTCAACAAGGTGCCAATCTGGTTCTATTGCCAGAATTACATTCAACGCGCTATTTTTGCCAACAAGAATTGATTGATAACTTTGCCTACGCCGAAACCATTCCAGGCCCAACATCTGATCGGTTTTCTCAACTCGCCGCCGAACTGGATATCGTCATCGTGGCCTCAATTTTTGAACGCCGCGCACCTGGTCTCTACCACAATACGGCGGTTGTCTTCGATGGAAAACGTGGGCTCATTGGCAAGTATCGAAAAATGCACATACCGGATGACCCGGACTATTACGAAAAATATTATTTTACACCCGGCGATTACGAATCAGAAAAGCAAGGCTTCCAACCCATTAACACGTCTGTAGGTCGACTCGGCATTATGGTCTGCTGGGACCAGTGGTTCCCGGAAGCGGCTCGATTAATGACCTTGGCTGGAGCAGAACTATTGCTGTACCCAACCGCAATAGGGTGGGACCCACAAGACACCGATATCGAAAAAGAAAAGCAATGCGATGCCTGGTTGACGGTACAACGATCACATGCCATTTGTAATGGCTTGCCCGTAGCGGCCTGTAATCGCATCGGATTTGAGCCTGGCATAACCACCCGTAATACAACGAACACTCCACCACCCAAAGCACCATTCCCAAAGGAAATTCCTGCCCAGAAAAGGAATACACCTTCGGGGATTCAGTTTTGGGGATCCAGTTTTATAGCCGGGCCACAAGGTGAAATCATCGCTCTGGCTTCTGATAAAGCCGATGAAATCGTTGTGGCGAAGTTAGACCTCACGCACAGTGAGACTGTCCGCCAAACCTGGCCATTTTTACGCGACCGTCGCATTGACGCCTACGGTGGATTATTGAAACGCTACCGCGACTAAATAAGGTTTTTGAGTCTGCCTATAACCAAATACAATAGCTTCGGTATAAAACCGTATTCACTCGCGACTTATCGAAACGCCGTTATTGCTCGTAACCATAGAGTGACGGTCATCGATTGACGGTCATCGACAGCGGGCATAGCACTAGTGGTCATCAATGGATCACATGTGACTTTTTACCGTTGAGCACTGCCACGTCTGGGAGTCGTCCCATTGACAAGTACTGCACGTCATTAAGCCATCCCCAATGAGAGTAATAAGGACAATCATTGCGATTAACGACACAACCATTAATGTAACAAGTAATGCAACAATTAATGCAACAATTAATGCAATAATATTTTCCGGGAGCTTATTATTTAGTTTTGGCTTTTTGGCTCGCCTTCCGGCCCCATGACACGTGTCGTCTGTATACCACGAGGACTGCTTAATGCCTCAAAGTGTACAGGTTGCCCTTCTTTCAGGGTTTTGAATCCTGAACCATCAATTGTTGAATAGTGAACAAATACATCTTCACCACCACTCTCAGGCACAATAAACCCGTACCCTTTCGCATTATTAAACCACTTAACGGTTCCTGTTTGCATAAGCTAAACCTCTTATTCCTTTAACGGGCTGACTAACAACGCTTTTCGCTCAACACACTACTTATACGCTACGGGTAAACTTCTGTCGTAGACACACACCAGAGAGTCGCCTTTCAATCTAAGCTCAATCTAAGTTCAATCTAAGCTTAAACGAACAACTACCGGTGTTGGTTAGTGCATTGCCCCGCAACTTTAGACAATTGTTATTGCCATTGCAATTCAAAACACAACAACATTCAAAATATTGCAATAAAAACGCAATTTTACTTTAAAATCCTGCTTTTCAATTTCACATATTTATTTTGTGTCATTACAACAAACTTCAACAGTACGCTCAGCCACCAAAAACATCGTTGGCCCCACCCTAAAAAGCAGCGTTAAATCCAACCAACTTCACATTTTCAAAGTATTTTTTTTGGATCGCCTATATCTTAATTTGAAATATAAATATCACTATTTTAAAACCGCTTAATAGCACATTGTTTTCTTTCATTTTATGAGCATCGACATTGGTGATGCCCAATAATAATGCATAAATCTCTTTTATATTCCCCCTAGTTTTTTCAACAGCAAAAAGGTAGCCGGGAGTCTCTCCTCGTCTACGCTTTATTTAACCCTTTAAAAAAGGGATACGACGTCACAGGGGTAAAACGTTTCGCTGGCGGTGCATGGATGACATGTAAAACTTAACCAGGGAAGAGTTGGGGAAACAAATTTCTCACAGTGACTACTAACAGGGACAAAGCAGTCTGCATTACAGTCCTAATAATTTGATGGGTAACCTTAGGCTGCTAGGTTTTCCATTAAAAGTCGGGTTATGGAGGTGTTTTATGGTCCAACTTATCGATAAGTCACTGCAATCCAGCGATGCTTTGCAAAATATTGGTCTGATTGATCGCGCTGTACGAATTATCGTCGGTACCGGTATGGTCAGTGTTTGGTTTTTCTATCCCGTAGAATCCGTCAGCTTGTGGTTTGCGATTTTACCACTTGTCGGCGTTTTTCCACTATTGTCTGGCATTATTGGCTGGTGCCCTACTTATGCCATGTTCCATACAAAATCTTGCGGGATGGACGAGCACAACTCTTGCGGCACGATGCCTGACCAGCTAGACCATTTAATCCACCCACATTAGGGTAAATTACTTCGGATTCAACACTCGGTAACAACCACAATAGGTCATCCCGAACCATACTCAAAAGCCCCGCACTGCGGGGCTTTTGTATTGCGATGGAGATTGGCACCCGTATTACTGCGACAACTCTTCTTTCCTGCGCCCCAATACAAGCTTTATAGCAACCAATATCAGCAAGGCCGAATGTTGCAGTAAATCAAACATATCCAATGGTTGCGTCAAACTGCCACTGAATAGCATCGTTAACTTTTCCCATAAATGCGGCTCTGGCCGAAAGGGTGCTAACCCCATAAAAATGGCCGCCAATAATAGTGGGATTAGCGGAATTTTTTCCAACCATCGCATAAATCTACCTCGTTAAATTGTGTTATTCGAAACGCCAAAAAAATCGGCTACCCTAAATTTATCAACAAGTCAAGACTCTGAAAGCGATTAACATCAGGTATAATCGCCGGCTCTCTGCCCTTTGGGCCTCTATTGTCTGACCTCAACAGGGTCAAACATAACGGAGTGTGCGCCATACGCGCTGGGGACTTAACTACCGATAAACAATACGATAAACAATTAGGCGTCCTGTCATCAATACCCACTTCGATATCTACTACAGGTAGCCACGACAGGATGTTCAGATTTGGACTTTACACCATGAAATTTAAGACTGACGACAAAGCGCTACGCACCCGCGTCAAATTGCTGGGTACATTGCTGGGCAATATATTGCACGAGCAGGAAGGCAGCGATGTCCTATCTGCCGTGGAAACACTTCGCAAGGGCTACATCAGCTTGCGAAAAAATGACAATCCGTCCAAACGCCGTCGCCTCAACCAATTCATCGAAGGCCTGTCTTCCGAACATTTGGTGCACATTGTGCGCGCCTTTAGCACTTACTTCAGCCTTATTAATCTCGCGGAAGAGTCTTATCAGCATCACCAACGTCGCAAACAATTGCGACAGATTGACGACACAGACACGCTGTGGACAGGGTCATTCGATGCAACGCTACGCGACCTCTGCGACAAAGGAATTACCCACGAGCAACTGCAATCACTGCTCGACCAACTGGCCTATATTCCGGTCATTACCGCGCATCCCACTGAAGCTAAACGCCGCACCATTATGGATGCCCAGCGCCGTATTTTTATCACCAATGAAGAACTCAGTGACACCCGGCTCACCAAACCCGAGGAGGCTGCACTCGTTGATAAGTTGGAAAGCCAGATTCAAATCCTCTGGAAAACCGATGAAGTGCGTGTCTTGAGACCCCGCGTTAAAGATGAAATTGGCTACGGTCTCGCCTACTTCAACGAATGTTTATTCGATGCGGTTCCCAATACCTACCGGAATTTTGAAAATGCGGCATTGCGTGTGTGCGGAACCAATGAGGACGGAAGCCCGAAAATTACGGTTCCCAGCTTCTTGCGCTTTGGTTCCTGGATCGGGGGTGATCGAGACGGCAACCCCAATGTCACCGCAGAAACGACGGTCATGGCCGTGCGCCTGCAATCGCAAACTATTTTACTGGAATACCTTACCCGTATTCCTGACCTCATTGATCTGTTGACGCATTCTGACAAGCTCAGCACACCCACTGATGCCATGCGGGAAAGCCTGACGCAGGATGAAAAATTTGTCGAAAATGCTTTCGCTGATAAACCGGAACGGTTTCGTCATGAACCTTACCGTCGTAAGCTCAGCATTATGCGCTACCGGTTAGAGCGTAATCTGGTCACTCTCAAAGACAATCTACGAGACCGCACAGATCGTCGCGACACACACACTAATGATCGTTACCCGTGTGAACAGGCGTTTTTGGCTGATCTTAATACCATTTATGACTCACTCATTAGTCATGGAGACAAGCGTATTGCCGATGGCAAGCTTAAAGACCTGATCCGCTTGACCGAAACTTTCGGCTTCTATTGTTTACGGCTCGATGTCCGCCAGGAATCCACACGCCACAGTGAAGCTGTCGCCGAATTATTCAAGCAAATCGACATCGACTATTTATCCCTCGATGAAGAGACCCGCCTTGCCACATTGGACAACGCGATAAAAGACCCCGTTGGCATCAATTCGCAACATGCAGATCTGAGCGAATTAACCCAAGAAACCCTCGAAGTGTTTCGCGTTATGGTGAAAATGCGCAACGAGGTCAGCAAAAAAGCCTTTGGTAGTTATGTAATTTCCATGACCCACGAAGCCAGCCACGTACTTGAAGTGTTGTTGATGGCTCGCCTTGCCGGCCTGGCAGGCTTTGAAAACGGTGTGGCCCAGTGCGACATCCGTATTGCCCCACTGTTCGAGACCATAGAAGATCTTACCCATATTGAACCGGTGATGAGCAAATTACTGGAAAACCCGACTTATGCGGCCATGCTCAAGCAAGTCGGTAACTTGCAGGAAATTATGCTCGGCTATTCCGACTCGTGCAAAGACGGCGGCATTCTCGCCTCAGTATGGAACTTGTACGATGCACAAAAACGCGTTACCCAACTGACCAATGAACATGGTGTGCGTTGCCGCTTGTTCCACGGGCGCGGCGGCACTGTCGGCCGTGGTGGTGGCCCAACCCATGAAGCGATTTTGTCGCAACCCGAAGGCACCGTACACGGCCAGATAAAATTTACCGAACAAGGCGAAGTGCTCTCGTTTAAATACAGCAATCAGGAAACGGCTGTTTACGAATTGACGATGGGGCTAACGGGTCTCATCAAAGCCAGCACCAACCTGGTACAGACCACGCAACCAGAATGCGGTAACTCCCTGGCGATTATGGATGAACTGGCCAGTACCGGGGAAGCAGCCTATCGCCAACTCACGGATAAAACCGAAGGCTTTTTGGATTATTTCTACGAAGGCACCCCGGTTAGCGAAATTGCATTAATGAATATCGGTTCCCGTCCTTCACACCGTAAAAAAGGCGACCGGGCCAAAACCTCTGTGCGTGCTATCGCCTGGGTATTTGGCTGGGCACAATCCCGCCACACCCTACCCGCCTGGTACGGCATTGGCGCCGCTCTGGAGCAATGGCGACAAGACGACCCGGAACGGTTGAAGCAATTACAAACCATGTACCAACAGTGGCCTTTTTTCCGCGCTTTGCTCAGTAACACTCAAATGGCGTTATTCAAGGCCGAGGCTAATATTGCCAAAGAATACGCAAAGCTTTGTGTTGAAAAAACCACTGGACAACGCATTTACAAGCTCTTCAATGAAGAATATTCCCGCACCGTAAAACAATTGCTCGATATCACCGGTGCAAAAAAATTGCTGGAAGAAAACCCGGTACTTGAGCTATCCCTCACACGCCGAAACCCTTACCTCGACCCGTTAAATCACATTCAACTAACGTTGCTGAAACGCTACCGCGATGAATCATTAAGTGATGAAGAACGGGAAAACTGGTTAAACCCTCTATTACGTTCCATCAATGCCATTGCGGCCGGAATGCGCAATACCGGTTAGTAGCAGCCATTAAGTGCTGATATTTCCCCCATCAAACAAGCCCGCGAGGCTCAATAAACACTCTGGGAATTAACGCAGAGACCGCCGAGACGCAAAGAACACTGAGAAAAATTAAACGATTTTTCTTTACGTTCTCTGCACCTCTGCGGCCTTTGCGTTTACTACACCCAATCTAAAACAATCACGAAGCCCAATAATTGCCTGGCATAGCGAATGCTTCAGCCACAGGGATGCGGCGGTTGAGCCTGCAGGAAAGGCTTTACGGCGACTTCTGAATGCAAGGTGCCCTTTTCATATATACCCGTCGTCGGTAATAACCCACCATTTTCTTGTTCCGCGCCTGGATACCGGATCAAGTCCGGTATGACGGTAATTTGTTATTTGGGGGCTTGCGTAGAGTTGTGTGGAGTTGCGTAGAGTTGTGTGAAGTTGTGTGAAGTTGTGTGAAGTTGTGTGAAGTTGCGTAGAGTTGCGTAGAGTTACGTAGAGTTGTGTAGAGTTACGTTGTGTTCATACATCCCTACCGACCAATGAATCAGTAGAAAGGGTGTTCTTTACGTTCTCCTCGTCTCTGCGGCCTTTGCGTTTACAACGCCTGGGTTAAAAACAATCACGAAGCCCAATGATTGCCTGCCACGGCTGATAAATCAGTAGTGCGCATCACCATCAAGAAAGTATTAATCAGGTCGCTACATAATGATCAGTCTAGCTATCGAGACCTCGTTACCATGCAGCGCAGCACTTCCCAAAATTCAACGCCCACAACACAGAAAACACAAAAGTCTCCGTCGCAAAACGGTCAACTGCTCATGTCGGAAGTCATTAGTGCGTTCAGTTATGCGCTGGACTTAACCGAAGGCCAACCTGCGGGCCATTGTGTGCGTTGTTGTTGGATTGGCATGACCATTGGCCACAAAATAGGACTGGATAGGGATACGCTGTGGGATTTGTATTACACACTATTGTTAAAGGATGCCGGGTGCAGTAGTAATGCCGCCAGATTGTGTGAATTATATGGGGGTGACGAGCGCAGCGTTAAGCGTGATTTTAAAATTGTCGACCCGCAAAAAACAATGAATATTGTTCAGTTTGTTTTTGAGCATGTTGGCGTAGGGCAAAGCCTGGGGAAACGCCTCAAAAAACTACTCTATTTATCCGCCAATGGGGAAAAACTGGCCAAAGAACTGGTCACAACGCGCTGCGAGCGCGGAGCAGACATTGCACGTAAATTAGGTTTTAATGAAAACATTGCCAATGGTATTCGCCATTTGGACGAACACTGGAATGGCAAAGGAAAACCCTATCATATTGCTGAATCCAGCATCCCGATTAATTCAAGAATTGCCTTACTTGCTCAGGTGATTGATGTTTTTTATGCGGTAGGAGGTAAACAATCCGCCATTGACGAAGTAGAGAAGCGCACCAGAACCTGGTTTGACCCTGATCTTGTAAAAGCATTTTCAGCCATAAAAGGCGACAGTGCATTTTGGAATGAAATTTCCAACGAGAACATCGACAACACTATTACTGGCCTGGAGCCTGTTGAGAAAGCCCTCTATATAGATGATCGCCAACTCGACAATATTACCGAGGCATTCGGTATGGTGGTAGATTCTAAAAGCCCCTACACGGCCAACCATAGCACTCGTGTTGCGATGTATACTCTCGCTATAGCGGAAGAGTTTGGCCTTGATGAAAACCGGCGCCGCTGGTTACGGCGCGGTGCACTACTGCATGACATCGGCAAACTGGGCGTCAGCAACGCCATACTGGATAAACCCGGAAAATTAACGGACGAAGAATGGGCCGAAGTAAAACGCCACCCAGGGTTGACTGAAGAAATATTACTGCACCTAAAACCTTTTGAAAAACTGGCCAAAATCGCAGGTGCTCATCACGAACGCCTGGATGGAACGGGTTACCCGCATGGAACACTAGCCAACGATATTCCATTAGATACTCGCATTATTACCGTTGCCGATATTTTTGATGCCATTACCGCTGACCGCCCTTACCGTGGTCCAATACCGGTGAAAAAGGCGCTCGAAATTATGGATGCCGAATGCGGTAAAGCCATCGATGGCGACTGTTTAGATGCACTTAAAAATCGTTTGCCACAATTGGAAATTTAACGTGGTAAGAGGAAGAGCTTTCTGGTCATTTTTTCTTTTTAATTAAACATAATCATTTTTATAATGACCACACAACGTTGTTTTTCTGGGTGCCAAACGGCAAAATGCCCATTAAAGCCATTCAGAAAAAATAATCCCGTCATCAGGATATTTTAGTCATATGCAGAATGACCCACTGGTTTTCACTATATTCCTGATTTTCACCGGTGCAGCCGTCGCTGCCACTGTCGCACTGTATGCCCGACAAGCGTTATTAGTGTCTTATATCTTACTGGGTGTGCTATTCGGCCCTTCCGTTTTTGGCCTCGTCAATGATCCGGTATTGATCAAGCAAATATCGCATGTCGGCATCATGTTTTTGTTATTTCTGCTTGGCCTGAGCTTACCCCTCGCAAAGCTTATTCCTTTGATACAGGAAACCACGTTGATAACCGGGCTGAGTTCCTTGTTATTTGCCATTGCGGGTGCCGCAGTCGGTTGGGCATTCGGGTTTGAACTGATCGAATGCCTGATTATTGGTGCCACCCTCACTTTTTCAAGCACTATTATCGGTCTCAAACTTTTACCAACCACGGTGCTTCACCATCGGCGCACCGGTGAACTTATCATTAGTGTTCTGCTGATACAGGACATCATCGCCATTATCATTTTATTGTTACTGGAAACAATGGCGCAAACGACGGGGCTCTCAGCAAACCAGAATGGTCTACCCTGGCTGGAAATTGTTTTGCGCATTGCCGCACTGCCAGGCTTAATTGCTCTCGCTTACCTATTGGAACGATTTGTATTAATTAAGCTCATTGCACGTTTTGATAAAATTCAGGAATATATATTTTTACTCACCATTGCCTGGTGCCTGGGTTTTGCTGAACTCGCCGCCAGTGTCGGGCTTTCCACAGAAATCGGGGCTTTTTTGGCTGGCGTGGCACTTGCCCGCAATCCCATATCGCAGTTCATTGGCGAAAGTCTGAAACCGTTAAGAGACTTTTTCCTGATTATTTTCTTTTTTGCGTTAGGCGCAAGTTTTGACCTGCGTATGCTTTTGAATGTGTTTTTCCCCGCCATTGTTCTGGCATGCATCGCCTTATTGATAAAACCATTAGTGTTTCGTATCTTGCTGCGCAAGTCAGGAGAATCCTCGGGGCGATCGAGTGAAATCGGAGTAAGGCTGGGACAAATCAGTGAGTTTTCGTTACTGATCGCCGTGCTGGCGCTGGAATTAAATATTATTGGTAGCGAGGCTTCGTCTCTCATTCAACTCGCGGCACTACTGACATTTATCGTTTCATCGTATGTGATTGTTAAACGATATCCGACACCCATCGCCATTAATGATGAGCTTCGGCGCGATTAATGTTGAACGTTAGGTGTTGTAAACGCAAAAATATCAAGAACGCAGAGAAAGATTAGTGCGGGTCTTCTGCACCTGTACCCTGCAATTAGCAACCGCGTCAGGTAGCTACGCAACCTGACCTACAAAAGATGGTATTACCACCCATTTTTGTACTTATAGCACGGGCCTACTGTAGGTCAGGTTACGAAGTTACTTGACAGGTTATTTCCACCTTGGGAGTGGTAAACGCAAAAGGTCCCAAAGGACGCAGAGAAAGGTTAGTGCGGGTCTTCTGCACCCGTACCTTGCACTTGTACCCGGCGCTTAGCAACCGCGTCAGGTAGCTACGCAACCTGACCTACAAAAGATGGTATTACCGCCAATTGTTGTACTTATAGCACGGGCCTACTGTAGGTCAGGTTACGAAGTTACCTGACAGGTTATTTCCACCTTGGGAGTGGTAAACGCAAAAGGTCCCAAAGGACGCAGAGAAAGGTTAGTGCGGGTCTTCTGCACCCGTACCTTGCACTTGTA
>NVUB02000132.1 GCA_002401775.2 Ectothiorhodospiraceae bacterium
GGAGAAATGGACAATGCCGATCCAGAACTGGAGTCAGGCACTGTCTCAACTGAGTATTTATTTTGAAGGTCGCCTCGACGGCGTGCTGGAAATTTAAATCAAATCTGACACGGAATTTTGAACGCTCTCCAGACTCAAAATCGGAGAATAAGAATCAGGGACAGTACAAACGGTGTTTTTGGTAACGGTTTTCAATGGGTAGTCTGTAACCCGACGCGGATACCATCAAATTTCGGGGGTCGAGTTGCGCCGCTACGTGACAAAACCTCTTATTACGATAACTATGTGCCCGGTTGAGCTGTCGCGTCATGTAGCTTCGCAACATGACCTACAAAAAAACCTCAAAACTCAATCTGTAGCACTCAGTCCCCAGCCCTTTACCCCTCAACCTGCGATATTTTCTTCGCGCACGACGCTACGTGTGAGGTCCAGGAGTTTATCCCAGGCGATAGGCTTGGTGAGTGATGCCATTGCCCCCACTTCTAGGGCCACTGGGCCATCGCCGACAATGCTGACCATGATGACGGGGATGTCTTTTAAATCCGGATCTTCTTTCAGGGCTTTTAGGACTGTCCAGCCATCCATGCCTGGCATCATGATGTCCAGGGTGATTAAATCTGGCCGGAGTTGCCGTGCTAACTCGATGCCCATTTTTCCATTGGAGGCTGAGACAGGCCGGAAACCTTCGCGCTGGTACACTCTTGCCATCAGGTCTACGACGTTTGGGTCATCATCAATGGTTAATACGGTGGCGATGCGTTTTCGGCGTTCTTTATTACCTTTGACGAGACGCAGGACATCGGCGGATAATCGGACGTTCTTTGGGTCCGCTCTCTTTGAGCTGACGATGGGCGTTTCAACGCTGACATCCGTATTCACCGTGAGGGGTAGCCATATACCAAATGTAGCGCCCTGTCCGGGCTTGCTTTCCACCCAGATGTCGCCCTGCATCATTTTGCACAAATGACGGCACAGGGATAAACCCAGTCCGGTGCCGCCGTATTTTCGCGTTGTCGATACGTCTGCCTGCTGAAAGGGGATAAACAATGTTTCGATATCTTCCTCATTCAGACCTATTCCGGAATCAATGACCAACAGTTGTACACCGTCAACCTCTTTCCTGACTTTATGCTCTGCTGACAGGATGATTTCGCCATTTTCAGTAAATTTAATGGCGTTGCTCAACAGGTTAAAGAGAATTTGGCGCACTCGGGTGACATCGGCACGCATCGGTAATATCGATTCTACCCCTTGTATGTTGATGGTATTGCCACTTTTTTCCATCATCGGGTTTACGGTGACCACTACCGCTTCCACTATTTCATGGAGGTGAAAAGATTCCAGATGAAGTTCCATTTTACCGGCTTCAATCTTCGATAAATCCAGCACTTCATTGATTAACACCAATAAGTGGCGTCCCGACTGCTGAATTCTTTCCAGGTCTTTCACATAATCGGTTTGCTCATTGTTACGAAATTCTTCTTCCAATATTTCACTGTAACCAATAATGGCATTCAGCGGCGTGCGCAGCTCGTGGCTCATGTTTGCCAGAAATACGCTCTTGGCGCGATTGGCGTACAGGGCTTCGTCGCGCACGTTTAGCAACTCGACTTCTGCATCTTTTCGCCGTTCCATCTCCGTTTCCAGTTTGTCGTTGGCGATTGTCACTTCATCGATACGGTTAGCGGCGACCATTAACTGTTGAAATTCTCTGGCCGCCCACCATGACATGGGCAATGTTTCCTGTTCGGAAAGCAATAATAAACGTTGTTTAATCTGGTTTAATGGTTGGGACACCAGCACTTGCACCCAAAACAGCAACACGCCTGCGGTTAGCAGTAATACAATGAAAATCTGGTATCGTGCTTCCGAGATATCCTGCTCGATCATCTTGTATGTGTCACTGGCATCCCACCCTGCCAGGAGCATTCCGAGAGGTTTATCGTTATCTTGCAACATCATCGTCAGCGGAACCTGTCTGGAGGACGATGCACCAGGACGACGCCAGCCTATTAATCGTTGCTCTTCTGTGTCGATAACCTCCACATGATCAATGCGTAAAACCAGGGAGGAAAAATGACTCAGCAGTTGGTTAAGTGATGCTTGTCTCTGTGTTGGTGGTTCCTGCCGGGACAGGATTTTGACCATGTCATCGCGCAGTAGCGACAGTTGCCGCTCTACTTGTACCTGGGTACGGTCAAATAACCGCGTCATTTCTCGATCCCGGATCATTTCGCCAACGATGAATGCGATTACGCCTGACAATAAAATCAGGCTCACCACGAGCTGCGCCCACAAGGGAAAGTCTCGCAGTCGTGGCAATAAAAAAGGGGTGGTGGCCGATGTCGGTTGTTCGCTCAAAGTACAAAACCCAAGTAGGTTGCATTAATTCAGGGATAAAATATTGATTACTGCGCTAAGCCGTCTTTCTGCTTGGCTGTCTTGACGGCATTGTCTTGACGGCATTGTCTTGACGGCGTTGTCTTGACTGCATTGTCTTGGCTGGTCAGCCATTCCAAAACAGGGATCTGACACGGCAGCCGTTCCGGCCATGCCTCTAATAATGGAAGGTAACGTCTGAAAGGCACTAGCACTTTAATTATCTGGAACTATTCTTTAACACCTGATTGATATCTTATATTCCCCTATGCTTTTCAGGTGTTTTATCAATGCCCTGCAAATGCATTCACTTTTTGGCGTTATGAGATCAAACCAACCACTGCATATGCGCGATAACATCGGTACAGAGGTACAACCAAGACCTGATTTGCGGTAAAATCCGCCGCCTTTTCGCTGAACACTTTTCTTGAGGTCTCCATGTTTGAACCCCACGCAGCGCCTTCACGCAACATCAAAAATGATGTGTTATCCGGCCTCACCGTCGCCCTTGCCCTAGTCCCTGAAGCGGTGGCCTTTGCCTTTGTGGCGGGTGTAGACCCACTGGTAGGGCTATACGCTGCCTTCATGGTGGGGTTAATTACCGCCAGTATCGGCGGACGACCGGGGATGATCTCTGGCGCAACGGGTGCCTTGGCGGTGGTAATGGTGGCGCTGGTCGCTGACCATGGCGTGGAGTACCTGTTTGCCACTGTGGTGTTAATGGGCATTATTCAAATCGCGGCCGGGGTGTCCCACTTGGGTAAATTTATCCGCATGGTGCCGCACCCGGTGATGCTGGGCTTTGTTAACGGCTTGGCCATTGTGATATTCCTGGCGCAAATGAAGAGCTTTCAGACCCCCGATGCCGAAGGGGTGATGCAATGGATGAGCGGCAATGCCCTGTGGGTTATGCTGGCTCTGGTGGCACTCACCATGGCGATTATCCACTATTTGCCCAAACTCACTAAGTCCATACCCTCCTCGCTGGTGGCCATTGTGGTGGTGAGTTTGTTGGCCATCGGCTTAGGGTTTGAGACCAAAACTGTTGGCGACATTGCTTCCATTGCGGGCGGCTTCCCCGAATTTCATATCCCCACGGTGCCGTTTACGCTGGAGACCCTGTGGATCATCCTGCCCTACGCCATCATCCTTGCGGCCATTGGCCTGATTGAATCACTGCTGACGCTCACCCTCATCGACGAACTGACTGAAACTCGTGGCCAGGGCAATAAAGAGTGTGTTGCCCAGGGCACCGCCAATATCGCCACGGGCTTTTTTGGTGGCATGGGTGGCTGCGCGAAGATCGGCCAGAGCATGATCAACGTAAACTCCGGTGGTCGTGGACGCCTCTCCGGTATCACTGCCGCCTTAGCCCTGCTGGCCTTTATTCTGTTTGCTTCCGGCCTTATCGAACAAATCCCCCTCGCGGCATTGGTTGGTGTGATGTTTATTGTGGTCATCGGCACCTTTGAATGGTCCAGCTTCCGCATCCTGAAAAAAGTACCGCGCGCCGATGCCTTCGTATTGATTCTGGTGTCGGGTGTCACCGTTGCCACCGACCTGGCCATTGCGGTTATTGTGGGCGTTATTGTTTCCGCGCTGGTTTTTGCCTGGGAACACGCCAAGCACCTCCAGGTTATTTCGTTTAACAATAAAAATGTCGATGGCATGGATAGCAAAGTCTATGAGCTGCATGGCCCGCTGTTTTTTGCCTCGGTGAAAAATTTTGGTGATCTGTTTGATATAAAAAATGATCCTGACGATGTCGTGGTGGAATTCAAACATTCCCGCGTCTACGACCATTCTGCCGTGGAAGCCATAGATACCCTCGCCGAACGATACGTCAAAGCCGGAAAACGCTTGCATTTGCGACATCTCAGTGATGAATGTCGGCAATTACTGCACACCGCAGATGATCTGGTGGAAGTTAACGTGATAGAAGACCCGAAATATCGGATAGCGGATGACCAGTTGGGCTAGGTCTAAGACTAAGGCAACGGACAGGGTAACTCAAAGGTAAAGTAAAAAGCCGCCCCTTTGTCGACGGCTCCTTCAGCCCACACTCTGCCATAGTGTCGGTCAACGATGCGCTGGACAGTGGCAAGACCAACGCCACTCCCCTCAAACTCAGCACTTGCATGCAGGCGTTGAAAGGGGGCGAATAATTTGTCTGCGTATTGCATATCAAATCCCGCGCCATTATCTTTCACAAAAAAAGTTTCATTGCCATCCATACATACTGCACCGAACTCAATGCATACCTGAGTTTTTTTACTGGAATATTTAACGGCGTTACCCAATAAGTTTTCAATGAGCAAACCAAACAATTTTTCGTCACCTAATACCGTAAGGTTTTCCTGAATCTGCCAGTCAATATCCTTACCGGCACCGGCTGTACAGAGTTGCTCAATCGTATGCTGTGCCAGGGCAGTGAGATCAACGTCAACAAGCCTCACTTTGGTTTGACTCACACGCCCCAACTCCAGAATATCAGCGATCAATCCTTCCATTCGATGAGTGGCGGCGACGATACGGTCAAAATTACTCATATCTTCGGCATCTAACTTATCACCGGCATCCTCCTGAAGAATCGTACTGTAGCCGGCAATAGCACGCAACGGGGCCCGCAAATCATGCGCAATAGAATAGCTGTAGGACTCTAGCTCCCGGTTACTAAGCTCTAACTCCGTAGTACGCTTTTTCACTTGCTCTTCAAGACTGTCGCGGTAATCTGCCAATTTCTGTTCAGTCTTTACTCGCGCTGTAATATCCCTCGCAATGGCCGTAAACATGCGTTGGTCTGTGACTCGTAATTCATTGACCGCAAGCTCTAATGGAAAAAAGGAACCATCTTTACGCCGACCTTCCAGTATTGCATTTTCCCCCATCAAGTTTGCCTCGCCAGTGGCGAGATAACCGAGCCCACCAGGATGTTGCTGTCGATACTTTGCAGACATCAACATGGTGACACTATGGCCAATAACATCAGTGGCCGTGCGACCAAAAATAGATTCAGCGGCATTATTAAAATGGGCAATTAGACCTTTTTCATCAGTAGTAATAATGGCATCTACGGTATTATCAATAATACTTTTCAATTCAGATTTCACGACCTCCAGTTCAGTCACGGATCGACTCAATTTAAGCAGGATATACCCCACATAAACCAGCAACAGTACCGACACAAGATATAGCGCCAGTTGATAACCATTGGCCAGGCTTGCCCTTTCCTGGTAGTAGTTTTGGTTGGCGCGCGACAACAAATTCAATTGCTTAACGGTGGGCAGGTCAATGAGTGCATGAAGCATTGAGTCCACCATTGTTTTTTGCTTCATCACGATGCGCACATGACCCACGAGATTATCAACACCCTCGTTCAGCTGTCTGTCCCACCGGGTTTGTAACCTGCTTTTCAGCGCTAGTAACTGTTGTAATTTTGCTGTGACGCGGGGGCGCTGTCTGGCATCACTGGTGATGTAATAAATCAAACTGTGGCGTTCCAGACTAGTGAGATATTCCCGTAGCAGACGGCCACCTTCCCCGGCGGGGACTTTTTCTAACACCTGTGCAGTGGCGACGGGTAAAAAAATCAATGAATTTCTGAGTATGGAAGTTTGCGACTTAAGTTTTTCCAGCAAACGCTCTTTACGCTCAAAGACCTCTCGCACAGACTGGCGATGCAACCTGATTTCGTTTAACTGACCCAATTCCGACATTTGCAAGTCAACATCCAATCGAGATTGCACAACAATGATTTCTCTCATGCTGTCCACCAGAGAGTCGTAGTGATGCAACAAGCCGTAGCGAATCTTCAGGAAGTCCTGGTTCAAAGTGATATCGAGTTGGCGAAGCTGGTGCAAATTGTCGGTAATACGGGAATGTTGCTCCGGCATATCGGTTTGAGAGTGGGTATATAAGACTGATAGCACAGCCACCACTGCCAGCCATAGTAGCCACCGTCGCAGCCCTCTCTCTTGATAATTCATTCTGGATCGTCCGTGTTTTTATACGATGCATCTTGCGTGGCGCCATCAGACAATACGCGTCCCTTATATTCTCCTGGCAGGGTTTTGAGGAAAGCAATAATACTCTCGATATCCTGCTCCGAAATGTTCCGCCCCAATTGGTATTCCGCCATTACCTTTATTGCATCTTTGAGTGTTTTAGCCGACCCATCATGAAAATAGGGAGGCGTCAACACCACCAAACGTAATGAAGGCACTCGAAATACATGTTTATCTTGCTCTTTACCCGTTACGTTGTATCTCCCCAAATGAGACCTTGCGTGTTTATCGTGGCCAAAAAATGCTTTAAATACCCCGAGCTTCTGAAACATATTGCCACCCACATTTCGCCCTTGGTGACAAGCGATACAGCCATATTTTTTAAAGAGATGATAACCCGCCTTTTCTTCAGAATTGATCGCATTGACATCACCTAACAACCAGCGGTCAAAACGCGAATTGATGGTTATCAAACTACGTACAAAGGTAGAAATGGCATTGCGCACATTAGCCGCAGTAATACCTTCTGAGTATATATGACTAAATGACCTGCGGTATTGCGCATCCTGTTTGAGCTTATTGAGCAACACCGGCCATTGCGTAGCAAATTCCTGTATTCCCTCGACCACAAAGTTGATTTGCGCTTCCAGAGTGTGTGCCCGCCCATCCCAAAACAGACGATGGTTAAGGCTGCTATTGAATACCGTGGGGGTATTGAGCAACATGCCTTGTTTGTCTCGTCCCATTGACCTGGTCAGACCATCAATACCGTTATTTTCCAGAGAATGACACGTCGCGCAGGACATTCGACTCTCTCGCCCTAATCGCTGGTCATGAAACAAGCGTTCACCCAACGTGATTTTTTCCGGATTCAGCCCAGAAGGATAAAAAAGAGGCTGGACCGGCTCATGGCGGAGACTCAGAGATGTCGAAGGATCAGCAATAGCACCGTTCAGTAAACCCGGTGCCGCGACCACAAAGAAGAACAGCAGCAATTTCACAGCCCAAAAACTACCTTTTGCAAGATACCAATACAGTAACATGTCACCCCCTTAACTGACCGCTGCGACGCCCATACCGCGGCACGAGTGTAACACCAAGCCTAGTACAAAATGCCACGCAGCTTGTCTGCTGGCCGCTAAGCCATTACTATCAGCCGCGCGGTGCCCACTACGGTGCCGTTTTTGCTCAGGTACAACCGTTAATCTGAGATTTCCTGGCCATTATCAACAACAAACGCAGTGAGACTTCAGCCGTGAGCACTTCCGCAAAAAAAGACAAAATGAATAGTAAAGAACTGGGGCTGGTGCTCGGCCAGCAGATCCTCGGTGTTAACGACCTGCACTACGGATTGTGGGAACATGACATACCCTTGAGTTTTGCCAATGTGGCCGAAGCGCAACAGCGTTACACCGACAGAATTATCGATGCCCTGCCCTCTGCCAATGGTGGTGGCACTGGTGGCGGCACTAAAGTCATCGACATTGGCTGTGGCACTGGCCATATTCTTGGCCAGTTACTGGACCGGGGCTTCGTGGCCGACGGCCTGGTTCCCGCACCCAAACTAGCCGAACAAGTGCGCAAGCGTTTGGCCGAGCGTTCCAGTAAACCCGCCAGGTTATTTGAAGCCACCTTCGAGCAATTCCCCGTCGATGAATACCGCGAAGGCTACGATGCCGCACTTTTCAGCGAAAGCTATCAATACATTCCCATGGCTGCCTCGTTTCCCATTTTAGCGAAAATAATCAAGCCCGGTGGTGTTATCGTCATTTGTGATTTTTTCAAAACAGAACATGCTGGTGATGGCCAGCCCGGTGATAAAAGCTTTGGCGGCGGTCATAAAATGAGCACATTTTATGAGGAGCTGGAAAAGCACCCCTTCAGCCTAGTACAGGACGAAGACATTACACATTTGGTCAGCCCCAACATAAAGTTGTTAGACGAAGCGTTAATGTTAAAAATAGTCCCTGCGGGTAAGACACTTAACCGCTTTTTAACAGAAAATTATCCACGCACCTGGGGCATTATAAAAGCAATATTCAAATTGTTTTTAGGCAAAAAAATCGAAAAGCAAAAATACAAATATTTCACCGGTAACAGAACCCAGGCCGTGTTTGAACGTTACAAAACCTATCGCCTGCTGGTATTGAAACGAGATAGTTAACCCATGAGCAAGCTCCCCCTGCCTGCCGATTTGACGTCGTTGGTACAAATAACACTGGCCGAAGACGTGGGCGGGGGTGACATCACCGCCTTGTTAATTCCTGCCGAGGCCCAGTCCAAGGCCACCGTCATTAGCCGTGAAAATGCGGTGCTGTGTGGTACTGCCTGGTTTGACGACGTATTTCGGCAGCTCAGTACCCCGTATAAAAATGCCCCTGGCAGCACTATCACTATTGACTGGCACGCAAGTGATGGCGAAGCCGTTACTGCCAACCAAACCCTCTGTACCTTAACGGGAAACGCACGGCTATTACTCACTGGTGAGCGTAGCGCCCTAAACCTGCTGCAAACGCTCTCAGCCACCGCCACCCGCACACGTGAGTTTGTGCAAGCGATGAGTAGCAGTAATAGCAACACACAGATTCTCGATACTCGTAAAACCCTGCCGGGCCTGCGTACTGCGCAAAAATATGCTGTTGTGTGTGGCGGCGGCACGAATCACCGCATGGGCCTGTTCGACGCTTTTCTCATCAAAGAAAACCATATTCTTGCCGCAGGCTCCATCGCCGCTGCGGTGACTAGCGCCCGACAACAACAACCCGACTTGAAAGTAGAAGTGGAAGTCGAAAACCTCGATGAAGTACAACAGGCACTGGATGCTGGCGCAGACCAGCTGTTACTGGACAACATGGATAACGACACACTCCGTCAGGCCGTCGCGACCACCGCTGGACGCGCCAAACTAGAGGCCTCCGGTGGCGTTACCCTGAATACGGTGCAGGGCATTGCTCAAACCGGAGTGGATTTCATATCGGTAGGTAGCATAAGCAAAAACATACGCGCCATCGACCTGTCCATGCGCTTCGCATAACCTGCACGAAGAAATCGTACGACACGACAATAATCTCAATGATTTCAGGGGGTAACCTGGGTAATATTCCGATGGTCATTCTCACCCCAGAGAGCCCTTGACGGCCTCACCCCTGCCCCAATCCCTTAGTCTGTGATAAAGTAACGTTAAATTTAAAGGGGATACATTCATGAAACAACTTTCCATATTAGCCCTCAGCGCCGCTCTGCTCGGTCTGCTCGGCTGTTCTGATTCCACAGACACACCGCCGACCACCACACCTGCCGCTACGCCAACGGCTACACCACAACAAACCACGGCCCCCACTGGCCAACCGCTGAATCCTCAACAGCAAGCCGCTATGGATGCTGCCAAAGGCATGCCCAAGCAAGGTGTCGTCAAAGAGCTGTTGCATGCCTCAGGATACACCTACATGAATGTCGATACTGGCGCGGGAAAATCCATATGGATTGCCGCCACCATGATGCGAGTTAAAAACGAAGACAACGTGCAATGGGCCGATGCCGCCGTCATGCGCAACTTCAACAGCAAAAGCCTGCATCGTACTTTTGACGAAATTTTGTTCGTTTCCAGCGCATCTGTCGTCAAATAAATCAATCGGTCATTCGATTCACCAACTCTACGCCGGTCAAGTGACACACAGTAAAAAGGGGGAGCCGTTCTGGTTCCCCTTTTTTTGTTCGTATGATTTCCCTGACAGCTTCACTGTAATCTGATGTACCGACTTCTCTAATCCAACTGACTTTCCCTAGTTTAAGCTCCCTTAATAATTCACTCAGAAAAAACAAGAATTCGTTAACCTAAAATTAAGGCAACCTTAATGTTCCGTTAATGTATTGGCAGTCTAAATTATATACCTTCTCACTGGCAGCTGATAACAGACCTCTGTAGCTGGCTAGTTATGTACATTAACCAACCAAATTATTGCGACTAGGAGAGAACAATGACGAAATCAAAACATTCAGTATTGAAAAGAAGAGTTTTTGCCTTTTTAATGTGCGTCACATTAAGCTCAACAGCATTTGGAGCGACGCGGGAATATTTTGTTGCGGCTGAAGATATCGTATGGGATTACGCACCAAGCGGCCAAAACCTGGTCAATTGCATGGGCCAACCGGCGCCTTGTGCAATACCACAACCGTGGACTAACAGCCATACATTCAATAAAACACGTTATACAGAATATACCGATGCAACCTTTACCACCAAAAAAGTACAGCCCCAATGGTTGGGTATTCTTGGACCAGTCATACGCGCCGAAGTGGGAGACCTTGTGATTGTCCATTTTTGCAATAATTCCGCTACGGGCGCATTGGGTATGCATCCGCACGGATTTCGTTATACTAAAGATAATGAAGGTGCAGATTACTATGGTGTAAACGCAGGAACCGCACCCGGTACAGGTGCACAAGTAGCACCAGGTGCATGTTTCGACTACCAGTGGCATGCTGACAAAAGCAGTGGTCCGGCAAAGGGAGATCTGAGTTCAAAAGTATGGTGGTATCATTCACACATTAATGAGCCTGCTGAAACAAATGCAGGTTTATTAGGGCCGATTATTATTACTCGCAAAGGGCAGGCAAAGCCAGATGGCTCTCCAAAAGAAGTTGATCAAGAGTTTGTTGCCGCCTTTTTTATCTTTGATGAGCTGGGCGGTGCAGAGCCTGGGTTAATGCATTCAATTAATGGTTATATTTTCGGTAACCTAAAGGGATTTATCGTAAACAACGAAGACAAGGTTCGTTGGCACGTATTAGGTATGGGGAATGAAGTTGATTTGCATACTCCACATTGGCATGGCAAAACAGTAACGGTAGGGGCAAAAGACGTCGCCACACGCACTGATGTCGTAAACCTGTTACCGGCAACCATGATTACCGCCGATATGAAAGCCGACAACCCGGGAGAATGGGTTTTCCACTGCCATGTCTCCGATCACATACTTGCCGGCATGTCGACAACGTATCAAATATTACCCTAGGGTAATTACTGAGTTTAAAGTCTTTTGAACAAAAACAGGCGACCTCACAACAAGGTCGCCTGTTTTTATTACAGGGAAGGTTCCTAATTGTTGGGCTGCGCTGAATATGTAACCATCCAATGCGCATACTGACTGAACAGGACTTTTACTGTAATGATTAACCGAAAGCAGCATAGAGACGGGTCTATAACCACCGCCCCCTCGATAGTCACTGGCAAACGTTCTGGTAACACAACATTCGCTAAACACTTATATCGACAGGGGGAAATATGAGAATACTGTTAGCCGAAGATGATAATAAATTAGGGAAAGGTATAAGAACAGGATTAAGTTATGAGGGGCATGCGGTTGACTGGGTAAAAGATGGTCAAACTGCATTAAGTGCGCTTCATGATGAAAAGTATGATGTGTTAGTACTCGATGTAGGACTGCCTAGACTTACTGGCCTGGATGTATTGGATCAACTGCGACAAGATGGTTTTTCGTTACCCGTGCTCATTCTAACGGCGCGAGATTCAATTGATGATCGCATTTCCGCACTGGACCGTGGCGCGGATGACTATGTCATAAAACCCTGTAGCCTGGATGAATTGAGTGCTCGTATTCGAGCATTAGCGCGTCGTGTTGTTGGGCGAACGATTACCGTCATTAATTTCAACGACATCGAGTTAGACCCGGCATCGTTGACCGTTCGTAAAGCAGGGAAAATCATCAACATGCCAACGCGCTGCTTTATTATACTGCAAAAGCTTTTGGAAAATACCGGACGAGTGCAGTCCAGAACGCGTCTGGAAGAAAGCCTTTATTCCTGGAAAAATGAAATTGAAAGCAACGTACTGGAAGTACACATTCACAATATCCGAAAATTATTTGGGCGGGATTTTATACGCACTATTCGCGGTGTAGGCTATATCGTCGATGGTTATCAATGAAATACTCCATCCAGCGCAGACTATTAATGTGGTTAATTACATTTTCACTTTCAATCTGTTCACTCAGTTCCATCATTATATACTATGAAACTCAGCGTGAAGTCGGAAAGTTATTTGATGCTCAACTCGAGCAATTAGCAAAAATATTACTCAACATGAGCACCCATGAGCTGTATGAACAATTAGAATATAACAAACATATCAACCCTGGGCAAAATCAGTTACCACAAACCTTTTCGATGGATGAAAATATCTACGAGCAAATAATTGATTACCAAGTATGGTTAACAGAAGACGTCCTTGCCGTGCGTTCAAGTAATGCGCCTGAACACCGACTGACCGAGCATGAAAACACATTCTCCGACCTAGTGCTTGACGATGAAAAAAAACGGCGTGTTTTTGCCATATCGAATGTAGACAAAAGCATTCAAGTGCAAATAATGGCTGACTACATTGACAGAGACAAACTCACTCACACTATCGCCATCCATTACATGACGTCCCTGGCGATTATTCTGCCCATTATTGCACTCATCATCTATTACAGCGTAGGCCGAGCAATGGCACCACTGAGAAGAATCGCCAATGACATTGACCATAAAAAACCGGATGATCTACAACCTATTCCCTCCGGTGCAGTGCCTATTGAGGTCGATAAAATTATATCCGCAGTCAATCACCTTTTTCTCCGACTCAATAGAGCATTTGAAAATATCCGCCGATTTACCGCCGACGCGGCACATGAAATACGCACCCCCTTAGCGATATTAAAAATTCATTCTGAACTGGCCATTAAAGCCAAAGATAATCAGTCTCGTAAAGAAGCAATGGATGAAATATCGGATGAAATCAATCACATTTCCACACTCGTAGAACAACTGTTAACACTCTCTCGCCTGGACCCAGGCGGAAGTTTCTTAAAGTCCGAAAAAATTGACCTCACTAAAATGGCGGAATATATTATCGCTAATCAAGCCCCCAAGGCGGTTAATAAAAACCTGGATATAAGTCTGGATGCAAAAAATTCATTCATCATTTCAGCAAAGCTAGGATTAATCCCCATTTTGATGAGAAACCTCATCGAAAATGCCATTAATTACACGCCAACAAATGGAAAAATAGAAATCACCATCAGCCAGACCGGAAATCAAATATTATTTAGCGTTGATGACAGCGGCCCAGGCATCCCTGACATGGAACAGCAAAGGGTATTTGAGCGGTTTTATCGCTGCAATGAAAGTGATGTTTCGGGTTATGGATTAGGATTGTCAATCGTAAAACGCATTATAGAATTGCACAATGCCACTATTGCGCTTCATAAATCAACACACGGAGGATTAAGAGTATTAGTAGAGTTTCCGGGCTAAGGTTTTCAAGGCATCAGGATTCGTTCTCACAACTCACTCAACCCACATATCCCACTCATTCCACTCATTCCACATAGCACGGTGCATTATATCCCTCGACGAACGTTCATCATTGTTAATCATTGCTATTCATTTAAACCACCGTCAGGGAATGTGCGATCACATCACTAAGCTCATCATGGGCAACGCCGTATCTCGCCATTGTCGCCAACCCGAATTGTAATGTTAAAAGATAACTCGCCAATACTGCGGGTGAGCTATCACCGCGAAGATTGCCTTTTAAATGTTCAGCGTCAAAGAAATTAAGTAGATTTTTTTTTGTAGAATCGTTGATCTTTGTGATTGCCTGAAGAGCACCCGTTGGAACGCATTCGCCACTCATCTCAGTCGTACTATTACAGACAAAACAACCGCCTGGTAACTGTGGATTGGTGGCCATATTAACGATGGATGTTAAATACTGCTGCAGCCTGTCGTGTAAGCATACATCGACTTCAAACAGATATTTGGCGTGGACGGTTCCGTATTTTTGGACAAACATATCCAGCGATTTTTTAAACAGCGCTTCCTTATTACCAAATGCAGAATACAAACTGGGCTTATTAATGCCCATTGCCTGGGTTAAATCAATCAGCGACGTACCCGAATATCCATTCGTCCAAAATACCTCCATCGCCTTGCCAAGGGCAATGTCTTCGTCAAAGGATCGGTGACGGCCTGCTTTCATTATTTATCCCTTAAAAATGTCATTATCTTCTTGTAATTATGTACCGATAGGTATAAATTGTCAAAACTTACCGAGCGGTACACATTGTAAAGAAAGACCATTAAACCCAACCAATAAAAGGCAATGTAATGAACAACTTGAATGGAAAAATAGCGCTGATCACCGGTGGAAACAGTGGAATTGGCTACGCAACGGCCAAAAAATTTAAGCAGGAAGGTGCCAATGTCATCATAACGGGCAGATCAGCCGAAAAGGTCGAGGAAGCCGCAAAAGCGTTAGGTGTGAAAGGGTTGGTCGCAGACGTGGCTCAACTGTCAGCCATTGCGGACCTGGTCGAACACGTAAAAACTGAATATGGAAAAGTGGACATTCTCTTCGTCAATGCCGGTATATTCATTCCCACCCCCATTGGAGAAAGTACAGAAGAAACCTTTGACAACACGATGGACATTAACTTTAAAGGTGCCGTATTCACTATTGAGAAGTTCCTTCCCATCTTGAATGAGGGTGCATCAATCATCAATCTTTCCTCCATCAACGCCTACACAGGTATGCCAAACACATCGATTTATGCCGCCTCCAAAGCCGCCCTGAATTCATACACACGAACAGCATCTACAGAATTGGCACCCAGAAAGATCAGAATAAATTCAGTCAATCCTGGGCCTGTATCAACACCAATATTCGGAAAAACAGGAATGCCCGAAGCAGAATTAACTGAATTTTCCACCGCCATGCAAAACAAAGTCCCCCTTAAACGCTTTGGTCAACCGGAAGAAATAGCAAACCTTGTCGCCTTCCTGGCATCCGACGATGCCTCATTCATCACCGGCAGTGAATACACCATCGACGGTGGACTCAACGTAAACGCCATTTTTTCCTAATGCTTTTGCTTCGTGAGAGCTTAGGCCCTCACGAAGCAAAATAGTCGGCACACAGGGTATCCTTTTCTACTTCTCCATTAATGGGTCTAACACCATTAATTGGTCTAATAAAGGCCACTGGATTCCGGCCCGAAAAAACTGCCGGAATGACGGTGTAAATTGTTTATTGATGACTTGATGATACTTAATAAAACCCGTCTTCCCGGCATGTTTTTAGCCGGGATCCAGCGACTCTGACCTGATAAACGCCACTGGACTCTCCGGCTCAAAAAACTGCCGGAATGACGGTTTAAATCATTGGTTTTTTATGTTCAGTAAGAAATCCCTGCAATGGTTTTATGGCTGCCAGCAACGTCAGCTCAGCAAGGGCTGTTCTTTGCACCGTTTCTGCAGGAATTTCCACCCCGTCTAACGATAGCGACAAGGTTGCGCACGCATCTTGAATAATCGTTACCGTAAATCCTCTTTCCATGGCGGACCGCGTTGTGGCGCTGACACACATATGCGTCATCATGCCTGCTATCACAATATGTTTTATGCCCTTTTCATGTAAGTACGCCTCCAATTCCGTTTGCCAAAATGCGTTGGGGTAATGTTTAATGAAACAGGGTTCCGTCGCCAAAGGCTCAACACTTTTATGAATTTTCTGGCCATCACTTCCTGGCAACATAAACGCTAAATCAGGATTAATATTTTCCTGTTGAATATGTATGACAGGCAATTCTCGTTCTCGAAACTCACTCAGTAATCTTGCGGCTATTTGCGCCGCTTGCTCGGGCTGCTCCAACGCCATTGCCCCTCCCGGAAAATAGTCATTCTGAATATCGATAATAATAAGTGCTGTGTTTTCCATCGCGGCATCCTCTTTAAATTGAATTGATGGAAAGATATTACGGGGAAGAAACCCTTAAAATAATGTCCAAAACAGACTATAAATGGTCTATTATGGACAGCATGACACCGCACATCGACATTCATATCCTTGATTACCCGGATGCTTTGCCGTCGGCAAGATATGGCATCCAGGACCTTTTTACGATTGCCAATTTTGAAGCCGAGCAACATTTATTCACTTGCCAGGAACCCTCTACAAAACCACCCACAACACCACCCACAACACCATCCGTAAAACCAACGCTTTCCCCCTCTGGCACTGGCACGGAGAGCATTATTTTTGTTCCACCCAGTTTGTCCAGACAACTGCCTTCATTCTCTGACACTGAAACACTTTCGATATTAAAGGAGGGACATCTCTCGGGCAGTACGATTGTGGCTGCCTGCGCTGGGGTTTTTTGGCTGGCAAATGCTGGGCTCCTTGAGGAAAAACAAGTGACCACCCATTGGTTGTTATGTGATGAACTGGAAAAAAATTACCCAGGGATTGAAAGCGTCAACAAGTCCGATATGGTTGTTGATCAGGGAGACATTGTCACCGCTGCTGGTCTTTACGCCTTTCAGGATTTAACGCTGCACCTCATTGCTCGGTTTGCCGGCTTTTCTCTGGCAAAAAAAGTCGCTGACTATGCTTTACTCGACCTTAAGGGACGACTTCAATCTTATTACCAGCGGTTTTACCCAAAGCTTAACCATGGCGATCACGTTATCACTCAGGCACAACAATTTTTCTCGAAACACGTCTGTTCAAATATTTCCATCTTACTGGTCGCCGAGCACTGCCATCTCAGCCAGCGCACGTTGTTACGGCGATTTACACAGGCTACGGGGCATAGCCCAAAGCACTACTTTATTCAGTTAAAGGTTGAAAAGGCCAAGCAACTTATTGAGCTAGACAATCACAGCATTGCTGAAGTTGGTTATAAACTCGGTTACACAGACACCAGCAATTTCTTTAAACAGTTTAAACAAGTCGCCGGAATCACACCGGCGGAATTTCGGTCAAGACAAACGCTTTCCGTGACCGGCTAATCAGTACACTGATTTAACGACATGCGCGGCTTCTATTGGCCTGTACCAGTCCTGGGCATTCTGGAAAACCATTCCACCACCGCCAGTAGTTCAGACTATACTTTTATAACGGGCATTCACTCCATGACTCGCGCCATAGCCGATCAAAGCATTCCATCAGCACTCGTATTAACAGTGATCAACATCGAATAACGTTAATATCAATCCTCGTGAGAAAAAACTGTCTGTGAATGAGCGACGTAAATAAACAATGAAAGCGGCCTGTTTTGCATCAAAATCAACTATGGTCATTAGCATATGCCTACCTATTCAAAGCAAGCTACCCGCATTCTGGACACCGCCTTACATCTCGCGGAGGCGCAATCCTGGCAACAGCTACGGCTCCACCAGGTCGCGACGGAACTGAATATTACACTGGAAGATATTCATCGCCATTTCCAACAGAAAGATGATCTGGTTGAGGCCTGGTTCGACCGTGCCGACCGCGCAATGCTACAGTCCGTGGAGACGCCTGGTTTTCTCGAGTTGGACACGCATAAGCGCCTGCATCACATCATCATGAGCTGGTTCGATACGTTGGCTCCGCACCACCAATTGACCGCCGGTATGTTGCTTTACAAAATGGAGCCCGCACATATTCATCTGCAAATACAGGGGATCTTACGCATCAGCCGTACGGTGCAGTGGTTTGGCGAAGCGGCGCAATCATTAACAACAACAACAACAACAACAACGACAACAACAGATCTCATTCGCATTCTGGAAGAAATCGCCTTGACGTCTATTTATCTGGCCACGCTTGTACACTGGATAAACGATAGCTCGGCGCATCAACAACGCACACGCGAATTTCTGGCCAAGCGTCTTCATAGAGCAACACGTGGCGCCCAGATAGTGCAAGGCATTCCCTGCTTCCATCCATCTGTTCACTAATTCATGGACACACTGACCCATGTCCTGCTGGGCGCTGTCGCGGCCCGCGCTACCGCCCCCAGGCAACCGCTTAAGCACCACTTGCCGATTAAAACTCGCATTTATGCCGGTGGAATTGCAGCCGCCTTTCCCGATATCGACTACATTAGTGCCTGGATAAATCCATTGCTGTTTATTGCCGACTGGCATCGGGCTGAAACCCATTCACTGATATTGCTTCCGTTATGGGCAATGGCATTGGCCTGGGTTTTTTCCACGCTTTGGCGACGTCGTGGCCAGTTTCGTGAATTTGTATTTGTCTGTGCGCTGGGTATATTCAGCCACATTTTCACTGACCTCATCACCAGCTGGGGCGTTCAGGTGTTTGCGCCATTGTCATCATTCGCCCCGGCACTCAGTGTCAGCTTTGTTATAGACCCTTATTTTACTGCAATCCTTGCTTGTGCGCTGGCAACCGCCATCATCAAAGAGTCACCCCGGTCTGCTCAGGTCGGACTAGTGCTGTTGATCAGTTACAGTGGGTTACAGGTATTCTTAAAGACGCAGGCCGAAAATATCGCGCAAAATTATGTCGCGAGTGAGAAACTACCGGCGGCTCAGGTGTATGCCATGCCACAGCCATTTTCGCCGTTTAACTGGAAGTTGATTATCTCTACAGGTACACATTACCAAATGGCTTATATTAATTTACTGGCCGATAAAGCCATGCCTGATCCCATTGAAGAGCCAGCAATGCTATGGGATATCGGAGCCTATTATCGTCCCGCGCACGCCTTATCCTGGAAGCCCTACAGTCTGTTTGGAACGGAAGAGCGGTTGCCATCAACTGCACCATTTACTACGCCAAAAGCCACCTCATCCATCATAATGTCTGCTTGGACACATCCTGATATGGCACCATTCCGACGATTTTCTCGCTACCCTGTTCTGTATAAGGTGGACAAGACACAAACCCACCTTTGCGTGTGGTTTGTGGATCTGCGGTTTATGCTACCCACAATGACCACTCCCTTCCGCTACGGTATGTGCAAACGAGGTGATGGGAAGTGGCTGGGAGTGGCTGGGAGTGGCTAGGAGTAACAGGGAGGGGGTAACTGGAAGGTGACTAAAAAGTGTCGAGGAGACCTTACAGTTGCATAAATTAAATGTGAAAAGCGATAAATAGACTACTAGTAAAGCATAAATCGGTCATTATTGATCTGTTTCTAGAATGCATTTCTGGTGAGATCCAGAAGCATGTTAACTTTCGGTCTGATAGTGTGCCAAAGTTAAGGGAAGTGGTGCGGTCACTTATGATTTGAGGCACGCGTACTCCTTAATAAATGAATCCCGGTAAGCTCGACAGCGACATCCATGTCGCTGACGGCCTCAAACCATAAGTAACTGCACCACTTCTGAGGCATGCTCAAAGTACGCTATTTTATGCAACGTTAGGGGAAACACTACTTCGATCCCAAGTTTGGGTAGTCAATGCGTGGAGGTAAGCGATGAAATACCCACGCCATCAACACCAGTGCCAGGCTACCCAATGCAACGGGGAAAATAACATATTCCCAACCAGGGTTCTCAAACATAACCACGAGTGGATCGGCACCTGCGGGTGGGTGGGTTACACGTAACATTGCCATAACGGCAATGGACAAGCCAACGGCCAAGCCCAGGCTCCACCATTCCACAGGCAAAAATGCATGTAACGTCAGGCCAATAATCGTAGACACCAGGTGACCCCCAATCACATTAACGGGTTGAGACAGCGGACTGGCAGGCACCGAAAACAGCAATACACAGGTTGCGCCAAAGGGTGCCATGAGCCAAGGGTTACCTGATACATAGCTTAACCATGCCACCAGGCTAATCGCCAAAACCCCACCCAATCCCGCTTTTATCGAGACAGTAATTGGCTGCCCTGGTTGTTGGCGATCCCACAGGGAACGCAGCAGTATACGATAACCATATTTCATAAAAATGTAATCCCCTTTTCTGTCTTACGGTTCTTTCTGTTACTAATAATGTTATTCAATCACCAACCAAGAATAAACTAACGTTTAATCGTCATGTCGCTTGTCATCTTCATCGTCCTCATCTTCATCTTCATCGTCCTCGTCTTCTATTCCCTCAAATTCTTCAACCTCTTCGATTAACGCTTTAGCAATGATCGAATAGGTCCGGGCTGTTGGATGGATTTCATCAAAAAACACAAACTGATTAAAACTGGCGCCAAAGTTACAATCAGGGTTAAAGATAAAATTCACCGTACTAAAACAAAATTCCGTGGTATTACTAAAGCCGAATTCAGTCGCATCTTCCAACAATTCTTCAAACTCATCGAATTGGTCAAACAGTCGCAATTCAACATCGAGATGAGAGTCCAGGTTACGTCTTAATGATTTAAGTTGATGCTTTAGATTTGCGTTGAAGCGGCGGGTTAATTCACTGGTCCGTGATGGCAGTTGATTATCCAGGATTTGCGCAGCGATTAGACCTGTTTCTGGTATAACCCCCACGTCTGTCACGTTAACAACCAATATAGTGCGTGCTCCCATGGTAATGAGTGCTTGAATCCCTTCAATCTCTCCGTTTACCGCTGCATCAACAATATCCTCGGCCATGTTTTGGGGAGGGTTGATCAGAAATAAAGAATCACGTGCATCACGCACATCATTACCGCCAATAAAGACGATGTACAATGCGTCCGCAGGTGCAACGCCGCCCTGATTCACGGCAAACGCTCCAATTTGAGCCGGTAGATCGATAGCGGTAAGGCCAGCAGTCCGCGCCCCGGTTACGGCGTAATTAGTTCCTATGGCAGGGCCAATTAAATACAGTGATGCATCAACACTTAACCCCAATGATTGCGCCAATATATCAACGGACGTAAAACCATTTGTGACCCGGTTACCGAAAAAGGGGGGGGTTGGAAAAGGGCCATTGATTGAAGCAAAATTCCCAGTGTCAGACAAGCTATCACCGAACACAAACACATCCGTGAATTCCGGCGACTGTGACTCGGACTCTGACGATGAAGACGCCATAACAGAACTAACAAAGAAACAACTTACTACTACGGCTAAAAACCCTGCGTATCGAATTCGCATAGCACCATTCCTTTTAAAAAATTAAATTATTGATAGAGTCCGTATAAACGACTCAACAGAGAAATAAACATCGAAAAGCAAACAAGCTCGGCACAGAATGGAAACTAAACTTCACGTTTTCATCACAAAATAGTCAATTATTGATAACAAATAAATTTTCTAAAAATTGATTTGTCCAGCACTACCTTATTAGAAATATAATCAGGACATGAAGTGATGTATCGCACCTAAACGGAAGGTTTACTAATGGATCAGTAGAAAAGGATACTCTGTATTCAGGAGCGTCCGCCGCAGGGATAAATTTACCCCGTTTTCTGAATGCAGGGTATCCTTTTTTGTGCAACCGCAATAAGTCTGTCAACATTTCTGCACGCAATACAGTCCTTTGTTGATGAATCAACATCATTATTTCTCAGGTGTTATAGAACTGAATGGAGTGAAACGGGAGAACACACCCGAAAAGGTGCGTTGCGCTTATTAGTGGCTAAAAAGTCTCTAGAAAAAGATACGCTATTGTGCAAAAACCTCAACCATCGGTTCAGGCGCTATCTGAAGTCAATTCGTCTGTTTCTCAAACGAACTGACTCTAGAATATGTTTTTGTGATGACGGACTTTTATTGCCTGGCTGTGGGTGCTTAAGCTTGTGCCAATAAGTATAATGCCATTTTACTTTGGTACACTCACCGTTAACCCCAGCGATTGCCATGCTTGCATTCCACCACGATAATAGTAAATTTTGTTGGCGGGGTATCCCAATGCGAGCAATCCTTTAATGGCGCGAGGAGACTGCCCACACCATATACCATTACACCATAACAATATGTCTTTGGCGCGACTGTAGTCATATTTACTGTTCGCCATTGAATCATCGCCTGAAAACATACCTTTGATGCTATCCATGAATGATGGGCTCTGCTGACCTTTTTTCTTTACGCCCAGTTTCGCTAGTGCCTCAGCGTGGACAGCATCAGATTTATCGGCATCAAAGTTTGTAAAGGGAATATTTATTGAGCTCGGAATTGTGCCTTTTTTATGCCAGGAAGGTGTGCGTGCATCAATGACAATACCCGTCCCTAGCTCATGTTTTTTATCAATAAATTCCAGCAGCTCTAGCTCACCTACCGTAGTCACACCCGGTGCAACCTGCTGCGGTTGAATACAAAACGGTGGGCATTTTCGTGAGGTTTTAGTATAGCCACCTTCCAATACGTGAGTTTGATCCTGAATCCTCTGAATGCGCACCAGATCTTTATTGTAATGCACCTCCAAAAAAGGAAGATTTTGGGTGATATTGACATCGAGTGCCTGTGCACTGGTCGCACCCAGCAAGCAAACAGACAGTACGACGGCATTACGAATCCCGCGGGTAAAATGAGAGGCTTTATGTTTCATGGGTCACCTTATAGTTACAACAGAAATAATGAATGCTAAATTCCAACTACGCCGAATGGCTTATCTTTGGAAGTATAGGTCAAGCACACGCTTGCGGATTTTCGACAACGTTTGCGTTTGGCTGTCACTGCCAGCTTGATAAATTTTGAGAATTTTCATTTGATCAGCCGCATTAAGCTGATCGTAATATTTAAAAGTCGTGGGCTTTTTCTTCTGCAAAAGCATTCCCAATTTTGCTAAAGCCTCACCGGGTATTGCGTCATGCATACCGGTTGGAACGTGAGCACTTGAATCCGCCTCATCGTCAAGCGTATCGAGATAATTACTGGCATTGTTACTGTCATTGTTACTGCCTTTGCTATCGCCATTGGAAGATTTGGCGCTATTTTCGGACACTTCACTTTCAAGGGCATCAAAATAATTGTCGGCAACTGCCAGTGCGGGGAGCATCGCGAAGACAAACGTGAAGACAAACGTGGAAATAAACACAAAGCCAAAGGCCTGTGAGGCGTGACGACCAGAGAGAAAACAACGTAATTTCATGCGAACCTTTTTATAAGTAATGACCGTGACAAAAAAGCAGTGTTACCTTTTACTTCAATCGTAAGTCTTTCAAACAATCTTATATCGGTCACTGCTTACGTATTCTCCTTCTACGGCTCGCACGTGAGCGCACAATAGCGGGAGGGGCGGACACTCATAGATGCCACAAGTATCGTCTGGTTATAGTAAACCTTAAGTATAAAAAGCCGCTCTATCACTAATGAGCTACGACGTTAAATGGGCTACGACGGTGCCCCGAATTGGCTTAGGCGCCGCATCCCGCTACAATTCACCGCTGTAAACCATTATTCCTAAGACAATAGTAGGTACCATGCGCACTTCACAGTTTTTACTCGCTACTCAAAAAGAAACCCCGGCAGACGCGGAGATTATTAGCCACCAGCTGATGCTGCGCGCGGGCATGATCCGTAAACTGGCCGCTGGCCTTTACACTTGGTTACCCTTGGGGCTACGCGTACTGCGCAAGGTGGAAGCCGTGGTGCGCGAAGAAATGGATCGTGCCGGGGCACAAGAGTTGCTCATGCCTGCCATTCAGCCTGCTGAACTCTGGCAGGAGTCCGGACGCTGGGAGCAATATGGAGGGGAATTGCTGCGACTGCATGATCGCCACAATCGCGATTTCTGTTTTGGCCCAACCCATGAGGAGGTCATTACGGACTTGTGTCGCCGTGAATTACGCTCTTACAAACAACTCCCTGCTACTTTTTACCAGATCCAAACCAAGTTCCGTGATGAAACACGGCCTCGCTTTGGGGTGATGCGCGCTCGTGAGTTTTTGATGAAAGATGCCTATTCTTTCCACGTTAGCCAAGATTCTCTGCAAGAAACCTACGACCGCATGTTTACGGCCTACACCAATATTTTTACCCGACTGGGTTTGGATTTCCGCCCAGTACAGGCAGATACCGGCTCCATTGGCGGCAACGCATCTCACGAATTCCATGTGTTGGCGGAATCGGGAGAGGATGCCATTGCCTTTTCCAGCGAGAGCGATTACGCCGCGAATGTGGAGCTGGCCGAAGCATTGGCACCTGCAGGTGAGCACGCCGCCCCTTCTGCCGAAATGACACTAGTCGACACGCCCAAGGCCAAGACCATCGATGAGCTGGTGGCGCAGTTTGATGTGCCTGTCGAAAAAACGGTTAAGACCTTAATGGTACTCGCCAACGAAGAAGCGGATGGCGAGTTAGTGGCGTTACTGGTTCGTGGAGACCATGAACTCAATACCATCAAGGCGGAAAAATTGCCGCAAATCGCCACTCCGCTGGAATTTGCCAGTGAAGAAAAAATCCGCGCCGCGATCGGCGCTGGCCCAGGGTCACTGGGGCCAGTAAACCTCAAAATACCTTGCATCGTCGACCGTAGCGTGGCGGCCATGAGTGACTTCAGTGCCGGTGCCAATGTGGATGGAAAACACTATTTCGGCATTAACTGGGAACGCGATTTAGCCTTACCGGAAGTGGCGGACTTACGCAGTGTCATGGAAGGCGATGCCAGCCCTGACGGCCAGGGTACGCTATCGATCAAACGCGGTATCGAAGTGGGCCATATTTTCCAGCTTGGTCAAAAATACGCCAAGGCTATGAAAGCCACGGTGCTGGATGAAAAGGGTAAGGCCACCGTGATGACCATGGGCTGTTACGGCATCGGTGTTTCGCGCATAGTAGCGGCGGCCATTGAGCAAAACCATGACGATAATGGCATCACCTGGCCCGATGCCCTTGCCCCTTTCCAAATTGCACTCGTGCCTATGAATTTGCACAAATCCCAACGTGTGCGCGAGGCGGTAGATGCCTTGTACGACGAGCTGAAAGCTGCAGGGTTTGAGGTGCTGCTGGACGACCGTAAAGAGCGTCCTGGGGTGATGTTTGCCGATATGGAATTGATCGGCATACCGCATCGTCTGGTATTGGGCGAGCGTGGCCTGGATGCTGGCAATATCGAATACAAGGGCCGAAACGATGCCAACAAACAGGAAGTCGTGCTGGCAAATGTGATCGCCTTCCTCAAGGATAAAGTCGCTCAGACGACATAATCGTCATGGTACTTTCTCAATATTTTCAATCATCTGGCCACCTTTCTCGGCGCAATATTTTTAGGGTATTCCTTAGAATATTGTGCCTTACGATTGCCATGGTGTTGTTATTTAACACCGCCACCTCGCTGGCAGCCACTCAGGAACGACCCGATGCTGACTTACGCGGTGTGTTGGTCAAGGCAATTGGCGACTCTGATAGTTTCACAGATCGCTTCGAGGCCGAAGTATGGCTCATGGACATGTCTACGCGACTTAAGACACGTGTCCCTAATGATGCGGACCGGCTCGATTTGCTGAAAAACATCCACTATGAAGCTAAACGGGCTGATCTTGACCCGGAACTGGTGTTGGCGGTCATTAATATTGAAAGTAATTTTGATCGCTGGGCGATTTCCCGAGTCGGCGCCCGGGGTTTAATGCAGATTATGCCTTTCTGGCTTAAAGAGATTCCAGAGGCTGGGGATAACCTGTTTGATGTGCGTACCAATTTGCGTTTCGGCTGCACGATACTCAAACACTATCTCAAACGCGAAAAAGGGGATTTTCAACGTGCATTGGCCCGCTATAACGGCAGCCTGGGCAAAGTGTGGTACCCCAACCGTGTTTTCGACACACTCCGCAAACGCTGGTTCAGGTCACGTTAATGTTTGAGGGACTAGGTTGTTACTAAGGTGCCACTTAAGGTGTAAGTGAGGTACGCAATAACCGACTAAAACCCTACTATATGGGGCAACACTAATAAGCCAGTATAAAACCCAAAAGGCACGGAGGTTACCATGAGCAATAACCGCAATAACCGCCAGCATTACCGTCAGTTAGCCATTCTCTCTCTTATAATCCTTCTTATTCCGCTTAGTGGATGTGCTGGCGAGAACGCAATGCGAGCCTCTGGTGGGCAACATCTAGCCACGTCCCCGACCATCATTACCCATTCTGCTCCGCCTCATGGGCCGCGACATGGATACCGACACCGTCACCATAACCACAGCCTGTTCTTCGATTCCAGCGTGGGTGCCTATATCGTTATTAACACCCCCGGCGTGTATTTTTCCAATGGCCACTTCCTGCGTTTTTACAATAATGGCTGGCAGTTTTCCAACCAGTTAGGCCAGCACTGGCAACCCGCACATCATGACCACATCCCTCACGCGCTCCGCCAAGCGCAGCACCATAATCGTCACGATAATCAGCATAACTCCGTTGGCCATTCGCCAAACAATCATGGCCACAGACGTCAACATGACGGCCATGACCTTATTTTTGATTCAGCCGTAGGCGCTTACTTCGTTCTTAATCAGCCCGGAATTTATTTCCACAATAATCGTTATTTTCGCCACCATCGTGGCACCTGGCAATCCGCCAATCATTTAAATGACAGCTGGCGCGCTGCCCGGCACAAGGACGTGCCGCACAAGCTGAAGAAAAACAAACACAAGAAAAAACACGCTAATAAAGATAAACACAACAAACACTATAAAAAACACTAGTATCACAAAACAGTGACAAAATGAGCGTTTAACGAATCCGATAGGCAGCATGACAAGCGACACAGGCCGCCGTTATTTCCTGCACGGCGGCGTAGGCCGGAAGCACTTCTCCCTCTTGCGCTCTTAACGCAAAACGACTGGCCGCACGATGCATACTGGTACCCGTTACACGCATCGCCTCAGGCATAAACGTGGCAAGATGCTCCGCGCCATGGTCATCCAATGAACTCATGCCCAAATTTTGCTCTGCCGTATCGGCCGCCTCGTCCATCTCACCGGCCGATAATTGCATCAGTATCTTATTAATCGTTTCGAGATGATTACGCATACTGGCCAGCATATGCTCCTGCATTTTCTCCGGTAACTTTACCCATTCGCGGGTATCCTCACTGCCCATGCTAACCGATGAAATCACCAACAGACTAGCGCCAAACAATATTCTTAATAACATAATAAAAACGCCTTAAAAAGTAATACTAACGAAAGTCTAGCCAAACTACAGACAAGTGCTAGGGACTAAGGTGCTAAGTGCTAAGTGCTAAGTGCTAAGTGCTAAGTGCTAAGTGCTAAGTGCTAAGTGCTAAGTGCTAAGGACTAAGGTGCTAAGTGCTGGAGCCTAACCCCCGTAGGTCACGTTGCGAAGCTACGTGACAGGCGAAAGTCAGTCTGAAAAAAAATGTCACATAGCTTCGCAATATGACCTACAAAACTACAGACAAGTGCTGAGTGCCAAGGACTAAGGACTAAGTAAAAAAACTCGGAACCTTCTCAGCACTCAGCACTCAGCACTCAGCGTTAAGCAACCCTGCAGTAGGTCACATTGCGTATCAAGGTGATGCCTTACGGCATGTTGTCAGGTAACGACGTAACCTGACCTACGCAAAATTTCATTTTCGTTGCTAGAGTCTAACTCCCTGTAGGTCACGTTGCGAAGCTACGTGACAGGCGAAAGTCAGTCTGAAAAAAAATGTCACATAGCTTCGCAATATGACCTACAAAACTACAGACAAGTGCTGAGTGCCAAGGACTAAGGAC
>NVUB02000133.1 GCA_002401775.2 Ectothiorhodospiraceae bacterium
ACTTCTTGTCTAAATTCAGGTTTGAAATGTTTAGTCATGTACCTACCTTTATTAATGATGATGTATAATATCACCTTTAATTTGGTGGCCAAATTTAGTATGCCACTACACTCCTAACAAATTACTTTATGTACAACCGGACAATAGTTTGGGACCAACTAAAAGTAAACAAATTAGTTTTATGCCCTATGTTCATAATGTTGACTCATTTGGTTATAACACCAACCTTATAGAAAAAGGCATTCCTTACGAAACTGAAAGCTGGTCCTGGTTATTAGATGAGAAAAACAAAGGCAAGGTTGCTTTAATTAATGCTCCAACCATTGGAATTTTTGATGCAGCTCTTGCAGCCGAAGGCGCAGGGTTAATGAAATTTAACAATATCGGCAATATGACAATTTCAGAAATTGATCAATTATTCATGATTCTTACAGAGAAAAAACAACAAAATCACTTTTCAGGTTTTTGGACTTCAGTACCACAGTCAGTTGAATTTATGGTATCAAAGCGAGTCGCTATACAAAGTATGTTTTCACCTGGTGTGTCAGCTTCAAAAGGTCAGGGTATTCCGGTTACCTACGCCTCTCCAAAAGAAGGTTACCGTGCATGGTATGGTGTTATGTGCCTGTCGGCGAAAACACATGGACATGTAAAAGACGCTGCATACGAATACATGAACTGGTGGCTGTCAGGGTATCCTGGTGCTTTTATTGCACGACAAGGATATTACATATCAAACCCTGATCGCTCCAGGCCATTAATGTCTTCTGATGAATGGAATTATTGGTATGACGGTAAAGCCACAACAAAAAATTTAAAAGGCACAGATGGAACTGTTTCTGTCAAGATCGGGGAAATTCGTGATGGTGGAAGTTATATTAAACGTTTTTCAAATGTTGCTGTTTGGAATACTGTAATGGATAACTATGATTACAGTTTAGACAAGTGGTACGAATTTTTAAACTCATAACACAATGTTACTAAAGCCAATTAGTGATTCATTAAATAATCTTTCAATAGGGTTTAAGATTGGGTTTGGCTTCTTTTTGGTGCTAATAATATTTAGTGCGCAATCCATTTTTATTGGGAAAAAGTTAAACAACCTCGACAACTCAGTCTCTAAAACAAAACGCTTAACTAAAAATACAACAGCAATTCTTGATATCAATAAAGATATATCTGAACTACAACGTATGGCATTAGTTTATGGCCAGTTAGGTAGTGACTCTGTTATTAAAAAAATGCAGTTAAGTTATAAAAACATTGATGTCAATTTGAAAGAAATTTATAGGAATACATCTGACAAAAAAAGTCTTAATCTTGTTAAAAGCATGATTAAAGTTGTCAATCGTTATGGTGGAAACATAAACTCACTAAAAGATCGATATCAATTTAGGCGGAAAATAATTGACACTAATTTACCATTAATACGCAGTAAGGGCACAAAATATTTAAAATCAATAATTTCATCTACCCAAAATAAAAATGATTTACAGACCATAATATTGGCACAAAAAATACTTCAACACTGGCTGGAAGCTAATTTAGATGCACTTAATTTTATTAAAAATAGCCAGTACAAACTTAAAAAAAGTGTATACGACAAGTTAAAGATTATCATAGAAACTAATAAAAAAATACGTAGCAGACTAAAAATAAACTCTATTTTTAGCAATAAAGATTTTGTTATTCAAATAACTCAATTTAGAAATACATTTGATCAATCTGTTCAAGCTAACCGTATTTATCTTTCATTAGTAAATGTCGTCATGGCTGGGGAGGCAATTGAATTTACAACATTATCTAACAAACTAAGAACACGCTCACTTGATACTCTAAATGAAATTTCTATTCAAAGCCGAACTGAAGTTAACAATAGTATTTACTTTATTAAACTTTCATTCATCATTTCAATTCCATTTATAATATTAATTTCAATTTTTTACAATTTAAGTATTTCAAGAGGTATTCGAGAAACTGCTGTCACCTTCAATAACTTGTTAAAAGGTGATTATAATCAAGTTATTCCAGGACTTAATCGTCGCGATGAAATTGGCCAACTTGCTAAAGCCGCAAATGCATTTAAAAAAGTCAATGAAAATTTTAAAGCAGCAAAATTGATAGCAGAAGAAGCAACAATTCAAAAATCAGAATTCCTTGCTAACATGAGCCACGAAATCAGAACACCAATGAATGGTATAATTGGTGCAACAGACTTGCTACTTGCGACACAAATGGATGCAAAGCAAAGAAATTATGCGGAGACAACATTACTTTCGGCTGAGTCACTATTAACAATTATCAATGATATTTTGGATTTTTCAAAAATAGAAGCCGGAAAACTTGATTTAGAATACATTCAATTCGATATGCAAACACTAAGTAAAGATGCAACAGAATTAATGGCATTAAAATGTAGAGAGAAAAACATTGAAATGTTATTACGATTCAAACCGAATACACCAAGACTTGTTATTGGTGATCCTGGTCGTATTAGGCAAATTTTATTAAATTTACTGAGTAATGCAATCAAATTCACTGAACAAGGATATATTTTAGTTACTGTTGAATTGGAGCAATATCAAAAAAGCAATACTCATTTTCTAGTTTCTGTAAAGGATACCGGTATTGGAATTCCGATAGATAAGCAACACAAAATATTCAATAAATTTGATCAGGCAGATGGATCAACCACTCGAAAATATGGTGGAACCGGTCTCGGCTTATCTATATCAGAACAACTATGCAAAATGATGGGAGGGGATATCAGTGTTTCAAGTAGCCCCGGTAAAGGAACAACTTTTTCATTCACTATGGAATTAGAAAAAATTACGGAAATAAATTCAAATGTATCTCTTGAAAAAGATGCTAGCCTTAAAGGCCTCAAAGCATTAATTGTGGATGATATGAGTATCGCTCGTATGATACTGACCGAACAAATTGCTGAACTAAATTTGCAAATTCATACAGCTGATTCGGAAGTCGATGCACTTGAAATGTTATTAGATGCATCAAATAAGGGCAATACATTTGATTTTGTGTTAATGGATATTGGGTTTTCTGGCGTAGATGGAGAAACTCTAGCGAATAAAATTAAACAAGATTCACGAATAAGTGGTGCTGTTTTATTAATGATTACTTCTTCATCATACTCTGGTGAAGGTAGGCATTTAAAATCTCTTGGAATTGATGGCTATCTGGAAAAACCTACTTTTCCATATGAGATAAATAAAATTCTATCAATAATCTGGAGTGCAAAAAATAATAATATTAAAATACCGCTAGCAACGCGACTCACTATCCAAGATTCTTCAGTATCAGTATCAGTAAGCGTTAAGCCGGTATTTAGCAATACACATATTTTGGTTGCTGAAGACAATCCTGTTAATCAAATGATTGCAACTGAATTATTGGAAGGATTTGGTTGTACAGTAACTCTTGCTGAGAATGGTCTTAAAGCACTAACAATGGTTCAGAATAATAATTTTGACCTTATTCTGATGGACTGCCAAATGCCAGAAATGGATGGTTTCGAAGCAACAGGAAATATCAGAAAAATAGAAAAATCAACTTTAACCGATCGTATTCCTGTCATTGCATTTACAGCAAATGCAATGCAAGGAGATAAAGAAAAATGTTTAGAAGCTGGAATGGATGATTATATATCAAAACCTGTCAACCAAAATGAATTGGCTTCAATATTAACGAAATGGCTTCCCCATAAAATTAAAGAAACATCAACTGAACATGAGAAAATAGAACAACCTAAAGATACAGTAGAAAAAAATTATAAACCTCTTAATGAAGATATCTTAGTTGATTTATCTATTTTTAATCAACTAAAATTATTATTTAAAGATGAATTTCCAGAAGCAGTAGAGCAACATAAAATAACGTTATCGAATAATATAAAAAAGGCTTTAGATGCAATTGAAAGTAATGATGCTCACGCTTTATCTTTAATTATGCATTCTGTTAAATCATCGAGCCGACAATTTGGTGCTCTGCAATTAGGTAACATCTCAGAATCTATCGAAAAATTAGCATTAGACAATAATATTTCAGCTGCAAAATCCCAATTTCAAAACTTACTCGAAATTCAAGAAGCTGTCATTAACATGATGGATGAGCAGTTAACGAGGCTGTAGAATTTCTGCTTTTTGAAAAGGCGAATTTCGCCCTGTATTTTGAGCAATTAGCTGTACTAGCTCAGTACCCGATCTGACAGTTACCCATTTTTTAGGGTGCTTGTTAGTTTATATTTTAATTAAATTTTTTTCAACCCAAATCGATTTATCATCAATTAACGTTTCCAGTGGTATGAATCCACAGCACTTCTTACTACTGGTACATAAGAAAAAAATATCCTGTATTCAGAAGACGCCGTCAATACATCTCTGCGGCTGACGCTTCTGAATACAGGGTATCCTTTTCTACTGCTTCATTAGTACCTTGAGAGATTCGGTCATTATCGGTGTTTTTCAAGATTGAAAATTCAAAATACTTGATAGCACTGATAACTTAACGGAATTGATGATTAAGTTATCAATGTCTCTGCTTGCGTAAATAACACTTTTTACTTCAACTATCTAAACATGACTTTCAATTTATCCTTAAGTTTGTCCTTGATTTTATTTTTTGCTGCCTGGCCTTTTTCATTTTTAAACGCATCTATTTTTGTTTCAATCGATTTGATATTTTCCTCGGCATTCTTTTTCTTGGAATTTATGTTTTGCTGAATGCCGTTAAATTTTTCTAGTTGTGACTCCAGTTTTGCGGTCAGGCCCTTTGTTTTTTTCTCTATTTTATCCTTGAGTTCGTTTTCAAATGCCTGTGCTTTTTGTTTGAATTGTTCGCCCATGGCTTTTTTAACCACGTTATCCAGGTTTGATGAAATATTAATATAGTGGTCTTTTATTGTTCCTTGCAAGTCAGCCTTTACATTAAAGGTTTTGACGTTCTTTAGGGCATCGCCGATTATCTTGGTGAGCTTGCTGGTTTTTTTGTCCGAAGACATAACAAAGTTCGCTGACTTTACCTGTGACGCGAGACTCGCATTTAGGCTGCCTTGTTTTAGTTCACCGCTTAACACAATGTCTGCTATTGCGCTATCGAGGGAAAGAGGAAATGACTGGCTTCGCGAGACAGTAAAGTGACTGACTTTGTAGCCAGTCAGGTCTAAATTTACTGTATCAATTGAATCATCTGGTTTTATATGATTGAAATTACCGGAAAATTTTAATTTACTGATGTTATCCATCTTGTCCGCGTCAAAAAGAAAAGTCAGCGGGCGTCCTAGTATTTGCTGATCTGATGTGATGTCTTTGATTTCGCCGTTCATATTACCGGATTCCAGTTCTAACGAAATGCGTGTGGATTTGATTAAAAAATCAGGCAACGGGTTGTGTTCCATAAATTTAATATCAACGCCTTTGTGGCGCGGTACTTGTACTTCTTCACTTTGTTCTGATGTCGCGGTCTTTAATAATACGGGAGCCAATTTTTCGTACCAATCCATCGCGACACCGCTCCAATGAGTCACCGTTTCGCCGAACAATAAACGGCTGATGTTGGACAAACCGGATGATGACGGAAAATATTTTTGCATCAGGCGTGCAATGTCTTTTGAGGGTGATTGTGATATAGCCTTAATATTATTTTTCATAAGGCTGACGTCTTCATGCAATTCCTTGCCTGCACTGGTTAATTGGCCGAGGTCTGATTGTATGTTTTTCTTTATCGTTTTTAGTTCATCAACGGCATTGGACAGGGCTTCCAGGTCTTTTAGCTTGTTGCCTGTTTTAACTGGTGTGATAGATTTTAACTTCTCTGCATAAGCATCGAATGTCGCCTTGTCAGGCAATTCGGGTATTTTTTTATCCCATTTTTGTTTTGATTTATCTATATTAATCTGGGCTTCTTCAACCATTTGCTCTGATTCAAGTGTTTCTTTGACCAGGATATCTTTTACATCGGGCATCTCAACGGAGGGCATGGAAAAATCGAATAATTCGTTTGTGTCCGAACTGGGCTCTTCAACCGGTTTTTCAGCAATTTTTCCGGAGGTGGTGCGCTTGGTGTTTAGTCTGACTTTTTCTACACTCATCTCATCAACGATGACTTTCAGTCTTAATAGCTCTAGTGTGTGCATTTGCAGCTTGATACGGCCTATCTGTACTGCATTGACCATTGGCTCTTCAGGGTTAGTTACTTGTAAATTGTGTAATTCAACACCGAGCGGTGAAACCGTTAGGTCGGCACGACCAAGTTCCACTTTGGCACCAACCATCTCGGTACCGGTGTGCTCAATGGCTGCTTTTAATAAAGTCTCGGCGAAAAAATAAAATATGCCCGTAAATGCAACAGTAAATAATAAAAAAGCAAGGAATCCGGGCCAGCGTATCCAATTTTTCATCAGCTGCCCACCCCCGTTAGGGATCTATAAACAGTGATCAGTTTCGAATCTTTAATAGTCTGCACAATTCGAATCCTGTTTATCCACTGTAGTAGTGAAGTTCGATACTTGGTGAGTAAATAATTAGTGATCAAGACAAAGGGAATGAATAACACAAGGGAGATAAGTAAACTTCCCATGACGATCGTATTATTGAAGCGTTCCAGGCGCCAGACAGTTGAATTGTACAAACTGACCCAGAGTGGGTTCATTGATTCGTTATTTAGTACAAGCTGGCCAAATTCATGGAACAGTGGATCAAGCAAATAACCAATACCCGAAAACAAGGAAAAACCGAAGAAAAAAGCCGCAAGGTTGACCCTGATTACCAGCACTAACAAAATGACCAGTAAGTTATGTAAACTGAATAAGGGTGTAAAACCGACAATCAGTGAAAACGCCAAAGCCAGACTAATTTGAGTAGGCCGGGTTTCGGAATTGAGTATTTTAAGAAATGTTGCTAACGTATTGAGCATTTATTTACCTAATGTGGTGGACTGGTTAGCCTTATTTTTCATCGCTATTATTTCAGGAAACCGCAAAAATTCAATCAGTTTCATTAGCAAAACAATTAAATCTCCTTCGCCAGCAATGAGACCAGACTGACATTGCCGTTAATTGTAGCAGTACTGAACGATGCGGTTCGTTATATTCGCTGTATTAAAGAAGAGGCTAGGCGGGTTAAATAATTTAACCCGCCTGCATCGCAATGTATTTAGCACAGAAAATTAATGGTATTGCATTTTAGGTCAAAATATAACATTTATTATACGAGCCTGTATCATGACCCATATGAAAATAATTGCCATCAGGACCTTTATCAACAAACCCTTTAGGCATCGAAGCACTCAGAGTGTCTTCCATGAGTAAAGAGTAAAGAAAGTAAGGAGGACAGTCAGTTTAAAGAAACTGCCAGTTTAAAGAAACTTCATAATACGAAGATTTCCCCCGATGTCTTTGATTGTTTTAGGTGATTTTTTGCCTGTATTCTTAAAATTTTGCACGGAGCGGTGTTGTTGTGGTCAAAATAAGGAATTGCGTTCAAGCGCAATGCTTAGCTTAAGGCTGATCGCTATACCGGTACCGTAGAGGGTAACTTTCGTCAGGTAGGAAGGTACTGCTTACAGCTATTAATCCCTGGTGTTCGTTCATAACCGAGGTTTTTACAAACTTGTTTGAGTTTTTCGACGGAGCGGACAAGACCTTTGAAAGGGCTTTCAAAGTTTTTGCAGAGATATAACCAGTGTTTGGTTTCGATGTTTAATCGGTTCAATATTGGTGGTGTGTTTTCAGGTATAACGCCTCGTTTGTCTTCTCTCAGTATTCTACCAGTCCAGTCAACCAGTTCCAGGTAGTCTGTTAGCCGGAAAGGCAGGCCTTTTGGCATATCTTCTTTGGATTACCAGCAAAAATGAGTAGCTGGCTTTCTTGTTGTTGAGAGTGGTTAGGTTGAATAGCCTTCTGTGCCTTGCCCAGGCGTTTTTGAAAGCTTATACAGACACCCATCCTAGGGAAAGCAATAAAATATAAATTAATCAATGGTTTAGCGTGGGTGACCGGATAGTCAGACTCATTCCATATTGGACAAGGCTTGGGCTTGCTTGATTGGGTTGTCAAGGATTAGTATGGGTGTCTGGTTTACTTGTTTACTTCCGCGATTACACACACGGCTCAGCACTAAAGTGCTCATGCCCTCGATCAGACCAGCAACGCCAGCTATTCTCAGCTCGACTAACCAACCATCCAGACGATTTTTTTTCTAATGAAATATCAAAGCGTTCACCATGAAGGTAAAGAAAAGGTAAAGAGAGGTAAAGAGGACATCCAAGTTAGGTAAAGAGGACATCCAAGTTTAGAAAATGGCAAGATATGAAATTATTTTTTAATGTCGTTGTTCTCTTACTGTGAAATTTTTACTGAATGATGAATATTTTGAGAGTGGTGGTGCTACAAAGTCATAAATCAAGAATCATGCACAAGCGTGTCTCTCAGCGTAGGCTGATAGTAAAGATTTCGTGTAGAGATTAAGTTTTCGTCAGGTAGGAAGGTATTGCTTACAACCATTGATTCCCGGCGTTCGTTCATAACCGAGTTTTTCACAAACTTGTTTGAGTTTTTCGACGGAACCAACGAGACCTTTAAAGGGGCTTTCAAAGTTTTTGGTAAGGTATAGCCAGTGTTTGGTTTCGATATTTAACCGGCCCAGTATAGGGGGCGTGTTTTCAGGTATTGCACCTCGTTTATCATCCCGAAGTA
>NVUB02000134.1 GCA_002401775.2 Ectothiorhodospiraceae bacterium
ATTCTATTGCAACGAATCGCACCACCAAAAGTAGGCGCTCTTAGGCGACAGTAGGCGCTTTAGGCGACGCCGCCAGCGCGGAAAAGGACCAGAATCACGCCACGAACGGTGATTGAGAACGGCCCCTAGCGCCCAAACCTTGGCCTTGCCCGTTCTAGTCACACCGCTATTCTCTGGTGATATACCCCTCCCCAGTGCCTAGACACTTGAATTTCCTCTCTTTCCTGCCGTTATCCATACAGAAGCCTACAAACTGCCACACAGAATGGCCGCTTCTGAACCGTAGCCCAAACGATCAGCGAAGGATTTTGGTATGCCAAACCTGGATAAAAAAAGCGATGTCACTCAACCCCGTATACTCATTATTGATGACTCACGTGTCGTCCGTGTTTCTCTGCGGAAAGTATTAGGTGCAGAGTTCGACATTGTTGAAGCGGAAGATGGTGAAGCCGGTTGGGACGCCTTATTTGCCGACGCCTCTATTCAAGTGGTACTGACCGATGCTGATATGCCCAAATTGGACGGCTATGAATTAATTGCCCGCATTCGTGCCCACGACGATGTCCGCATTAGCGGTATTCCCCTTAACATGGTGACTGCCGCTACCGACGAGGCTGCACGGCAAAGAGCGTTAGGTCTAGGGGCAACGGACTTCATCACCAAACCCTTTGACAAGGTGCAGTTATTGGCTCGTGTTCGTGCCCAGGCCCGCATGGATCAGACCACTCGAAATTTAGCTGAAACCACAGAAGCACTTATTGAACATGCCACTGATGATGCCCTTACCGGGGTGCGCAGTCGCCGCTATTTTTTGCGAAGAGGCGAACAGGATCTGGCCTATATCCAACGTCACCAGCAGGACTTGTGCGTATTTGTCGTCGGTATCGATAACTTTGATGATTTAAAAAATCAATATTCAGCAACAGTAACGGACCAAGTTCTGGTCTCCATCGCCAGTAGCCTTGGCAAAGCCATTCGTAAAGAGGACACCCTGGCTCGCTGTGGAGAGGCCTGGTTTGCCGTCATTGCCCCCACACTTGGCGGCAATGAAGCCACGACTGTCTGCAACCGGATTCGCGAGCAAATCGCCGCCAACCCCTATTCAAAAGAAGGCACACAAATACCACTGACCGTCAGCCTTGGGCTCAGCCAACATGGCGTCGACGACATTAATAAAGCGCAACACAAGACTAAAGGTATTGAGGCTTACCTCAGTTTTGCAGAAGACTACATGCGCAAGGCTCAGACGGATGGCGGCAACCGTCTTATGGCTGCCAAACCCACCAAAACAACCCAAAAACGCATTAGCATTGATGCCGCTTTGCGTATCCTCGCCAAAGGTGAGCCGCAAAAGCTCGACACACATATTGATACAATAGTAGAGCAGTTAATGCCGCTTCTGATTTACTGTAATGAGCAACGTGGCTGGCAATTAGACACTGAACTGAAAGCGTTTCAACAAAAAATCAATGGAACCTGACTCTACCCTGACGTCGTTACACATTGAGTTGCCTTCTTATATACTCCACCACGCTTGTTTTGATGGGATACTGATTAAGTATTGATGAAACACTAAAGACTCAACAACAACGGCCTACAAATAACGTAAAAAGTCATAAAGATAACACTCACTTTCTTCTTTTCAATTAGCGATTATTTCGTACCTGACAGTTACAACTTTCCGCAACACATTAAAAATATTCTTGCTTCATCACTCACCGTTATCATGAAAAATAACAATCAGTTAAGCCTTTCATGAGAATTATACTCATTCACCTCCCTAAAAATTGTTATGCGAATCAAGGAACCTGCCGGGCCTCTATGGCGTTATCACCTTGGATGCGATTAAAAAATACTGTGTTATCAATAACAAACTGTAAAAAGTTCCGTGAAAGATAAAAATCATGACAAATTTGTGAACACCATCACAGTGTAATTGGTCTTTTTTCAGGAGCATGTAATCTACGACAACGATGCTTTATAAAACGTCGTCGTTACAAACATGTCACAAACACGACCATCGGCCAAGTTGTAAACCAGCCGTTGGGGAATTTGTAAAACGTGATGTTTGCCACACTTTTTTAGTCAGTGTTGGCCGATTAAAAATTATCGGTCTAAAAATTCAGAGAAATAAGGATGTCGAAAATGAGTACCACGATGATTCCACGCAAATTTGCCTGCTCTGCGCTTGCCTTTACTTTACTGACTGTTTTATCAGCCGCGCTTGTTGGCTCCGTCACCGCAGGCGACAGAGAGCAAGCCAAACGCATTCATGATCGACTCGCGGGCGTGCCGCCGAGTGACGCGGTGCTCACCGCAATGCAGGCCGACATTGCCGCAGGCGATACCAATGCCGCGGCTTACAAGGCAATGGACAATCCTGAATTCTACCGGGTGACGTTGAAAAACTTCATTACGCCCTGGACCAACGAAGCACTCACCGTTTTTGAACCGCTCAACGATTACACCGCAACGTTGATAGGCATAGTGCGTGATGACTATGATTTCCGCAGAATCCTCTATGACGACATTCTTTATACTGGCCCAGGCAGCCCAAGCGTCACCGCCCTGACCACCAGTAATGCACATTACAAATCTCTGGAAGACACTGGCGCTGATCTTCAGGCCGTACTGGCTGAAACCACTCAGTCGTCTGCCTCAGGAATAGCCGCACCGGCCGGTATCTTTACCACTCGCGCCGCCGCCAAGGCTTTCTTTTCCGATGGAACCAACCGAGCCATGTTCCGTTTCACCATGCTCAATCATCTTTGTAATGACATGGAACAGGTAAAAGATACCAGCTACGTGCCCGACCGTATTCGTCAGGATGTGTCACGCAGTCCAGGTGGTGACAGCCGCTTGTTCCTGAACGGTTGCGTCGGCTGCCACACCGGCATGGACCCCATGGCTCAGGCCTTTGCCTATTACGACTACGAATATCCGCTGGATGGTAATGGCGACCCCGATTACGACGCAGGCCAACTGGTTTATAACAATGTCGGCGACATCGATATTGGCAAAGACGGCAATCCTACGGGTAGCCGGGTGCAGGAAAAATTCCATATCAATGCCAATAACTTTGAATTTGGCTTTGTGACACCCAACGATAACTGGGATAACTACTGGCGCACTGGCAGTAACAGTTCGCTGGGTTGGGATACCAACGGCAGTGGCTTGCCCAGTGGGGGCTCAGGTGCCAGCTCCATGGGTAGAGAACTGGCTAATAGTGAAGCCTTCGCCCGCTGCCAGGTTGAAAAAGTCTTTCAGTCCGTTTGCCTGAGGTCGCCTGTTGATGCCACTGATCGCGGTCAGATCGACACCATGATCAGCACTTTCAAGGCAACCGGCTACAAACTCAAACAGGTTTTTGCAGACTCTGCGGTGTTCTGCAGAGGCAGTTAACGTCAACACTGTAACTACATCTAATTATTGTTAGATTATATAAAGGTTTTTTTGGAGCATTACGATGAAGATCCCAAGCCGTACCAAAAATAACGATCGATACAACCTGCCAAAAATGGGTCAGCCTTCATGGTTGTCCACCGGCATGTTAGCGATGTTCTTCGCCATAACGCTCGCGGCCTGCGATACCGTCCCGACGGAACTCAACGCCGAAGCTGGCGCTGGTGGTAACGTCGCCGCCAGCTATACCGGCGAAGCCTGTGGTACCGGAGCCACTGACTCTACAGTGATCGCCGATGCCTGTAATTTCAAGGTTGAATTTTGGGACAAAATGCCCAGCGTCAGCCAATGCGGCAACTGCCACAATACTGAAACCAGCGCACAAAGCCCTTATTTTCTGGACACTGCCGACGTCAACGTCGCTTATTCCCAGATGCTGAGTTTTAATCTTGCCGACACCAGTGACCCGGCAAACTCCTCTATTCTCACCAAGATTCGCAACGGCCATAACTGTGGTGATTCCAACAGCTGTGATGCCCTCGCCACAACCGTAGAAGGTTATATCAACAACTGGGTCGGCGGTGGCACAGCCGGCGGAGCAGGTACCAGTAACGTAATATCGCTGGAAACCCCTACCGTTAAATCTCCGGGACAAAGCAAAACATTGCCGCCAGCCCCCGGTATTTTTGCCTCAGCCGTATGGCCCTTGCTCACCGCCAACTGCTCAAACTGCCACAGTGAATCAGCCCCTATAACGGTACAGTCTCCTTTCTTCGCGGAAGGTGATGTTGACGCAGCCTATGCCGCTATTCAGTCCAGCCAGAAGATCAATCTCGACAACCCAGCCGCTTCTCGTCTGGTGGTGCGTCTTCGCACTGAATTCCATAACTGCTGGGATCCCGTTGTTGCAGGTACGACAGACTGCGCCACTTCCGCAACGTTAATGGAAGCCGCTATTACGACATTTGCAGACTCCGTTGCACTCAGCACCGTGGACCCTGCCTGGATTATTAGTAGCGCCATGACCCTTAGTGATGGCCAAATTGCCAGCGGTGGGGCACGTGATGACTCCACTACCGTCGCGCTTTACAAATTCCAAAGCGGTGCAGGCAGCAATACTATTCTTGATATCAGTGGTGTCGGTACTGCCCTCAACCTTGACCTCTACGGCACCGAAGGCGTCGATTACCAATGGGTTGGCGGCTGGGGCATTGAGTTCATGACACCCAACGGCAAAGCACAAGGCACCACACAAGTCAGCTCGAAACTGCGCGACTATATGGCTGCCAGTGGCGAGTATTCCATCGAAACGTGGTTAGTTCCCGGCAACGTCACCCAGGGCGATGCCAACGATCCTGCCCGTATCATTACTTACTCTGCGGGTGCAACCGAACGCAACTTCACTTTGGGACAAGCTGAATATCGCTATTCCTTCATGAATCGTTCCACCTCCACAGACGACAACGGCGAGCCTCTGATGATCACCGACGACGGCGATGAAGACTTACAAGCCACCCAACAACACCTGGTGGTAACCTTCAGTCAGGTCACTGGTCGCAAAATTTACGTCAACGGTGTTGATGTATCGCTGGACGACAACGCCGGCGCAGGCAGCCCTGACCCAGTCACACCTCCTGGTAGCCTGTCTAACTGGGATGAAACCTTTGCCTTTATCCTTGGCAATGAAGCGTCTAATGACAAAGCATGGGCCGGTAAATTGCGCTTAGTCGCCATTCACAACCGTGCCATCTCGGAAACACAAATATTGCAAAACTTTGAGGCCGGGGTTGGCGAGAAATTCTTCGTCCTCTTCAGCGTCAGCGATCAAATGAGTGACCCCAGTTGTATCGTCGGCGGTGTGCATCAATGCTTTGTATACTTCGTCGTCAGCCAATTTGACAGCTACAGCTATCTGTTCGACAAACCTACCTTTATCAGCCTTAACGCTGCCTTTGTTCCTAGCGATACGGTCATTAAGAAAATGCGTATCGGGCTAAATGGTAAAGAACCTGCAGTCGGCCAGGCGTACGCTAATCTCGACACAACGATTAATGCGACTGACTACACCGTATCGGGACAACAGCTTTCCAGTCTTGGCACCATCATCGCTTTGGAAAAAGGCAGTGATAGCGACGAGTTCTTCCTCACCTTCGAAGATTTTGATGGCAACGCCAACACCCGTGTCGCCAGTGTGTGTGGTACCACATTGACCTGCAATAGCACGCCAGTTGACGGTACTCCCATGCCTGAAGTCGGCCTGCGTACCTTTGAAGAGATCCTCGCCTCCATGTCCGCCATGACCGGTGTTGACCCATACTTGCCACAGTTCTCCAACGTGTTGGAAACCTATTACGCTGAAAACTCAGGCATTGTGAGCGGTATCAAACAGCAATTGCCTTCAGTCGAAACCGTGACGGGCTTCCTGGCAGCGCATCAAATGGGTATTGCCCAGTTGGCCATTGCCTACTGTGATGCCCTGGTGGAAGACACCACATTGCGCAACAACTTCTTTGGCACCTTTGCTTTCTCTAGCAACTTAGGCACCTCTTTTGGTGCCGGTGATTCAACAGAGAAGAACCAGATCGTTGATGCCCTGTACGACAATATGATGGGCTACCCCGATGCCGGCAATGGCGGCGCAACACTGGCGAATATGCTGACGCGTGCCGATATCAAGCTAGAACTGATCGGACCCAGCGCCAACAACCTGTTCGACAATATGTCAGCGAATTGTTCGGCAACCGGTTGTAGCACAGACCAGACACGTACTCGTGCTGTCACCAAGGCCATGTGTACTTCAGCCCTGGCCAGTGCAGCGATGCTGCTCCAGTAACACGGGTTCGGAACTGATCGCAAAGCAACTACTTGAACGACTACTAGAACGACAAAAGGTTTACCGAGGAAAAGACCATGGCTAAACAAAGGGCTAGACGAATGAGCAAACAGCGCAGCACGCTTTCACCCGATGCGCCACTGTACCATCTGGACCATAGCCGCCCGGTGTCACGACGTGACTTCTTGCGCCAGGGTTTCATTACCGGTGCCGGTGTTACCGTCGGAGGCTCTCTGCTCAGTCTGTTTGCTAATCCGCGCATGGCACAAGCGGCCTTGTCCAGCGACTTGCAGACCCTCGCGACGACCAGCGGCTGTCCATTAGGCTCAGCACTTTCAGGCAGAATACCCTTTATCTGTTTTGACCTCGCGGGCGGCGCCAATATGGTCGGCTCCAATGTCTTGGTCGGAGGGCAGGGAGGTTACATCAACTCTCCACTCAGCACCGCAGGCTACAGCAAGATGGGCATTCCCGGTGACATGGTACCTGGCGGCGTGGAAACTGTTCCGACGCTGACCGGTAACGGCGACTTCACAGACACCACCTTGGGCCTGCCATTCCATTCAGACAGCGCCTATTTACGCGGCATACTGGAAAAAGTTGATCTGACATTAACCGCTCCCAACGTCAACGGCGCCGTCATCCCTGCCCGCTCCGACAATGACACGGGCAATAACCCTCACAATCCCATGTACGGCATTGCCCGTACCGGCGCTGATGGCGATATTGTCACCTTGATCGGCTCGCGTAACTCCGAGTCCGGTGGCAACTCCATGGCACCCGCCACGCTCATCGACCCTGAAATTCGCCCCACCAAAGTAGACCGTCCCTCAGATGTGACCGGGCTAGTCGACACTGGTGACCTCACCGCCATACTCAGTGATCCCGCCGACGTCAAAGCCGTTATGGAATCCGTAGTACGCCTCAGCGACAATAAAATCGCCAACATTAATGCATCCACCGTAGTGCAGGACTTGGTGCGGTGTGGCTACATAAACTCTGCTGATATCGCCGACCGGTTTGTCGGCAAAGAAATCAGCCCCGATGATCGCAACGCCATCCTTCCCGCCGACCGGATCATTGTTAACGATGCGGGTGGCATCTTCACTGAAGCCGAGTTTGATGGCGACCGTGAATTCCGCAAAACCGCCTCTGTGATGAAAATGGTCATCGACGGCCATGCCGGTGCAGGCACCGTGCAAATGGGCGGCTTCGATTATCATACGGGTGACCGTTCCACCGGCGAAGTCAGAGACCTCCGCGTAGGCCGCTGCATCGGTGCCTGTCTGGAATATGCCCGACGCATGAACAGCCCGGTAATGATCTATGTCTTCAGCGATGGCTCCGTGGCCAGTAACGGCTCCATAGATGGCACGGTCAATGGCCGTGGCAAAGGTGTGTGGACGGGTGACAACTCCTCCACCGCAGCGGGCTGGTTCCTGGTCTTTAACCCAACCGGTCGACCCACACAGTTTAGCGATGGTGCCACCGCCACTGGCGTACAGATCGGCTGGTTTAATCAAGGTGGTTCAGTGGTCACTTCGTCCTCCCCCGCTGCCAATAACGTCAATTTATTGGTGGACACAGTACTGCTGAATTACCTGGCACTGCACGGTGATCAAGCCCTGTTTACCGACATGTTTGACGGTAGCTTGGGGAGCAGCGCCGCACAAGATGCACTCACGGCGTTTGGGCAGATCACGGCATGACGATTCCGACCCGTTAAATTCCCTCTATAACCGCCAAGGCGGCGTTTCTAATCAAGAACAGGAACGCCGCCTTTTTTGTGTGTCCATTTTATGTGCCCATTTTATGTGCCCCTTTTTGTGCAGCCCTTCACATTTTGGCGTATTGGCAGTCATTCCCTTGAACGTAAACCTAAAGTGTTCCCACTCTCATCCGATAATTATTATCAGTAACATAAACCAGATAAGATAATCATGAGCCACAGAAAAAAGCCCGATATATTCACCGTACTCATCGTCGTCGTCACACTTGGCTTCATCGCCAGTAGCGTAGCCCAAGGTGTAAACTTAAATCCCTCTGAAGAACATGTCACTCAAGTCATGAGTGCCAATCCCGCACTGCAATCCTTAGCCTCTTCACGCCAATAATCACATCCAAATAAGTACTGAGAGCTAAGTCGGTTTTTGGTAGGTCAGGTTGCGCCGCTACCTGACAACTGCCGCAAGGCATCACTCTGGTGCGAAACCCCTCCCAAAGCTCCAGCCTAGGGTGGTTTTAAAATGACCATCGAGCATCGGCATTATTTCATCGTAAAATGTCACGCCGCTTCGCAGCATGACCTACGGTTCGTTATAGAACACGGGTGGCTGTCAATTATAGGGCCGATGACGGTACGCAATAAAATGCGTTTGTAAGTAGGTCAGGTTACGCCGTTACCTGACGCAGGTGTTGATGATTGAACTGAAATTATTCCGAGGTTTACATCCAAACAAACCTGCATCAAAATTGATGGTCTCTCCCCTCTACGGAGTTAGGGTGAGAGACTATGGAACACCTAATATCGCCGCTAAATACCTACGTCACTAAAACTCAATAATGCCAGTCTCGCTGACCACGGCCTCTAGTGGCACATCCCAATCCTGATTCGGCAATCCCGTCGGACAATATTGTAGATCAAAGGCCATTCCCACCAAATGTGGTTTACGCCAATGCTGCCGACGTCGTAAAAAATGGAAACTACGGTCGTAAAATCCTCCGCCCATACCCAGCCGGTTACCCTGCCCGTCAAATCCCACTAATGGCGTCAGCACCAAGTCCAAACGCTGTATATTGATAACACAGCGCGAGCGTATGACGGGTTCAGGAATGCCAAAACGGTTTTCAACCAGCGTATCGCCAGGCGCATAAGGTAGAAAATGCAAATGATGTCGATGCAACGCGCTCAGTACCGGCAGATAGGCGGTTTTACCCATAGCGTCAACCATCGTAATAAGCTCAGTAAGATCCAATTCTCCGTCGTTGGGCAAATAGCAGGCGATATGTTGCGCCGATCGAAACAAGCGGTGCCTGACCAACTGACGGATGGCACCTGCACTGCGCTCGGCATGTTCATGCGGACTAAGGGCACGTCTTGCCTGTCGCAACTGTTGGCGCTGTTGATTACGGGCTTTCTGGTTTGAATTCAAACTAACCCTAACGTTGCATAAAATATGCGCACTTTGAACGTACCTCAGAAAGTTGACGTATTTCTGGATATCACCCGTAGAGCACTTCAGAAACTGGTGTGGTCGAGAAACAAAAAGAAAAGAGGCGTCCCCCACTTGTGCCGGTTGTATCGTCGCTCTTGGGACCGGAGCGAGAAAGTGGGAACAACGGTTGGCATATTAGGCTTTCCGAAACACGGACATGCACACAACACCGACGTAATGTCCCCAACAGGGTTAAGCATAGGCCAAGAAAATTCCGATACAGTATCGAACACCGCAGGTGACGCCATTCTTTAAAAACTTATACTACTCTTACTACTCTTACTACGATTGCTCTTACATAAGGTAATTTTTTTATACTTTCTGACTAAAACTGCTAACTCAATTACTGGTTCACTGAAAGGTACGACGATTCAATAAAATAAGAAACCTTGCTGAAGGAATATAGCCTAATGTAAATTCCTCAGCGCCCTTTATCATCCCGTTCACGGTTATTGATGACCCCGGCTCCAGCGGCTTACAATTCCAGCTGACGGCTACGGATGATGGCTTCTTCTACTTTACCTTGCAAACTCCGCAATTTGTTCTCCATGTCAGGGCCGGCACCTCCCGATTGAAGCTGAATCAGGTCATGCGCCAGATTCAGTGCCGCCATGACCGCAATACGATCGATCCCAACCATTTTACGGGCATCGCGAATCTCCCGCATTTTTGAGTCCAGCAATCGCACTGAATCCATTAATGCCGGTTCTTCATCCACTGGGCAGGCAACCTGGTACTCCTTGTCCAGCACTCGGATACTAATGGCTTTACTCTCTTTTGGCTTAGCGTTTGGCTTAGCGCTTGATTTAGCGTTTGCCTTAAAGGATGTCGCACTCATGCTTCTGTCTCCATTGCTTTTAACCGAACCAGCATCGCTTCCACCCGGGAGCGTGCTAATTCAGCTTTTTCAATCAAGCGAGCACGTTCTTCCACGAGCAGATTCTGCCGTTCACGCATGAGGTTATTTTCGTTACTCAACTGGTCAGCCAGCGCAATTAACTCATCTATGCGCCCCTCCAACCGTGAAATTTCAGTTTCGGACATTATTTAATCGCCACCGTTAAAAGACAGGCCAACATCACAGCCAGTAAAACACTCGCAAAAGATGTCACAAAATTGTGTTGCCACTATAAATCGGGCTACAAAATGGGTCAACGACTGTCGACCATTGAACCACAATGCTAAAATACCCGACTAAAATACAGACGGCCCTATTTTACCGCCATCTGACAACACACCCAACAAAATCCAACAAAACCCAATAAAAGAAACCACTATGCTACGAGACCTGCCCGATTACCTGACAATGCTCACCGCCCTGGAAAAGCTCGGCACGGAAATAATGCCCAGCGAAGTCCACGGCACGCTATCCGGCCTGTTAAGCGCCAACACCAGTGCCAATCCCGAAGTATGGCAACAAGCCTTATGGCCCAACCACCCCAAAGGCGACTTGTTAGCGGCAGAAGCACACAAAATATTTAAACAGGCACATGAAGTCACCCGTACGCAACTTAATGACCCCAGCTGCGAATTCCAAATGCTACTCCCCGACGACGATGAAAACCTCACCCAACGCGTCAACGCCCTAGGTGACTGGTGCCAGGGATACCTCATCGGCCTCAGCCTTGGCGGCATCAAAGACTTCGCCCCCCTGCCCGAAAATGCCCGCGAAATCACCAAAGACATGCTGGAAATCGCCCGCGCCGGCACCACCTACGACCTCGAAGGCAGCGAAGAAGACGAAAACGCCTACGCCGAACTCGTCGAATACCTACGCGTAGGCGTATTATTGATCAACGAAGAACTACAACCCATCCAATCAGCACCCGTAACCGCCGAACCTGATAGCACACTGCATTAGCGGCAGTAACTAGCGCCTAAGGGCGAGGTAAAACCACCTGAGTCCTGTGTCCTTAGCACTCAGCACACGGTTTAACCCCGTCATACCGGACTCGGTCCGCTATCCAGCAACCTTGTACATGCACGCTTAAAACCACTGGATCCCGGCTAAAAACATGCCGGGAAGACAGGCTATAAGTCAGTAGGTTGGGGTGAGCGGGAGCGAGCCCCGACAATGGACACACATTTAAACCTGCATCGTTGGGGTTCCTAACGTCACCCCAACCTACATTACAACGGAATTTCCTAACGCCTCGTTCCTAACCCCTCGCTCCTGATCACTAAATACCTATACAATCACCGCATGACGACGAACCAACATATCAAAAGTGCTGAATTCTCCCGCCGCCGTAAGCGCCTGATGCAGATGATGGGCAAGGCGGCCGTGGCCATTTTACCGGCGGCTCCTACCCGTACCCGTAATCGCGATGCTGAATATGCCTATCGACAGGACAGCGATTTCCACTACCTTACCGGGTTTAACGAACCGGAATCGGTTTTGGTTCTGATTCCTAAGCGCAAACACGGTGAAGTGATCCTGTTTTGTCGTGAACGCGACCCCGTCATGGAAACCTGGCACGGTCGCCGTGCCGGTCTGGAAGGTGCCATGGAGCACTACGGTGCCGACGATGCCTTTCCCATTACCGATATCGACGACATCCTGCCCGGACTGCTCGAAAGCAGCGAGCGGGTCTATTACGCCATGGGCAGCGACACACTATTTGACCAGCGGGTGACCGGCTGGGTCAACCGCCTCAAAGAACAATCTCGTGCTGGAGTGCATACCCCCAAGGAATTTGTCGCGCTGGATCATCTACTGCACGACATGCGCCTCTACAAAAGCCGCGCCGAAATTGGTGCCATGCGCAAAGCCGCCAAGGTATCTGCACAGGCCCATATCCGCGCCATGCAAACCTGTCAGCCGGGCAAAATGGAATTCGAAATCGAAGCCGAATTTCAGCACCACTTTAAACAACACGACTTTGAAAATGCCTACACACCCATCGTAGGTGGCGGCGAAAACGGCTGCATCCTGCATTACACCGAAAATAATGCCGAGCTTCTCGATGGCGATTTATTACTCATCGACGCTGGCGCAGAAAACGAACTTTACGCCGCCGACATCACCCGCACCTTTCCGGTCAACGGACGCTTTAATCCTGAGCAAAAAGCCCTGTATCAATTAGTATTAGACGCCCAACTGGCCGCCATCGAAAAAATAAAGCCCGGCAACCACTGGAACGAACCACACAAAGCCGCAGTGCGGGTGCTTACCAAGGGATTGATCAAACTCGGCCTGCTCAAAGGCAAACTGCCCGCACTCATCAAAGAACAAGCCTACCGTGTCTTTTACATGCACCGCACCGGCCACTGGTTAGGCCTCGACGTACATGATGTGGGCGATTACAAAGTCGGCGATGCCTGGCGTCAACTCGAACCCGGCATGGTACTCACCGTAGAACCCGGCCTGTACATCGCCCCCGGCAGCAAAGTAGGCGGCCGCGTCGTTGCCAAAAAATGGCAGGGCATCGGCATTCGTATCGAAGACGATGTACTGGTCACCAAAGACGGCTACGAGGTGTTGAGTAAAGATGCGCCCAAAACCGTTGTCGAGATTGAAACCCTCATGGCGAAAGCAACATCGTGAGTATTCCCGTAGGGTCGGCACTGCCTCACGACAACCAATCACTTCGGACCTGTTAACTTGCTATGCATTGTTGTTTAACAAAAAAACCACATAATACCCCTCCGTCTTTCCGGCGAAGGCCGGAATCCAGTGACGTCTACAACAGACTGAATTCCGGTATTTATGCCCCAAAGGGTATTCGCCGGAATGACGAAAAAAAATTAACGGGACGCAGTGACAGCAAGTAATGAATCCTGATTACGACCTCATCATCATCGGCGGCGGCATGGTCGGTGCAAGCCTGGCCATCAGCTTGGCCGGGCAGCCGTTACGCATTGCCCTCATCGAAGCCGCGCCATTCCCCACCCAAGGAACAAAAGGAACACCGGGAAGCGAGCGGGCAACGCCCAGCTACGACGACCGTGCCATCGCACTGTCTTTCGGCGCTCGCCGCATCTTTGAAGGCATGGGCCTGTGGCCAGACATCGCACCGCAAACCACAGCCATCAATCACATCCACGTATCGGATCAGGGACGCTTTGGTGTAACTCGTCTCAATGCAAAGCAAGAAAAAGTCGATGCCCTCGGTTATGTCGCCACGGCGCGACAACTCGGTACAGTGCTAATGTCAAAGCTGCAGCAGTGCCAAAACCTGACACTCATTAGCCCGGCCACCCTCACTGACCTGAAAATTGGCGATGGCAATGGCAATGGCGAAGACCATGCCACCGCCGTCATCACACACGGCGATGGCAACACTGAAGCACTCACTGCAAAATTAATCGTCGCAGCAGACGGTGGAAACTCTTCCGTGAGACAACAGTTGGATATTCGCACCACAGCGCGTGACTATCAGCAGACCGCCATCATCACCAACATCACCACCGAAAAACCACACAATAACGTCGCCTACGAGCGTTTCACCCCCAACGGCCCACTCGCATTATTGCCCATGCCAGAAAACCGCAGCTCACTGGTGTGGACGCGCGCACCCAACGACGCAGAACGTATCCTGCAACTCAGCGATGAAGACTTTCTCGCCGAACTGCAACCCTGCTTCGGCAAACGCCTTGGTCACTTTTTAAAAGTCGGCAAACGCAACCGTTACCCACTTCAATTAATCCAGTCACAAGAACAAGTCCGCTCACGACTCGCCCTCATCGGCAACGCTGCACATACCTTGCACCCCATCGCCGGGCAAGGCTTTAACCTCGGACTACGCGACGTCGCCACACTCGCGCAACAGATTGTAGATGCCCACCAAGAGAAAACAGACATCGGTAACCTGTCGGTACTGCAAACCTATGCAGACTGGCGTCAACGAGATCATCGACTAGTGATTGGCTTTACCAACACTCTCGTTAAAACATTTTCCAATCGCCTGCTACCTTTGGCAGTCGCACGCAATATCGGACTGATCGCAACGGACATCATCCCATCGTTAAAGCACGGACTTGCCCGCCACTCCATGGGCATCGCAGGAAAATTACCAAGACTATCGCGAGGTCTACCGTTATGACTCGAACAACCCGAACGCCCCGTACAACAACGATTGGTAACACCCCATGAAATACGACATCATCATCGTCGGCGGCGGCATGGTCGGTACATCGCTGGCCTGTGCATTAGGTGATTCCTCACTATCCATTGCACTCATTGAATCCCACACACCACACTATAATTGGCCCGAAGAAAGTTACGACTTACGCGTAAGCGCCATCACCCGTGCATCACAAAGCTTACTCGACAACCTCGGCGTATGGGAAAGCATCCGCACAGTACGCACAACGGCCTATCAAAACATGCAGGTATGGGATGCCAGCGGCAGTGGCAACATCCACTTTGATAGCGCCGACATCGGTGAAGCCAACCTCGGACATATTGTCGAAAACCGCATCATCAATAAAGCCCTGTTAGAGCGCGCAAAAAGCAGCTCCAACATAAATATTTTTTGTCCAGCAAAACCTGAACAGTTAACACTCACTAACGACCCACTGCAAAGCAACCCCGCAAAACTGCAACTGGATGACGGTACACAACTAGAAGCCAAACTCATCATCGGCGCCGACGGCGGACAATCCTGGGTGCGCCAACAAGCCAGCATATCCGTTGACACAAGAGACTATGAACAAACAGCCGTCGTCGCCAACGTCACCACCGAACTCTCGCATCAACATACCGCCTGGCAACGATTCCTACCCACCGGCCCACTCGCCTTCCTACCGTTATCCGATACTCGCAACAGCTCAGAATACGTCAGCTCCATCGTCTGGAGCACCACACCCGAAAAAGCAGAACACCTCTGCACCATAGACCAAGCCGAATTTTTACACGAACTGAAAACCGCCTTTGATGCAAAACTCGGAAAAATACTATCAACCGGGCCACGCGCCAGCTTTCCCATCAAAGGCCAACACGCCACACATTATGTAAAACCACAACTCGCCCTCATCGGCGACGCCGCACACACCATCCACCCCCTCGCCGGCCAAGGCGTCAACCTAGGATTCGCAGACGTACAAAGCCTGTCAGAAATCATCCTAAACGCACACAACACAAAGAAAAATATCGGCAGCCTAAAAACCCTACGCCGCTACGAACGCAGCCGTCGAGGCGACAACCTACTCATGTTAGAAACCATGGGCATATTCAAAAAACTCTTCAGCAACAACACACCCGGACTGCGTGAACTACGAAACGCAGGGCTTAACCTCTCAAATCGCAGCACAATGCTTAAACAGTTTTTTATGGCGAGGGCGTTGGGGTAATAACTGGCAGTAGCAACCGGTGCCTGTAACCTGGGATAAAAAAGTTAGATAAAAAATATACCACTTAAAGAACAGCCCACCCCTTCGTCATGCCGGCGACGGCCGGCATCCAGAAAGTCGGTAAAAACCTCCAGTTTCTATGGTTCGTATTGATTGTCCTACTTACCCGACAAAGAGAGTAGGGCACGTAACATAACTATGCTAACCTCCGAAGTTCACGTTACGCCTTTAAGGTGCCCAGCGACGTGCAACGGACTACCGACAACAAACCACGGCGCATTTACTCCAAACAAGTACCGGCTTAAGCATCGCTATAATGGCTTCTCTCACACCTTCTGCATGTTTAGGGGGAACATGAGCAATGAGGTTTAATTTGCTAACGTGTTCAGTCTGCGTGACCAGTACGCCCTTGTGGCCTTTACCAATAACCGTGTCCGCTTCCCAGTCACCGATGCGTACATTCGTATCTACAATCGCTGGACGTTCCTCAATGCTAACACGGTTACGTATCTGGCCTCGCGCATCAGTCATCCCTGTCCGCCGTTTGTATTTTTTATGTCGTAGGTTTTTGTGCAAACCACCCCCCGTTCGCCTTATCTTTCTTGATGAAGCGATAAATGCTGGCGGGGCAAACGGCAGCCAGTCCTTCGTCCAGCAGTCACCCTTGTATTTGCTCAGGGCTCCATTGCTGTTTCAGGTCAGATGTTATTCGTGCAATCATCGGTTTTGTCATTTTTATTGATTTCGGCTTGTCATGATGCCGGTTTTGCGCAAGACGATGTGCTTGGTCGGGCCGATAACCGCGTAAGCCCTTATTCCTGGATAACTCTCTTCTTATAGTGTTCACATCCCTGCCTACTTCCTGAGCAATAAATTTATTGGCAAATTTTTCTTTTTTAAAGGCGTAAATCTGGTATCGTTCTTCTTGGGTCAGTTGGGTATAGGGCTTTTTCATAAGGCTCTCACATTGTGTTTTAGTCGGCCAATGAGTGTACTCACTGGCCCAACTATTTCAATGTGGTGCACTTATGACTAAAATCCGCGCTCTTAATAAACAAATAAATTTAAGGAGTAAATATGAGATTTTTATTTGTTGTATCTATGTTAGTTATTTCTATGTCGGTCTATTCATTGGAGTTTGAGGCTGGTCCCTCTGGTGGGGCTGGCGGGACGCCTTTTTTGGATAATCCGCCTTCTGATTATCTTCAAATTAACTCTATTAAAATTTGTTCTGGGTCTGTTATAGACTCAATTGAGACCACATACGAAGATACATCAGGAAATATTTATAGCTACGGTAGACATGGGGGAGGTGGTGGATCTTGTTCTACGCTATTTTTTTGGGCAGGCGAATATATTACTACTTTATCAGGGAAGTATGCGAGCAAAATTGATTCGATAACTATTAAAACAAACTTTGGGAGAGTCCTGACTAAAGGTGGGTCTGGCAGCATAGGAGTATTTAATTATACTGCAAATGCTCAGTTTAGTATTGCAGGCCTCAAAGGTAGAAAAGGAAGTATTATTGATGCAATCGGTGTTGTGTACTTCAAAACGTATTAATAGAGTAGTTAAAATAAATATTCATAGTTGAATGCAACGCTTCGGCCGACTCAATGCAGTAGGGTCGGTCGATTAGTTGCCGTAAAAAATTTGAAATTGCTCATTGCCGCCTATGATTTTTTATGGTTATATTTTGTTTGAATTGTTGAAATGTTACGTACAGAGGTACAGCAAAAGCCAAAAGGAAAAAACAAACACAGGTGTAGCACTCAGCTTAAGACTGATTGCGACTAATTCGAGCAGGATTTAGCTTTTTGTCAGATAAGAAGGTATTGCTTACAACCCATATTCCCCGGCGTTCGTTCATAGCCGAGTTTTTTTGCAAATTTGTTTGAGTTTTTCGACGGAGCCGACAAGTCCTTTGAAGGGGATTCCAAGACTTTTGGTGAGGTAGAGCCAGTGTTTGGTTTCTATGTTTAAATAATTAAAAGTGGGAGGGGTGCTTTCAGGTATTGCGCCTCGCTTGTCTTCACGAAGTATGCGGCCTGTCCAGTCAACCAGTTCCAGGTAATCTGTTAACCGGGAAGGTAGAGCTTTTGGCATGTTTTCTTTGGGCTTGCCGGCAAAAATGAGCAGTTGGTTTTCTTGTTGTTGAAGGTGGCTGGGTTAGGAAGCCTCCTCCAGACACTTTTGAATGCTGGTATGAGTCGAAGTGTCTCGGGTGTTTTTGCGATGCATGCTCTAACAGAGTCAAGGCCGACGTTAGCTAATGCATTTAGCTACTAGCTACTCTTTTTTGTGTACTATTACACTTCGCTTCATTCTCACACAAAAACCGTCACATTTGGCAACAGTTGACATAGGCGTTAGGCGGATATCTACAAAATAGGAAAAATCATGCAATTCGAATACCAATCTAAGACATTTAATATTGAAGGGGTATCTAAAAATGATCACATTTACAAATCTATCGCTCAATCAGGTAACTTTTATGAGATAGACCTATTAAATTATATTTATCACATAAAACCTTTTATTTACTCTAAGAAGCATAAAAATATTATTTTGGATGTAGGCGCAAACATAGGAAACCATTCTATTTTTTTTAGTTCTTTCATATCAGACCATCTTATTGCTATTGAGCCTAATTCGGCCGTCCTTCCGCAGTTGCGTTTGAATTTGTCGAAAAATATTGATAACTATACATTGTATGAATGTGGCGTGGGCGAGAAAGAAGGCAGAGGGAAAATGGTAGTACCCGAAAACATAGATAATAATATTGGTGCAGCAAGAATTGACTTACAAAGCAATGATAGTGACATAGAGATATCGACTTTAGATTCAGTTTTTGCTGCCTGGAGGAAAGAAGAGAGCACTCCCATTTGTGTGTCAGTAATAAAGATTGATGTTGAAGGTATGGAACCACAGGTATTGAAAGGTGCAGAAAATATGATAATAGAGTATAAGCCGCATATCTTTACTGAGGCCGCGACGAAAAAAGAACTCAAAAAAATCTATAATTTTCTTAGGCCTTTGAACTATAGAAAATTACCAGGCCATTGGGCAGCGACACCAGTTTATCATTTTGCACATAATCCTCCCCTCTCGCTTGTAATGATAGCTTATTATATGCAAGTGAAAAGAGTCATTGGTAAAATAAAGTCTCGCCTAACAAACAAGGATATGTCGCGTGGCTGAGCCGCGACTTTATCATTTGGTTGAACAAGCCCGCAAAGTTGTTAAGAAAATGGTAATCAGGACATATATGGACGCAGTAAAATAGTAAAGAAGACAGCCAAGTTTGAATAATCCACAAAAATTGAAATTATCCCCTGCCGCCCATGATTTTTTATAGTGATATTTTGTCTGAATTGTTGACATGTTGCTTGCTGCGGTACTGTCAAGGTCAAAACGAAAACAAATAAGGGGGCAGAGCCCTTAAAATTATTACTTCCCCATCAACACGATCACTCACTTCTCTCAGTCACTGATTTACGAGCAGTCAAAATACCTATAGGCCTGAGTCTCATTTATCATTTATCGATCGTATGTTAAGCAAACCTACCCCAAGAACTGACTCTTGCCATTTTCTAGCAGTTAACATCTAATAGTGTTATATACCGTTAAGGATGGTGACTTTCCTATAGAGGCTTTCACTTCATAAGTTCATACTCATACTGGGCATACTTCACCCGTCCAGCTTAACCGTTAAGGCAATAAAACATTATGCCCGAAGTTATTGGAATCGATCACATTTTTATTACTGTGAGTAACATTGAGCGGTCAAAAATATTCTATGACTCTGTAATGGAAACACTTGGTTTCAGAAACAATTTAATAACTATCAACAATGAAGAACATGTTCAATACTATAATAAACACTTCGGTTACGTACTCAGACCAGCGCATGTAACAGAAAAACATAATGCTTATGCTCCGAGCCTTCATCATCTTTGTCTACGCGTTGAAAGTGAAAATGATATTGATGAAATTGCAAAGATGATAAAAAATAAAGGTATTGAAGTAACAGAACCCAAGTTCTATAAAGAATATGCCCCTGACTATTATGCTATTTTTTTAAAAGACCCTGACGATGTTGAGCTCGAAATAACAAATTACCGAAAAGAAAGAAAACAGCGTTATGAAAACTGGGAAATGAGCTAACTTGGCAACCGAGGTTTACGCTAACCTTCAGCTCCCACTACACCCTGCATGTAGATCTACACAGAACATTTCCAAAATACCTTTTAAGCATAGTGGCCGATTATTTACGCCTTGCACCAACACTGTCTTCTGGCTTTGCACTAACGCTCCTTAACCCACCGTGTAATCAGGATATATGTACATATATATGGATACTTCGTTTTAACTGGAAGCAGACTTGTTACCTAAAACAAGCTGACCTGCCAAGATTCGCATTTATTTTTCGTCCGGCAATATACCCTTTTACACAATTCAAGTTACAGGTCTATAATTCAAAAAAAATCACTCTCTCGAAATTAACACCCATTCTGAAACAACATTATCGGAATATTTTCTTTGATAAACCCCATTTTTAGCAAGCCCGAATACTTTTACAGCGAATTGGCTATGTGGCTGCTGGTCAAATATTATACGCTCATATCCACCGTTCATAACTTTCAAATATAGAGGTGATAAATCGATCAGTTCTCTATTGTCTAGTAGATCCATCAAGTACCAATCCAAACCCACCGGATCACCACAGTGTACGGCAATTTTTTCATGTAGGATTAACGTGTTTTCTGCATTTATACAGTACCGTTTAACATACGGAGCAATTTCAGCTCCTCCATTCTCAAAATGAACTTTCATCGTAGGAGTGGTCATGCCTTCAAGTAACAAATCAGAAATTACTTGCGAAGAAAATATTGCTAGTAAAGCAATCAATACAAATTTTTTATTTCTTTCGGATTCTGCCATCGCAAAAGCTATTAGCACTAATGAAAGAATCGTTATCTCTGAAAAATAATTATCGCCTGCTCCGGATTTACCCGCGGAAATAAAGGTCCATATGGTAATAACTATAAAATAAATAATTAAAAATCTATATTTTGGCCATAGCCTTAACAAGGCTATAAATGCAAAAGGGGGCGCAAGGATTAAAGCGTATGACCTCTCAAAATATAAGGGAAAATATATCTTTAGGTTGTCAATTGGTGATATTTTATTACTTGCCATAGCAATATACGCATTGTCAATAAAATGTCCGTCTGTAACAATATAAGTAATGCCAAAATAGAACGCGAGCAGCCCTACCATTGTTACGCAAAAATTCACGGCTGAGTAATAATTTTTAATTACTAACAAATGTATGAGCACAGCAAAAGGTGCCGCAATAAATGGTTGTTTAAACAAAAATGCAATAAATAGCAGCGTGCAAGAGATATAAATTTTATTTTTAGTGTCAGATAAATAGGCTAATACACCTGCAAAAGTAAAAAATAGCGCTACGGGTTCAGGACGAAATCTAAAAAAATCGATAGTTGTAAATTGCTGAAAAAAGAAAATTCCAAAACCTACGAATAACCCATATTTCCAATTTCCAGTTTTATGTCGAACCCACACTGTTAAAATACTTGCGAGAAAAAGTGTACTCAAATATGACATTAACCTCCCTACTAGGAGAACGCCCTCAAGATTCAAGTTGAATAACTTCCCCACCCCCCCGGCAGGCAGATAACTCAAAGGGTTATATACATGGATAATATATTTATTATCGTCAAACCCAAGATAAATAGGCAACCCTTGGGAAAAGCGGACAGCACCATTAAGAATAAACGACTCAATCCGTGTTGTAGCGTAAGGGTAACTTAATACCATTGAGCCTTGATATAAAATAATTATCGCATGAATACTACCTAAGGAAAGACAAACCCAGAGCAACGAATAAAAATATTGGGTAGCTTCAGCAGTAGTTAATTTAGCTATAAAATTCATATATTATAAAAAACCATTCAGAAAGGAGCAGTAAGGCATCTTGCATAAGTTCAAAAACATCGATAATACAACATATTGCAAGGCCACAAAAGTTCTTAAAATATTTGTAGATAGCCGCTATTTTGGCCTGACTATGCTGAAACCATGTCAAAAACATGTCAAAAACATGGCCTGACCCTTAAACCACTCTGCTACTCCATAAAGAACATATTATCAGTGTTTGCTGTTAATTTTATTCGCCATACCGGCTAAGGCAGGAATACCCAATACGCTTCGTGGGGCGGGATCTAACGGAGGGAAATTATTGGCTTTCATATATCTAGTCCCTAAACAATCTAATCGCTATGTATTTTCCCCGTTTAACAGCGACACGCAGCAAGTTTATGGGATAATTGTGGCCTGCTATTTAAATTATTTTATAAGTAACTCTTGTTTAAGCAACTCCACCAACTCCGGTTTACATGACCCACAATTAGTGCCAGCCTGTAGTTTTTTTCCGATGGCCTCGACGGTCTTTAAAGCATTCTCCTGGATACACTCCAATAATGTTTTTTCTCCAACATTAAAACAGGCACAGACGATTTTTCCGCAATCCTGCTGATCGGCAGGCGGTGTACCGTGCAGTAAGCTGGCTCGTTCGGCGGGGGTTATGCTGTCTTTCTGAAACAATCCGATCAACCAGTCTCTCGGAGGCAACAGGTTACTTTCGTCAATAAATATACAACTGTCTAAGCGGCCGTTAATTATTCGTGCTGCACGATAGTGGTTTTCGGCTTTATCGTAAAACTCTATCCAGTTTTCTTTTTCACCGGGATGGTTCAATAGGGTATGTGCATGCTCTGACCAGTTTTCTGGGAGCGCCTGTCCTGCTACTTCGTATCGCCACAACCCCTTGCCGCGTGATCGCGCCCAATATTTTGCATATTTCAGCGCAGGTTTGCGACGAGATATGATAAAGCCGTACCAATTGGCGGCCCAGGGCCGAACATTTACTACACTGTGTTTGAATTCTGGCTGGCCTGATATGGGGTCTAACACTGCTTTGATTAAACTACCCACTCGCGCATGGCTGCTAAATTGCTGGTTCCAGTGTATGGGTACAAATAAACAACCGGGCTGTTGCTTGTCACTGATTCGCGCACGCACGTATATGGTTTTTTCCAACGGGCTGTTTATTTCGACCAGTTCTGATTCTTTTATGGCGTACCGGCGCGCATCTTCGGGATGAATTTCTACATAGGGTTCGATGGTATGGGCTGACAATCGCGGCGACATGCCTGTGCGTGTCATGGTATGCCAGTGGTCTCGCACTCTGCCGGTGTTGAGCACAAAGGGAAATTTAACATCAGTCGCGTTTTCCGGTGCTCTTGGTTTAACGGCGATGAAGTTGGCTTTATGATCAGGAGTACTGAATTTCCCCTCTGTAAACAAGCGTGGTGTACCGTTCGGAGACTGAGCATTAACAGGCCATTGCGCGGGAGTCAGGGCGTTATACTCCCGGTCACTAAGGTCGGATAGTCCACTTATATCAAATACACGTTCTCCTTTATTTTCATAACCTGATAACTGTGCATGTTCACGAAAAATTTGCGCCGGACGGTCATAATTAAACGATTTTTCAAAGCCCATTTTTTTCGCGACTTCTGTGATCATCCACCAATCGGGTTTAGCGAGCCCTGGGGCATCTAGAAAAGGACGCTGGCGCGATATGCAACGCTCTGAATTGGTTACGGTGCCGTCTCTTTCTCCCCAAGTCATCGCGGGTAGGCGAATGTGCGCAAACTGCATGGTATCGGTTTCTCTCACGCAGTCGGAGGCTACCACTAGCTCGCACTGTTCCAGTGCTTCACGTACTTTGTCTGCGTCTGGCAAACTCACCACGGGATTGGTGGCGATTATCCATACTGCCTTGATCTCACCATTCGCAATGGCGTCAAAAAGTGCAATGGCTTTTTTACCTTCTGTGGCGGCGATCACCGGCGAATCCCAAAACCGCTGAACCCGATCGCGATGCGTTTTATTTTCCAATGACATATGTGCGGCTAACTGGTTAGCCAAGCCGCCGACCTCACGCCCTCCCATGGCATTGGGCTGCCCTGTCAGGGAAAACGGCCCCATGCCTGGTCGTCCTATACGGCCGGTATACAAGTGACAATTGATAATACTGTTGATTTTGTCCACAGCACTGCTGGACTGGTTAATACCCTGGGAAAATACCGTTACGGTACGTTCGGTACGGGCGAATAAACGATAGAATGACGCTACATCATCTTTCGCCAAACCACATTGTTCTGCGACAAGCTCAACAGAAGGCGCGCTGTTATTGGCAGATTTTATTGCTGCTTGTAGGCCGTTGGTGAAGTTTTCGGTGAACATAGCATTTTTCTCACCGGACTTTTCCAGCCAGACCAGTAGCCCGTTAAACAACACGCTATCGGTGCCGGGCCTGAGGCTCAGTTGAATATCCGCGATGCTAGACGTTGCGGTTTGTCGTGGGTCAATATTGACGACCATTAAATCCGGGTTAATTTTTTTGGCTTCAACAATTCGTTGAAACAACACGGGGTGACACCAAGCGGTGTTACTGCCCGTCAACACAATCAGCTTGGCTCGTTCAAGATCCTCATAACAACCTGGCACTAGATCCTCACCAAAGGCGCGTTTGTATCCCGCCACTACGGACGACATGCAAAGCCGGGAATTGGTATCAATATTTGCTGAACCAATAAAACCCTTCATCAATTTATTGGCGACGTAGTAATCTTCCGTCAATAATTGCCCTGAAACATAAAAGGCCACCGCATTAGCGCCATGTTCTGCAATGATTTTTTCAAAACGGCCTGCCACTGTAGCCAACGCCTGCTCCCAGCTAACCTGCTGCCCCAAAATTTCTGGGTACAGTAGGCGCTCATCCAGGTATACCGTTTCTCCCAAAGCGGTGCCTTTGGAACAAAGTCGACCAAGATTAGCGGGGTGTTCGGTATCCCCTTCAACGGTGACGACTCCGTAATCATCCATCCGTGCTTTCACGCCACAACCTACCCCACAGTACGGGCAGGTAGTGCGCACAAAGGGGGCTTTCTTTTCTCTCGGTTTTCTCAGTTCTATCTGCCCGCTCGGTTCAGTTTGGCCATGAGGCGAAGGGGTGAGTTTTGGTGTTTTTACGTTTTGTTTAGACATAAGAGTAAAAATAGACGCTTTTTGAATAAAGGAGAATGCTTCTGTATTGAAATACACCGTAAAGGTACAACAACTTCAACTGAACATTAACTCTTGGTGATATGGCAATGAATTTTAAAGTATTTTTAAAACTTACGATAGTTTAACAGTTTGGAATCTCGCTGTAGCGAAAGGAAGGAATTAGCCATCAGGCGGAAATAGGTGCTCATGCTTAGATACGCTGATCGGTCAATACCCCTACAGGCACGTAACACCCCATTAACTCAAATACGTATCCCTGCTATTGTTTTCATAAATATGAAACGACCCACTAATCACTGGTGTACTTTATAATTAATTCGCCACACTCAACAGGCTTAGCTTGTAATAAAAAATGAGGGCCATCGACAACGACTGAATTGATATTTAATACTCTCGCTAAGGCAAGCAAGCTATCAGCCTTCACCAGCATATCAGCTGACGCTTGTAGATAATGAATATCCCCATGTTTCACACGTTCAAAAGAATGTATGTCTAATGTTGAGATTTGAATCAACCGGGCTTTCAACACCTCAGCGTGGACGCCCTTTATTGACTTTTTAAACCTTTCGACAACATGACGATCAATGTCCTTCCCAAGAAAATATCGTTTAATAAAAAAATCAGGGATTTCAAACCGTAATAAAAATGTAAACGGCATTAACTTGACGAAAGTCAATAATAATTTTCTCGGTGGAGAAATGAAGCTCACGACTAATATTATCCCTTTAATTATGTTTCTGAATTTACTCAGTAACGTAATAGCAATTGGCCCGGAGAATGTCTCTGCCACGATATAAATGGCATTTTCATTTTTGATGATATCACCTACATAATCTACCAGCTCATCATACGTTAATATTTTATCCTCAGGGTATCGAATTACACTTACGATTCGTTTTTCTTCAACCACGCTTAATAGCGGCCCGAACAGTTCACCGGTTCCATCAAGTCCGGGTAACAATATTATTTTGTTATCGGCCACTTCTATTTTTTTCACTTAATACTCTACGTCTCACACAACACTATAAGGATCTGTAAATCCTGAATACAATACACCTGACAACATTGCCATTTCACGGTGCCATGTCGCGAGGTCATCTTTATTGAATTTACTGAGCTCATCGTGACCACACGCTCTGGCCATGACTTTCATTAAATCAACCGATGAATCGAAAAAATTGTACAATTGTTCTGACGATTTATTGATATTCAGTTTTTTCCGTAACTCGGGCTTCTGAGTTGCTATACCCGTTGGGCAGTTATTAGTATTACACATTCTTGCGGCGACACAACCTATTGCCTGCATTGCGCTATTCGCCACGGCGACGCCATCTGCACCAAGTGCAAGTGCTTTGACAAAATCAATGGGACTCGAAGGCCACCCGTAATGATGAGTGTTACACGACCACTCGCACCTTGCTGATCCAAATATCGTCGCGCTCTCGCGAGAGCGGGAATAGTTGGCACACTAATATGATCTCTAAACATGACTGGAGCTGCACCGGTACCACCGCCTCGCCCATCTAAAATAATATAGTCCGCACTGGCATCCAGCGCGAACTGAATATCTCTTTCAATATGGTTGGCACTCAGTTTAAAGCCAATGGGAATGCCGCCTGTAATCTCTCTGACATTATCAGCAAAACGCGTAAAGTCTGCGACGCTAGAAAGGTTTTTGAAGGTAGGCGGTGAAATAGCTGGCTGACCTTCTGGTATTCCTCTTACTTGAGATATTTTCCCTTTATTTTTATTACCCAGTAGATGACCGCCTGTTCCTGTTTTTGCCCCTTGGCCTCCTTTGAAATGAAAGGCCTGGACTTTATGCAGCAAGTCTTCCTTATACCCAAAACCGGCACTGGCTAATTCATAAAAGTACCGAGAATTAGCGTCCTGTTCTTCGGGAAGCATGTCACCTTCACCAGAACAAATGCCTGTCCCTGCAAGTTCAGCACCTTTCGATAATGCAATTTTTGCTTCTTCAGACAAAGCACCATAACTCATGTCTGATACAAACAGTGGGATTTTGAGCACTAGGGGTTTTTTAGCATTCGGCCCGATAATTAACTCCGAACCCACGCTGTGATTTTCCATCAATGGCTTAGTCGCCATTTGTGCTGCCATTATTTGCAGGTCATCCCAATTCGGTAATTTATGGCGAGGCACCCCCATGGATGTCATTACTCCGTGGTGCCCTAATGTGGATAATCCCTCTTTGGCCAATTGGTGAATGAACGCCACAGTTGGCTCTTCAACCGTGGCAACTGCGACCAATACTTCATTCGCTCCTACTGTTTTATCCGGCGCTTCCTTACCGACCTGCGCATCGCTAAACTGTTTATGGGTTCCATCGCAAAATGGAGAGCTCCCTGTTTGCTTACAAGCGCATAGATCTGCATCGCCATCCTCTTCGGCAATAAATGCTTTTGGTTGAAATGATGTCCCCGCATGGGACCCATCACAAAACGGCTGATTTTTTGACTGTCCACAAGCACAAAAATAATATTCTTCGCCCTTCGTTAATGAAACTTTCTTTGGCTTATTGTCGGCAATAACAGGATTACTCATATTCCACTCTTCCTTAGGAATAGAAATTAAATAACTCATACAATTAGCATCTCTGCTTCAGCGCGTCTTCGCCCGTTCTTCAATCACAAAAGCTCGAAATAAGAGCAACTATTCCTGCACTTTTTCTCAATCAGAACGAACAAATACGCACTAAATCAGAGCGCTACTTATACAAGTTATTTGATTTCCATTCCTTAGGATAAATAGCAGTCACCCAACACACTTATAAATTCATTATATTTTGCTGAACATACCCAATATTCACTCAATTAACGACCATTAGATATGAAGGGATTGTAAGTGACAGGATATTCTGAATATCCGGTGATCACCGGAATGACAAAATACATTAACAGTGCAGTTGCATTAATTTACGTCAACTTAATCTTATTTTCGAATATTTTAAGCAGTGGGAGGTCATCGTTAAATTCACTATAAAAATTCTACTACCTGATGCCCCTTCAGTATGTCCACACGAGATACTGAATTTCACTCGGGAACATTAAGCGTCACGCCCACCTTGCCGCCAGCTTTGTCAAAACCACCTGATATATCAACATTAATCAGTTCATGAGAATTAACCCAAACTTTTCCATCAAGGCTTGCCCAAGATTTATATAAATACATATTGCGGTTTATGCTCACCATAATTTTTGATGTGACGTTTTCTTCGAAAACGGTTCCTTTAACCGAGAATTCAAAAGGAAACTTAATACCCGCCGGGATAAAAATAATAGGATCTTCCGACACCTCTTTCGTGTCTCCTATGGTTATTACCGGCATAGTTTCGATCAGGGATGACGCTGGTGCATTCATAGATACACACCCAATCAGCAATAATATGTAACTACAAATAAAAATGGTTTTAATAAAGTTCATCATCATTCCTTTTAATGGTTCCGTAATATACAGAGACAGTGACACCTTAAATTGAAAATAATTTCATCATCTTAGAGGCATTGTGAGAAAACGCTTTCCATGTTCAACCACAAACGCCGTACCACCTTGTTTTTGTGAAAAATTATAAAGCTTATACTGAAGGCCAGCCATTTTTATACCTTTATTTCGCGCTGTTTCGCCATTATTCGGCTATCTTAACGCTAAAATTTTTATTATTTGAAATGATTTCAAGCATATTCTCTTCTATCCACCTATCCATGGCGCATATTTTTTCGCGTAAAGATTTTCCAAGCGATGTTAATTCATATTCAACATGTGGGGGTATTATTTGCATATCGTGTCGCGTTATGAGCTTTATGCTTTCCAGCTCACGTAGGGTTTGAGTCAGCATTTTTTGCGATATTCCTTCTACCAGCCGCATTAGCTCGCCGTTCCTTAAGTTTCTATCATCAAGAATATCAATGATTAATATGCTCCATTTTCCTGACACTCTATTCAGCAGGTAACGGGCAGGGCATTTTTCACGAAACACATCTGGCGTTATGTTTTCTTTGGGTAATTCAAACATATTTCATCTCTTATAATTTCCAACGTGTTGCTGTCATTATCCAACACCGCCAACGGTTACCAAAAGGTGCGTACTATCTTTTAGAATAGTACGGCAATAATATGACTACCGAAAGCCATCATTCATATTTTTTCGTTTCGTTTTATTCGATGAACTAGGAGTTGTTAATGTCACAAATTACAAGTTTCACGCATTTTGAACCAAAAAATTCCCCCAGCGCTGTCAAGGAAGCCTTCAATGAGGCCACCGTACAATTTGGGGGCGTTATTAATCTTTTTAAAGTAATGGGGTGTGCGCCTAACGTGTTAACGGGTATTCTGGCCTTGAACAAAGAGGTCAATTCATCAACGGAGCTGGATATTAAACTGACGGAACAAGTCGCCATGCTGACTTCTGCATTGAATCGATGTGATTACTGTGTCAATGTTCACATGAAAGTGGGTGAAGGAGCGAGTATAGAACGCGAAGATTTGGTGCTCGCTATGAAAGCCAAGGCAAAGGATGCAAAAACACAGGCCTTGCTGACATTTACGGATGAGGTTGTTCGTCACCGGGGTATGGTGAGTAACGAAACACTACAAGCCGCCCAGCAAGCCGGATTCAGCAATAAAGCCTTACTGGAAACCATCGGTATTATCGGTATTTATACCACCCTTCAGTATATTCGCCATGTGGCAAACCCTGAACATGACTTTCCTGACGTTCCTGAGTTTAATGCCGATTTACACGGCGCTTAACCATTCATCGACTATCGACCCATTCTAAAAATATTATCACACGTATACTGGAGTGCTATGTATGAGGGCTATGTATGAATCAAACTAATACTGTTTTTGAAATTTTAAAATGGAAGTCAAAATCTGAAGTGTCTGATGAACAAATGATTTCAGCGGTAAACGTTATGGTGGCTGATTTAACAACGTTACAGGGTTTTTTGAATCAAACGCTGTATAAAGATAGTAACGGGTTCTGGGTAGATGTTTACTACTGGGAAACAGAACAAAATGCTCATGATTCCAACGGGGCCATGGCCGATAAAGCGTCTTTTAAAGATTTGATGGGACTTACTAGAGCCTGACAGTGTTTCTGTTGAAATTTTGAGCCCGCTACAAAGCTCTGGAGAATTGTTTTTTAAGAATGAATGACATTCCTTGAATGCTATTTGCCTTGAATGCATTGTTTTTACAGTGGTTTAGAAACGGGTTGTGCCCGCGCGGATACTGAAATTCGTACATGATCTCCTACGGGCACAATCTACCGGCTCTTTTATTCGAACTCACCGTCCAGCCCATAGTCATGGGTGATTTCTTCACCCTTGGCGATGCTACGGAGAGCACACACTTCCAGGGTATCGTAATAGGCGGCGTTGGGTTTTGGGTTGTGATTAATAAACCGGAAATCACACTCAACGCGAAAGCCCTTGTCTTCTTCTACCCATAATACATACGGGCCATTGCGCTTGGTCCAAAAACCAGAGACGGTGCCGAGCACTTCACCCTTGGTGATGCGGCGAGACGCAAACAAGCCTTTACCGTGGATGGGGCTATCATCCGCGTAGGTGGCGGACATTTTCTCAACGGTTTTCTTAACCGCCTTTTTGATTGTGTTATTAACCGGTGATTTTTTTGTTTTGCTTGCCGTTTTTTTAGCCATGAAAACTTCCTGTATAGTTAGAAGATAACGAATCAGTAGAAAAGGATACCCGTTTCATGAATGCCAGCAGCACGACTAAAATTCGTGAAAAACTTCACGTATGTGCGGTAACGTGCGGCATGTTGTAAGCCATGTTGGGGTCTACCGGCACGGGGATAATATCAAACTGCATACTGGCCAGGTCTCCCATTACGTAAGTCGGCTGCGCACCCACTCCCGCGACAGTGCCGGGATTGACGAACAATGTTTGAGAACCGGTAATGGTGGTGATAGTGTCAATTTCGGCACAGTGGTCATGACCGCAACACACTATGTCCCAATCACCCGTCACTCCCAAAGCACGGGCGTAATGGGGATAATGTACGATGAAAATTTTACGCCCCGCTAACTCCATGCCAACATCCTGCCCATGATATTCGATCACACTATCCGGCTCACTAGAAAGTTTGGATGTGGCATACAGATCACCCGTGTTGTTACCGTGGATGACGTGTACCGGCAATCCAAATTTTTGAAGCACTCGCAAAGTGGTCGGCGCAACCACGTCACCACAGTGCAATACGGCTTCTGCACCGCGTTGTTTGGCGTCTTTTACTGCGATTTCTAATAAGCGACGGTTGTCATGACTATCGGATACGATACAAATTTTCATTGCGTTACTCTTTTGTAAAAACCCACTTTTACCTACAATTTATACCCCTTCTCCCCGGAGGGGAGAAGGGGTAAGTATTAGAAGGCTGGTTTTTCAGGTGCGGTTTTGTAACGTTCTACGGAAGCCATAATTTCTGCCTTGGCTTCATCAATGCCGACCCATCCGTCAATCTTCACCCATTTGTTGTTTTCGAGATCTTTATAATGCTCAAAGAAATGGGATATTTGTTGAAGCAACAAGGGTTCCATGTCGTCCAATGTTTTAACACCACGATACTGCACGGCCAGCTTGTCCACAGGCACGGCGAGAATTTTCGCGTCGATGCCGGACTCATCAGTCATTTGTAACATACCGACGGGACGACAGCGAATAACAGACCCGCTGATCAGTGGTGTCGGGGTCACAACCAGAACATCGGTTGCATCACCGTCATCAGACAACGTACGAGGCACGTAGCCGTAGTTGCAGGGATAAAACATCGCGGTGTTCATAAAACGGTCGACGAACATAGCGCCAGTGTCTTTGTCGACTTCGTATTTCACAGGATCACTGTGCGATGGAATTTCGATGATGACATTGATTTCATTAGGTACATCTACACCTGAGTTTACTCGGTCAAGATTCATTGGATTCTGCTCCCTGCTATTGCAGTATATTGGATATTTAATGGTTTAAAGGTCACTTATTTAGTGACAGTTATGGTTACTTTTGTAACTAATTAGTCTATTACTTTTAACAGATGCCTAATCATGGTGTTTTATTTAAAGTACCTGCCTGCAAAAGTGCCTGCCTGCATTTGCTTTACTGAAGCTGCCAATCGGCAACTGAAAAAACAAACAAGGGGCCGACATGTCGGCCCCTCTAAAACAGACGCACTTCAGTCACCGTGCGCGATGTGGCTTGATTATACCGCAGTTGGGATAGCCGAGAAACCAAGGGAGAGTCGGGAGATTATTCAAACTTCTACGTTATCGACCCTCAACTAAGGTCGGCGCAACCCAGCAGCAACCAAACAACAATTAAAAAGGGAGTCGTAGTCGACATGGATATCACGCTGGCACCACCGATTTTAGGCGTTATGGGGCTTTTTATCGCGCTAATACTCTATATCGCGGTCAAAAGAAGAGATCCCGGCGAGGGTAAAGTCGCGGAAATCGGCGAAGCCATCCATCTCGGCGCCATGGTGTTCATTAAACGTGAGTATTCACTGCTGGGGATGTTTGCGGGTGTTATTACTGTCCTTCTCTATTTTTCTCTGGGCCTGCATACCGCGGTTGCCTTTGTTGTAGGTGCGGTGTGTTCCGCTTCGGCGGGTTACATCGGCATGTACACGGCCACCCAGGCGAATACCCGCACCACCATTGCCGCGCACAATGAAGGCGCTGCTTCTGCCTTAACGGTCGCCTTTTTTGGTGGTTCTATTATGGGCATGACGGTCGCCTCCGTAGGGTTAATTGGCCTTGGCACGCTGTATTTGTTTTTTGGTGGTGATCCAGAAACAACGCACGTCATTCACGGCTTTGGCATGGGCGCCTCTACCGTTGCGTTGTTTTCCCGCGTTGGTGGTGGCATTTTTACTAAAAGCGCCGATGTGGGTGCGGACTTAGTCGGTAAAATCGAAGCCGGTATTCCTGAGGATGACCCCCGCAACCCCGGTGTTATTGCCGATAATGTTGGCGATAACGTGGGCGACGTAGCCGGCATGGGATCGGATATTTTTGAATCTTATTGCGGCTCAATTATTGCCACCATCGCCATCGCTTCCACCATGGCCGTTGACATTATGGACCCGCTTGGCCAACAACAGTCGCTTATGTTTCTGCCCCTCGCATTGGCCTCGGTGGGTTTACTCTGTTCGGTAATGGGCATTTTGCTGGTTAAAACATTTTCCGCAAGATCACCAGAAGTTGCATTGCGCATTGGCACCATGGGAGCGGCGGTGCTGTTTATCATCGCGGCATTTTTTGTCATTACCGCCATCGGCATTAGCACCAGAGTCTGGGGAGCGGTTCTGGTCGGCGCCTTGGGCGGCATCATCATCGGACTGGTCACCGAATATTACACGGCCGGCCCTCCGGTGCGACACATCGCTAAATCGGGTGAAACGGGGCCCGCGACGGTGATGATTACGGGGCTGTCTGTCGGTATGCAGTCAGTGGTCGCTCCTTTGTTAACGATTGCTGCCATCATTTTAATATCCACCAACCTGGTTGGCCTCTACGGTGTGGGTATTGCCGCCGTCGGTATGTTGGCAACGGTGGGCATCACCATGGCCATTGATGCCTATGGCCCTGTAGCAGACAACGCCGGTGGCATCGCTGAAATGGCGGGGCTAGGTGAAGAAACACGTAAAATCACCGACTCTCTCGATGAGCTGGGTAACACTACCGCCGCCATCGGCAAAGGCTTCGCCATCGGCGCTGCCGCCCTTGCGGCGCTGGCGATTATTGCCGCCTTTGTGGAAGTGGTATCCGCCAACATAAGTGACTTTGATCTGCAACTCACCAATCCTAACGTACTCGCGGGCATGTTTATCGGTGGCATTTTCCCCATGCTGGTGAGTTCATTAACGATGACCGCAGTAGGCGATGCCGCCTTTGAGATGATCCACGAAATACGCCGTCAATTTCGGGAGATACCCGGCATCATGGACGGTAGCGGCAAACCAGACACCGCGCGTTGTATCGATATCGCCACCACGGCGGCATTGAAAAAGATGATTCTTCCCGGCGTACTCGCCGTTGCCGCGCCGCCCGTGGTCGGCTTTAGTTTAGGCGCCGAAGCATTAGGTGGCATGTTGGGTGGCGCATTACTCGCCGGCGTCATCATGGCGTTGATGATGGCCAACGCAGGAGGCGCTTGGGATAATGCCAAAAAATATGTCGAAAAAGGTAATCTTGGCGGCAAGGGTTCCGACGTGCATACGGCTTGCGTGGTAGGCGATACCGTTGGTGATCCGTTCAAAGACACCTCCGGCCCGGCGATGAACATCCTCATCAACGTATTAGCCATTGTTTCTTTGGTGATCGCGCCGTTGCTACAATAAAAACAATGTACGAGGAGAAAATAAGGTTGCACAAAGCAACTTTTTACTCAAAATTTAATAGTACTGACCCGTTACTAAAATGTCGCGCTTCGTATTTCGCGAGTTTAAGTTCGCTAGCTTAAGTTCACTGGCTTATCTGTCATATAGCAGGGTTGATGCGATTAACCCCATGATTTTCAACCTCTCTTTCGACATTACAGATTGACCCGGCAAGACGATAATACCTTAACGGGACAGCACTGAAAATTTAACGCTATTTACTAATGAGTAAGCTTGGCGCTGTTACCATCTGACATTTACCGGGCTCTGCAAATTGACGATAAAAAGTCAGGATTTTCTTTCCTTTCGCGCGTTTTTACGGCTATTTCACCTCACACTTACTCACTCATTTTGCCGTTTTGGTCAATAACCGTTGCCCTTCACCTGTTTTAAAACGATCACACACAGTATTCTATCCGCCACGTAGACACTCAACCTAAAATAATTGGCATGTCCCTATTACACGCTCTTAAAAATATCGATGATTTTTGTCATGGCTTATCCCGCTCCAAGTCTGTGCTGTTTGAAGTCATGAACGGTTTTGGCTTTGAATGTCAGGCTCCGGTTATCAACGCTTTGCGAGCCTATCCTCATATTAATGTTGGCATTACCACGTCTGGCCTCGGAGACGAAGCGTTAACCCAGGCACACATCATGGCATCCGACCATGGGCAGTATTTCATCGCGCCCAAAAAAGCAACCTGGAAAAAATGGGATTTGGTCATTTGCACAGATGCACGGGGTGTTTGGTACCAAAGAAACCATAAAACGGCTTATTTGCAACATGGAATCTCTGGCCGGGGAAACTATCCCTATGATGGCAATCCCTCCGCTACCGGAAACCACCAGAGTTTTGATTATTTGTTTGCATCATCCATCGATATAGCCCGTCACTGCGTGAAACAAATGCCTCAGCTTAGCGATACAACGGATATTCGCATTGTGGGCTTTCCATTACTGGACTCGGGCTTCAATAAAGGTACATCGACGTCATTGCCGTCTCCCTTCCCGAGTACCAACAAGCCCACTGTTCTTTTCTGTAGCCATTGGGATCAATACTCCCTGCTTAAAACCATTGGCCACGATGTACTTACGCTGCTTTCACAACAACGCCACTATAACGTGCTACTTACCGCCCACCCTTACAACTGGGACAGGGAAGAAATGTTGTTTACAGAGCACAAAGACTGGAAAGCATACTTTCAGGGGTTCGCCCAACACGAGCACGTACATTTTATCCCTGAGCCCAACATCACCCGAGTGATGCCTCTGGTAGACCTGCTCATATCCGACCATAGCTCAAGCAGTATCGAATACTGCGCGCTCGACACGCCCGTTTTTCGTTTCCATCATCCACAAATGCCAATGATTGACACTGACCTCTCTCACCTCATCAACAAGGCCACACAAGCTTTCCAGTCGGCGATAGAACTACAGCAGTTATTGCAAAAGGGAATTGTGGCGGGTACACAACGAGCCGAGCGAGAACAGCTCAGCCAATATTGCTATGTAAATCCAGGCGCGGCTGCCGATGCTACTGCAAAAGAAGTGGTAACAATATGTGGGTAAAGGTAAGTAGAGTGAAATCACACAGGAAGGATTACAGACTCGATAATGTCCAGTAGCGGTATTGGCAGAAAGCATCTGCCAATACCGTTCAGCAGGGGTTCAGATTGCCATCAACAAAATCCACAATCGCGTGAACGTAGTTTTGCTTTGATATGCCCCTGTGCAGCAGCGGACTTATACCATTGCAGAGCAACTTTTTTATTTTTCCTCACACCTCGACCTTTGTTATACAATTCACCCAGGTTGTACTGGGCATCGGCATACCCCTGTTCGGCAGATTGGCTAAACCATTTTACGGCCTGTTTATAATCACGACTCACCCCTCTTCCTTTAAGGAAGTTCAACCCGTTTTCATAAGCGGCCGATGCGCTTAATTCCGGGCTTTTTATCATTTCACTGGACAGTTTTGCCAGTGTCAGCTTTGCGGTTTTATGCCCTTGGTCTGCCGCCAGGCCATACCATTTCAGTGCCGTTTTGTGATTTTTTTTAACGCCTTGTTGACCGGATTGATACAACGAACCTAATAGGTATTGAGAGGGCGAGTATCCCTTATTTGCAGCCAGTGTGATGTATTTTATCGCATTGGCAGGGTCAGCCTTAGCAACATCGCCCTTCATGTAAATTTTTCCTAAGCGATGCGAGGCCAGGTAATATCCTTGCTGTGAAGATTCACTCAGCAAAGAGAGCCCTGATTTGTTATCTTTTTTAACGCCCTCACCTTGCAAATACATCAAGCCAAGTGTGTACTGAGCATTCGGAGATTGTTCATATTTAATCTCTTCAAACACATCATCCGTTAAATCATCAGTAGCGAGGGCCAACATTGGAAGTGTGACCAGAATGGTTCCAAAAACTATTTTTCCTATATTCATCATTCAAACCCAACCGTATCGTGTAACAATGTCTATCCATGGAGATATTACTTCGATCCATTTTCTGTTCTGAACACGCTTAAAATGTATCCTAAAAATAGTTTTTGAAGGTTTTTTAAGCCGTTGGAAAGCAACTAAACGTAACTAAAAGTAACTATGCTTTCTTCCCACAGACCTTATCGGTTAATTTCGCCCAATGTTCAGTACTGTGTCACAAAAACATAACGATTTCCGGCATTTATTGGCATATAAAATATTCTACACGCTAAATTCCATACGCCACACTGATAACACACTGCTCCATAAACACTCTTGAAAAAGACTCATAAGCCTATTAAAACATCGTTTAAACTCATTTTTGCCTCCAAGGTATCTCCATCGAGACATATATAGTGCATTTCACCCCCCCTAACGGTCGAAGAACTACCCTCGGCAACGAATAATCTTTCAGTGCAGCCACCACTAACAAGAAGACAGGCGCCTATAAACCAGATAAAAAAACAACGGCTCTTCCGTTAGGTGAATATATTCTTTTCTGAAGAATGTTCTGAAAACAATCTCGAATACACGAGAGAAGGCACGCCCATTACAGTCAATACAAATACATCAATGGCTGTGAGTTACCCTCACCTTATTCAATGCTGCCCTAGATCACTACCAACCCTTTTGTATTTCTTCGTCTTCATTTACCCCAAAACACTTTCGGGATATCGGAACATCGGAACATCCTTCACCACGACAACGCTACCTTACCTTTCTTGTGCTAAGTCAAATCCCTATTTCACCTTAAAGGATTTATCCAGCTTCTTTTTCACCGGTATGTTCTTCAAAGTGACGTATTGCGGTAAACCATTTTTGAAAGGAGGGTAATCTTCACCCTGTATCAGTGGTTGTAAATAATGTCGACAACGTTGCGTTATGTGAAACCCATCTTTACTGATGTAGTTATCCGGCATCATTTTCTCTACATTGGCCACACGCGCCAATTTTGCTTCACCTATTTTCCATTTATACGGCTTGTTCGATACACGCTTAATCGTTGGCATCACTGCACTCTTCCCTTTCAGGGCCATTTCAACGGCAGCCTTTCCCACCGCATAGGCTTGCTCAACATCGGTTTTAGAGGCGATATGTCTTGCCGCGCGTTGTAAATAATCGGCAACCGCCCAATGATATTTATAACCGTGCTTATTTTGAATCATTTGCGCGACCACCGGTGCAACACCACCCAGTTGCGCATGACCAAAGGTATCACGCGTACCCGCCTCAGCAAGAAATGTTCCATCCTTATAACGAACACCCTCAGATACCACAATGACGCAGTAGCCATGTTCATCAACCGCTAGCTTTACACGCGCCATGAACTTGCGCTCATTAAAAACAACTTCAGGAAACAAAATAATATGCGGAGCATCGCCCTCATTTTCTGCAGCAAGGCCACCCGCAGCGGCAATCCAGCCCGCGTGACGTCCCATAACCTCCATTACAAATACTTTTGTCGACGTTTTAGCCATTGATGCCACATCAAAAGCCGCCTCACGAATGGAAACAGCGACATACTTGGCCACTGAACCAAAGCCAGGACAGTTATCAGTGATTGGCAGGTCATTATCCACGGTTTTCGGTATGTGGATGGCTTGTATTGGGTATCCCAGTAATTTTGAGATCTGTGATACTTTCAAACAGGTATCCGCTGAGTCACCGCCCCCGTTATAAAAGAAGTATCCGATATTATGTGCTTCAAAAACCTCAATGAGACGTTCATACTCTGCACGATTAGCGTCTAAACCCTTAAGCTTATAACGACATGAACCAAATGCACCTGACGGCGTATGTCGCAATGCCGCAATAGAGCGCGCTGATTCTTTACCGGTATCAATCAAATCTTCAGTCAATGCACCAATAATTCCATTTCGCCCTGCATAAACTTTCCCTATTTTGTCTTTATGTTTGCGCGCCGTTTCAATGACACCACATGCACTCGCATTTATTACCGCTGTTACGCCACCCGATTGTGCATAAAAGGCATTTTTTTTCGCCATCACTTTATCCCTCTCGATAATTGCATTTATTGACATTGGACTAATAGATTTATTGGGTACTATTAAACAATCAAACAAAACATATCACGAAATATATGTCGTTTAAGACTACATATACAGCTTATAACCCAAATACTTCATCACTGGATCACGCCTTGACATCTCTCAAACAACACCTAACCAAAACTGAATGTTTTTCCTCATCACACAAAATACACCGATAACAACCCCTATGAACAATAAATTTCATCACCTAAACTATTGACTTACCTAATAGCTTAAGAGTATTTTGAGCGCAAAACATATGCAGCTTTATTACCATGTGTGTCAGTAGTGTGCAGTAACACAAAAAATATGTTTGAAGTTTGATGGATGCGAATCGCATATCGAACAGCAAATTGAGTCAGTGCAACTTGAAGCAATGTAACTTATAAACGATGTGGCTTGTTATGCGTTGATCAACAAGCACCATTCACCCAGTGCATGAAACCGCTGGCTAAAATCGTTTAATGGCGTTGCTAACGATTGTCACTGTTAAGCAACGTCGCTGTTAAACATCGCTACGGTTAAACAAAAAAGAGGGAGACTGCCGAATTGAGGATCGTATTAGTCGGCGCACCTGGGTCCGGTAAGGGTACCCAAGCAAAAAAACTGGTTGAAAAATACAAGGTACCCCAGATATCGACGGGGGATCTGCTACGTAATGCAGTCGCCACTCAAACGACTCTTGGGTTACAGGCCAAAGCCGCAATGGATGCAGGCCAACTAGTTTCTGATCAAATTGTGCTCAGCATGATTGAAGAACGATTCAATGACGATGACACACAACAAGGTTTTATACTCGACGGGTTTCCACGCAATCTACCTCAGGCAGCAGCACTCGATACAATATTGAACCGAATGGGTCACCCGTTACAGGCTGCCATTCTGATTAATGTGGATTTTGATCTGCTCATTCAGCGCATATCGGGAAGACATAGCTGTAGTTTCTGCGGACAGATGTACAACCTGTATACTTCACCGTCCAAACTGGATGACCATTGTGACCTGTGTGGAAGCACACTGCACCATCGTGCAGATGACAACGAAGATACCATTGCTGATCGTCTTCGCGTTTATGAAACACACACCGAACCTATGGTTCAGCATTATCAGATACAAGGTAAGTTATCGAATATTGATGGAGGCGGAGAAATAAACATCATTTTTGGACGTGTCTGTAAATCAATTGATCATCTACTGACAAATTTACCTGAACCAAAAGTAGTAACTGAAAGAAAATCCCCAAAAGTTTCCGCTAAAAAGGCAGAAACTCGAGAAAAAACAACTAAATTAGAGCAAAAAGCTAAAGAAGTTCTGGAAATACCCGAAACAAAGTCAGCAGTGACTTCAAAACAAGCAAGTAGTGGTGCCACTAAGGAGGCAATAACCATGGCGGTGAAAAAGAAAGCAGTAAAAAAACGGGCGGCCAAAAAGAAGGTCGTTAAGAAAAAAGCAGTAGCCAAGAAAAAGGTCATTAAAAAATCAGTTAAGAAAAAAGTAGCCAAGAAAAAGGTTGCTAAGAAGAAAGTCGCAAAAAGAAAGACAGCGAAGAAAAAAGTAGCCAAGAAAAAGGTTGCTAAGAAGAAAGTAGCGAAAAAAAAGGTCGTTAAGAAAAAGGTCGCCAAAAAGAAGACCGCTAAGAAAAAAGTAGCGAAAAAGAAGGTTGCTAAGAAGAAAGTAGCCAAGAAAAAGGTCGCTAAAAAGAAGGGCGCCAAGAAGAAGGCATAAAACGGGGTGTTAATCGGCAAGTAGCCCTTTAACCTTCAGCTTTCGGCATCCATTTTATAGTTGCCTTTTTAGCAACTGCAAAGCTCCCTGGCTTGTTTCCAGCGGGGGGCGCCATTACAATCGGGCACACAGGTCATCTTGTGTGCCCGATTTGTTTGGACTGACTAGTTTTAATCGTTTTTATGGTTTTTTGATGCGTGCTGATAAACCTACTGTTGCTGCGTTTTCTGCACACTAGGCATCCTTTTTCATGTGGACCAATAGCAAGCCAACGCACTGACTGAAATAACTCAATAACCAGACGTGGGACAGTGTTACTATCTTGTTTCGCACGATCAGGTTCATACCCCCCTCACCCAGATCACCTTTTCTACCACACACGATGCTTGTCTCATTCACTGACCAAGCCAGGAGTTAATAACCGTGCCCAAACTTGATACGGGAAAAAGCCGTTATCCCAATAGCCGTATGCGCCGTATGCGCCGTGATAACTTCAGCCGCCGCTTAATGCGCGAAGCCCACTTGTCAGTGGATGATTTGATATACCCAATGTTTGTACTCGAAGGTAACAAGCAGCGCGAAAGTATCCCTTCTATGCCTGGAGTAGAACGCGTCAGCATTGACAATTTACTAAAAGAAGCCGATGAACTGGTTGCTTTGGGCGTACCTGCCATTGCGCTCTTTCCCGTAACACCCGCCGACGCCAAATCATTAGATGCGCACGAAGCCTTTAATCCGGAAGGTTTGGCGCAACGCGCTGTCCGTGCGGTTAAAGCTGCACACCCTGAACTTGGTGTAATCACCGACGTGGCTCTTGACCCTTTTACCACCCATGGTCAAGACGGCCTCATCGATGACTCAGGGTATGTCATGAACGATGAAACGATAGCCGTGTTAGTCAAACAAGCGGTATCACATGCAGAAGCAGGTGCAGATATTGTTGCCCCTTCCGACATGATGGATGGCCGGATTGGAGCGATACGTGAAGCATTAGAAGCCAATGGCCATATTCACACACGCATACTCGCCTATGCCGCCAAGTATGCCTCGAGTTTCTATGGGCCATTTCGAGATGCCGTGGGCTCTTCCGCTAACCTGGGCTCCGGTAATAAATACACCTATCAAATGGACCCCGGAAACAGCGACGAAGCCCTCTGGGAAGTCGGCATGGACCTCGATGAAGGCGCAGACATGGTAATGATTAAACCCGGTATGCCCTATCTGGATATCGTACGCCGCGTAAAAGACCAATTCGGCGCACCTACCTACGCTTACCAAGTAAGCGGCGAATACGCCATGTTAATAGCCGCATCACAAAATGGCTGGTTAGATGAAAAGGCAGTGATTATGGAATCGTTACTCTGCTTTAAACGAGCCGGCGCCGATGGCGTACTGACCTACTTCGCCAAACGCGTAGCGCAGTGGTTGAAAGAAGACGCATGACATTAGCTGAACCGCATCGTTGGGAGCTCGATCAATTTCATTAACCTCAGTATCTACAGTAATGACAGGGTTTGAGGTTTAAAGGGAGTCCGTGTTGTAAACGCAAAGGCCGCAAAGACGCAAAGGACGCTGAGAAAAAATATCAAATAACGGCGTAACCCGACCGACCAAAACTCAGTCCTTAGCACTCAGCACTTAGCACTCAGCCCTGATCTTCACCCCGTAGGTCACGTTGCGCCGCTACGTGACCTTTTACGGTTAAATAACTTCTTATGCTCCATGGCCATTTCCAACGCTACAAAAGGTTGGGGCTGCGGGAGGATATTCGCACCAAGGTGATGCCTTACGGCATGTTGTCAGGTAACTACGTAACCTGACCTACAAAACCCCAGTCCTTAGCACTCAGCACTCTGCACTCTGCACTATCTTTTAGTCCTTAATCGCTTCTTTCGACAACTCATCAAGACTGATGTGGCGTACGTCTTTGCCTTTGACTAAATAAATAACATATTCGCAAATATTGCGAGCATGGTCTCCGATGCGTTCTAAGGCCCGTGCAGACCACATCGTATCCAGCGTACGTCTAACATTGCGTGGGTCTTCCATCATGAAAGTGATCATCTGACGCATGATGGCGTCGTATTCTGCGTCCACTTTAAGATCTTCCCGAGCGACGGCTGCTGCCGCTTCTGCATCCATGCGCGCAAAGGCATCTAATGCGCCACGTAACATTTTACGCACTTGATCACTGAGGTGTTCTAATTCGCTGTATTGGTTTTTAGGTCGTTCCATGTCGGCAAGGTGAATAGCCATGCGTGCCACTTTTTCTGCCTGGTCACCCATGCGCTCCAAATCCGTAATGGTTTTTATGACCGCAACGATTAAGCGCAAGTCACCCGCTGCGGGTTGACGACGTGCCAGTATCTGGATTGACTCTTCGTCTATGGCTACTTCATAGGCGTTCACTTTATAATCACGGCTGATGACACCTTCTGCCCGTTCCACATCGCTGGATACCAGGGCCACTGTGGCGTTTTCAATTTGCTCTTCAACTAACCCGCCCATCGCCAACACTTTGTGGCGTATAGCCTCCAGCTCTTCATTGAACTGTTGTGATATGTGCTGGTTTATATTCCCTGTTCCCATGACTGGCCTCTTTGCTGTTGCTATTGCTGTATCTGTGTTGTGCATCTGTTGCGTCTACACGCAATGGTAACGCTATCTATTTAATTTCCCACTGCTGTCCCGTTAACTTTTTTCCGTCATTCCGGCGAAGGCCGGAATGACGGAGGGGTATTCTTGGCTTTCATGTCTCCAATATTACAAAACAATCGGATAGTTAAGCACTTTGTCTGTACCGCCGCGACACCTATCACGTTAACGGGTCAGCAGTGTTAATTTCCATCCCTTAACCATATCGACCCGTTATATAATCTTCGGTCTGCTTCTGGCTTGGGTTCGTAAACACGGTATTGGTGTCACCGTATTCAATGAGCTTGCCCATATACATAAAAGCGGTGTAATCCGAGACACGTGCTGCCTGCTGCATGTTATGCGTGACGATGACGATGGTATATTTGCTTTTTAGTTCGTAAATCAGTTCTTCGATTTTTAAGGTCGATATAGGGTCCAGAGCCGAGGCGGGCTCATCCAGCAGTAACACCTCAGGCTCGATGGCAATAGCGCGTGCGATGACTAATCGCTGCTGCTGTCCGCCAGACAGTCCAAAAGCACTGTCATGCAGCCGATCTTTCACCTCATCCCACAATGCTGCGCTTTTGAGGGCATTCTCAACCACTTCATCCATGGTGCGGCGATCTTTGACGCCTTGCAACCGTAAACCATAGGCAACATTTTCATAGATGGACTTGGGAAACGGATTAGGTTTTTGGAACACCATACCCACTCGGCGACGCAAATCGGCCACGTTCACGGACTTATCATAGATGTCCTGGTCATCCAGTAATATCTGGCCTTCAATTCGAACCCCATCCACCAAATCATTCATGCGATTAATACAACGCAGCAATGTTGATTTTCCGCAACCACTGGGGCCGATGTAAGCTGTCACCCGCTGTTTCGGGATTACCATATCAATACCGTGCAACGCCTGTTTTTCACCATAAAACAAGTTAAGATTCTGCACTTGCAAGCAAGGTGTTTCATCCTTCATTTGCAGTGTATTACGGCCACGTGACAATGCCTCGATTTTAATGGCATGGGTGGGTGTTGTCGCTGCTGCCGCATCTGAAGCTGTGCCGGTGGCACGGTTACTTTCACTCATAATAATCTCAGTATATTTTTCAATAAGCCCATTAATTTTCCAGGGTACGATATTTTTCGCGCAGACGGTTTCGGATAGTGATGGCAAACAAGTTCAAGGCCACAATCACAACCACCAACAACAGTGCCGTGGCGTACACCAATGGCCGGGCCGCTTCGACGTTGGGGCTTTGAAAGCCCACATCGTAAATATGAAAACCCAGATGCATGAATTTACGATCTAAATGCAAGAAAGGCATATTGCCGTCTAACGGTAATGAAGGGGCGAGTTTTACAACACCCACCAGCATCAATGGCGCAACTTCACCGGCGGCACGTGCAATAGCCAGTATCAACCCCGTCATAATGGCCGGGCTGGCCATGGGCAATACGGTACGCCATAAGGTTTCGGCTTTTGTTGCCCCCAGAGCAAGGCTACCTTCACGTACTGACTTGGGGATGCGCGATAAACCTTCTTCCGTCGCAACAATAACAACGGGCACCGTGAGCAAAGCCAATGTCAACGATGCCCACATAAGGCCTGGGGTACCAAAGGTTGGTGTAGGCAAAGCTTCTGGAAAAAATAACTGGTCCAGATTGCCCCCCAGAAAATACACAAAGAATCCCAGACCAAAAACGCCATAGACAATTGAAGGCACACCGGCAAGATTGTTCACCGCTATGCGAATCAGCTGGGTCAATGGCCCCTGCTTGGCATATTCACGCAAGTACACGGCAGCCACAACACCAAAGGGCACGACCATGATGGCCATAATAATCACCATCATTACCGTGCCAAATATTGCCGGAAAAATACCACCTTCGGTATTCGCTTCGCGGGGCTCGTCACTGACAAATTCCCAGACTTTAGCGATGTAAAAAACTAATTTGTCCGGTAATGACATCTCGTTAGGGCGATAGGCATGTACCACTTTGGACAGTGGTACCATTATTGTTTCACCCGTTGAAACCGTCACCATCATCTGATCCCGGTTGATCGCCTTATACAAGTCCGTCAGTTTTTGTTGAAGACCGGCGTATTCTTTATTAAATTCTGCGCGTTCTTGCTTGATGGAATCCCGAGCAACCGGGTCTGTATTGTTTTCCAGCTCCAGTGCTCGCTCACGCAAACGCAAGCGTTCCAGGCCATAATTGATGGTTCCTATTTCACCTTTTTCAAGATCACGAATTTCTGCAAATAACTCCGTCACGCGCAACAAGCGTTCTTGTAAACTCTCCCAGACACCCTTACCCACTACGACGGTTTGCTGGTTTTCCTGTACGGCATTGAGGTAACCGTACAAATTTCCCCACTCCCGACGCTCTACCGTCATTAAGGTTTCAGGATTACGTTTTGCCTGAATGCTGGGCTCCAATATCCAACGGAAATCCTGTCCCGTCACGTCACGATTGCCCGTTTTCACTAAATAACGAATAACCTCTGCGTCGCCGATAATATCAATACCCGCATCCCGTAATCGCTGCGCATCGACAGATTCGGTATCATGAATTTCACCGACCAGCCGTACCACGCTGTCATCCAGTTTTTTATAATCATATTCCCACAACGTGGCGGGCCAAAAATGCCCAAGCCCCCGCGCGGCAATCAGCAGCAGCAACCCAAAGACCAGAATCAGGCTCACGCTTACCGCGCCTGCGGTTAGCGTGACCCAGGGGTCACCCGATTTAAACCATTGTTTAATTTCTGATTTCATGATTATTTTCAGTGCCTACAACGAGCTGTACTTGGTACGCAAACGTTGACGCACAATCTCTGCCAGGGTGTTAAAAATAAAGGTAAACGAGAACAACACTAATGCCGCGAGAAACAACACACGATAATGTGTGCTGTCGACTTCCGCTTCGGGCATTTCCACGGCAATGTTTGCCGATAAAGTACGCATACCCTGGAAAATACTAAAATCCATCACCGGTGTATTGCCCGTCGCCATTAACACGATCATGGTTTCACCCACGGCGCGCCCCATGCCGATCATTACCGCAGAAAAAATACCGGGGCTGGCGGTGAGAATGACCACCCGCACCAGGGTCTGCCAAGGGGTTGCGCCTAACGCCAACGAACCAAAGGATAAATGTTTAGGGACACTGAAGACGGCATCTTCTGTAATGGAAAATATCGTCGGGATGACGGCAAAGCCCATCGCCAGCCCGACGACTAATGCATTTCGTTGGTCAAAACCAATACCCAGTTCGTTACTCATCCAGCTACGCATGTTGCCGTCGAACAAAGCGATTTCCAGCGGTTCGCTTAAGCCAAAAGAAGCGGCGCCCAGTAGCAATACCACAGGCACTAACAATGCAGCTTCCCAGCCATCGGGAATACGATGGCGAATCGCGCCGGGTAGCTGGTGCCAGAAAAACCCGAAAATTAACACGCCGAGCGGCACCACGATTAATAGGCAAAAAATACCTGGCAGGTTTTCTTCCATCAACGGTGCTAACCACAGGCCCGCAAGAAAACCGAGGATCACGGTCGGCAGCGCTTCCATGGTTTCGATACTGGGTTTTACGATTTGGCGCATTTTCGGCGCCATGAAATAGGCAGTATAAATAGCGCCAAAAATGGCCAGCGGCATTGCTAGCAACATGGCATAAAAGGCCGCCTTGAGGGTGCCATAAACCAGTGGTGTAATGCTTAACTTAGGCTCAAAGTCATCATCGGCTGCCGAAGACTGCCAGGCATACACCGGCGCTTCGTAACTTTCGTACCACACCTTTCCCCAGAGAGATGTCCAGGAAATTTCCGGATGCTCGTTATCAATGCGCCAAAATGATAACCCACCGTTAATATTTTCAACCAGCAAGGCATTGGCGCGTGGCGCAATGGCAATTTTATTAATCGCCACCTCGCTGGCACTTTTTGCCAACAATAAACGCTGTGCTGTGGAGTGGTAAATGGCAATTTGACCATTCACATCAGCCGCAATAAATCCTTTACGGCCAAATTCTGGTGCCAGACCACTAATGGCGTGTGATTGTTCGGTAAAATCACGAATCGGTTTTAGGGTATGGTTACCCCGATCATCGCGGACACTGAACCACTGCACGACACGGCCACTACTGTCTCCCACCAACAAAGACACATCGCCGGTCAAAAACTGGACGCTGGTAACATTCAATCCAGCATCAACCAGACGTAACTGCTGAAGTTGACGGGGCTCGGTCTTATCGCTCACATCAAAGTGAATCAAGCTACCGTCGGCGCGAATAATGTAGAGATTTCGCTGCTCTTTATCCAACAGCAACTGCACTATTTGTGTCTGCGATTGTTGTGCCCGCGATTGTTGTGTCCGCGATTGCTCATTAAATGACAACAACACCTGCTCTCGTTCCAGCTCAGGTACATCATCCATGAAGGATTCTTCTTTGAGGAAATGCGTTAACAGCAAACGACCGTCGGCAGTCTCCGCGACCACCGTCGCCATTTCTTCACCCTCCTGAAACGCAATCTGTTTCAGCGCTTCACCGTCTTCATCTATTTCCAGCGGTTCTTCACCCAGAGGATAAGAGATAACCGGCGTAATCTGACGTTGATCATTGGGATAACTGACGTTATAAACGTGACGCGCAATGAGTGCTGTGCCATTCGACAACCCTAAAGCGAAGCGTGCCGGGCCCGGCTCACCCGCCGCAAAACTGCTGATTTCAGCACCGACGGGTAACTCCAGAGATACTTCATTAATGAGCGTGCCATTATGTAGATCAAAAAAAACCGCACGGCCATCAGCACTCAGTCGAAAACCAATCTCAGCCTGCTCTTCCATCGCCAAATGTAAAGACGCAGCACTGCCGGCGTTGTGAGACGGTAGATCATACTCGGCCACTCTTTCCACATCAGCCGAGCTAAATAACGGTAATACCACGAACAGCAAATAGAAAAAGATCAACACAATGGCAAGAATGACCGCCATCCCTCCCATCGCCACGCCATAAGACGCCAAACGATCTTTCGTCATGCGCCAGCGCCGACGGCGCAGATTTTCAGCACTGTCGGTGGCAGGTAAAACGCTGGCAGATAAAGGGGAAGTAGGGCTATTTGGCATCAGCCCATGATAGTTAAATAATATGACAGTTTTGTGACAAGTTCTTGCACATCGCCACAGCCCTTGGTATCACTGATTTTTTTAAAAAAAACCCATAGTCCATCACACCAACGCTCATTTAATGCCTTTCCAGTGAAAATCACATGATGGCAATTCGTAACACTGTGAGCAAGAAAACCTCTCCCTGACTGAGAATACCTTAGACGCATGATGCTACCTGTTTCTACAGTGGTATCACACCAGCATTGGGTTTCTCCTTATTTCTAACGACGTATTTTTCGCAAAAAAAAGCCCCGCCGAAGTGAGGCTTTATGTCGGCTTACAATAACTTTCGATTTATTGAATTCGTGCTAGCGCCTTGGCGGCAACTTTGGCTGGCAATGGGATATACCCGTCTTTTATCACCACCCGCTGCCCTACTTTCGACAATACCAATTTAAGAAACTCGCGCTCTAACGGTGCTAAAGGTTTGTTGGGGTGTTTGTTGACATACACATACAAAAAACGTGACAGCGGATACTTTTTGTTAACTGCATTTTCTGGCGTCGCAGCCACAAAAGGCTTACCGGCTTTTTTGGCTAATGGCACGGCTTTCACACCCGACGTTTTGTAACCAATGCCGGAATAACCAATACCATTTAAGGAACTGGATACTGATTGCACCACGGAAGCGGAACCCGGTTGTTCGTTGACGTTATTTTTATAGTCACCTTTACACAAGGCTTTTTTCTTAAAATAACCATAGGTGCCAGAAACCGAATTACGGCCGTAAATTTGAATACTGCGACCTGCCCAGGATCCTGTCATTTCAAGATCGCCCCATTTTTTGACATCCTGCCTACCGCCACATTTTCGCGTAGACGAAAAGATGGCATCAATATTGGCAATGGTCATTCCCTTTATGGGGTTATCTTTATGCACATAAACGGCCAGAGCATCAATGGCAACGGGAATGGCGGTTGGTTTATAACCAAACCGTTTTTCAAAGGATGCAATTTCTTTGCTCTTCATCTTACGACTCATGGGCCCCAACGTTGCTGTCGACTCTGTTAATGCGGGCGGTGCTGTTGACGAGCCTGCGGCCTGAATTTGAATGTTGACGTTTGGGTATTCACGTTTGAATTCTTCTGCCCACAGCGTCATCAGGTTCGCCAGGGTATCCGAACCCACACTGGACAAGTTGCCGGACACACCACTGGCGCGCTGATAATCGGCCAGACCTGAATCTAACTTAGCCCCCGCAGAAGCCGCCCCCATAAACAGCGCGCTGGCTGCCGCTACTACTATCAGACTTCCCATTACACTTTTTTGTAACAGACGATTTGTCTTCATTTTACTTCTCCAGAGATCATTTTTTGATATTTTTGACACAGAACCTTTGATACAAAACAGTGGCACCACTGTCACCCATTACGGATTAAGCCATGATTCATATGGCACTAACGCCACATCCTGCTGCCTCCACAATATGGACGGAGTATTACTGAGATTCATGACCGTTAGATGACAGCAATATGACGGTTAGATGACGGTCATTTATGAGTAGGAATAGACGGAAAATTACCAAAATACGCAATTAAGCAGACCCTGCGCTTTTTTGTTTAATCAAAAGTTTGTTATCGAACACACAACGGAACACGCTCCCGCTACCAGGTTGACTGGTTATTTCGAGCCTTGCGTCATGCCGGTCAAGCACATGTTTGACAATTGCAAGCCCCAACCCCGTGCCACCGTGCTCTCGCGAGCGCCCCGCATCAATGCGATAAAAACGTTCTGTCAACCGGTGTACGTGCTGAGCAGCGATACCAATTCCTGCATCTTTCACTTCAAAACAAACATGCTCGTCATTGCGGTACCAACGCAAGGCAATACTGCCGTTACCCGGTGTATATTCCACCGCATTAAACACCAAATTAGAAAAAGCACTGGCCAATTCTTTTTCACTACCGCGCAACCATATTGACGCATCAACTTCTAATGAAATTTGATGCGCCCGCGTTCCACTCAAAGCTCGTGCATCGTCCAGCACTGCGGATAAAATGGCAGGCACTGCCACGGGATCTCGCAATGCAGCTTTCTCTTCATCTTCCAGCCGCGACAGCATTAACAAATCGTCCACAAGGCGCGTCATGCGTTGGGATTGCCCTTGCATCTGATGCAAACACTTATCCCACGGTGCTAACTCGCTACCGCCATCATCCATCATGTTTTCAAGATAGCCCGACAATACCGTCAAGGGTGTGCGCAGCTCATGTGATACGTTCGCGACAAAATCACTGCGCATGCGCTCCAGACGTTTAATACGGCTGATATCACGTACCACCAATAGCTTTTGCTGGTTACCATAAGGCACCACACGAAAGGCAAAGTAGCGCTGGGCATCCAGGGGCGAGACCATTTCCAGGGGTTCTGAAAAATCACCTTTTGCCAGAAACTCACTAAACCGAGAATGACGGATCAGGTTATCAATGCGCTGCCCCACATCCTGCTTACTTTGCAAACCTAAGTAACGTTTGGCGGCTTTATTAAACCACTCTATTTGATCATCTTCAGTGAGTACTACGGTGGCATCCGGCATCGCGGCGGTGCTTTCTTTAAAGCGAGAAAGAATCGTTGCCAATTTCTTTTTGCGCCGACGGTTACTGCGTTGCATTTGGTAAATATGTTCAAAAGCTTCGCCCCAAATACCAGCAGCATTGGGCGGCTCGGTTTTTTTGCGACGGTAATACCACCGCTCTAACCGGTAGAGGTTATAAAGGTGCCAGCCGAGATAAGCCATGAGCGCCAACGTGAATGCGCCATGCGGCACACCCAGCAGCCAGCCTATAAATAACACACCGCCAAATAAAGCGGCAATACGCCACAATTCTCGAATCCAGGGATTGGACACGGCTTAATCCTGCTTATTATGATTACGTTTCAGTTTTTTCTACTTACGTTGACGTTTATACTTACGGCGCCCCAAAAATGCGCATCATTCCTGCGTTGAAAACCGATAACCTGCGCCACGTACGGTTTGAATCAGCCCTGCTGCCTGATGCGGCTCCAGGGCCTTGCGTAAACGGCGAATATGAACGTCCACGGTACGGTCATCAATATAGACGTTACGGCCCCAAACCCGATCCAACAATTGGTCACGCGCAAACACTCGCTCCGGGTGCTGCATAAAAAACTGTAACAAACGGTATTCCGTTGGCCCCAGCTGGATTTTTTCTTCTCCGGCCCGAACCCGGTGGCTGGCAGGCTCCAGGGTCAACGGACCAATGGTGATGGGCGCTTCGTCACCACTACCGGCGCGGCGCAATACACTTTTAATCCGGGCAACTAACTCACGGGTTGAAAAGGGTTTGGTCAGATAATCGTCCACGCCACCTTCCAAGCCACGAATCATATCTTCTTCCGCGTCTCGCGCGGTGAGCATAATCACGGGCATATCACGGGTGTTGTCATCCCGTCGTAGCTGACGCGCAAAATCCAAGCCACTGACGCCAGGTAACATCCAGTCCAGCAAAATCAGCTCTGGCGCGTTATCGGCCAATACGCCCCGCGCTTCTTCTACGCTACCGGCGCCCAACCAGCGGAAACCGGCACGTTCGAGACTCATGCCTATCATGTCCCGTATGGCGACTTCATCTTCGACTACTAATATTATCGTCACTCTTTCGCTCATCCCTCACTCATCCGCCACTTACCCGTAAAAGCTGCTTTTCTCCGCAGACTGGCATTTAACCGTGGCAATGTTACCGTTTTATGACGATGTGGCGGTGGCCGTTAACCGCTATCCTTCAAACTCAGGTATTAGGCCCAGGTACCGGGTTCAGGTAAAAGTGCCCTAGCCGGTTCCCGAACAAAGCCGACCACGTTATCATAGCCGCCCTTGAATCAATGCCCAGAAACTATCGTCAGGCAGCACCGGGTACCAACAGACACTTTATAATCTGACAACACCTTCGGCACTACTACATTCGGCCCCCATTCGGCGCCAATAAGGGAATCATCATGGCTTTTACTACCATATCCAATATGTTCGGCACTTCCCCCGTCAAACCTCTGCAAAAACACATGGAATGTGTACAGGTCTGTATTTCACAGCTGATGCCGTTTTTCACCGCCGTATTGGCAGAAGACTGGGATGAAGCCCGCAAGCAACAAACCGAGATTGCCCGATTGGAAAATGCCGCGGATGATTTGAAGCGTGCTCTGCGCCTCAGTATGCCCAATAGCCTATTCATGGCGGTTTCTCGCCGTGATTTGTTGGAAGTGCTGACCATGCAGGACAAAATCGCCAATAAAGCGAAAGACATCGCCGGCCTGATTACCGGTCGCCAGATGACTTTCCCGAAAAACTTCGGCCCGCTGTTAATAGAATTTATTGAACGCTCCATCGATGCTTCCGCGCAAGCGCAAACCGCGATTAATGAACTCGACGAGTTGGTAGAAACTGGATTCCGGGGCAATGAAGCCGAACGTGTTGAAGCCATGATCAAAAAACTCGATGAAATTGAAAGTGATACCGACAAAATCCAGGTGAGGATCCGCACTGAGTTATTTGCTATTGAAGCCAATTTGAATCCGGTGGAAGTGATGTTCCTGTATCGCATCATCGACTGGATTGGCGACCTGGGTGACTTGTCACAACGGGTCGGCAGTCGTCTCGAACTCATGTTGGCGAGGTAAATTACGATGATCATGGAATACGGCATGATTTTCATCGCGCTAGCCTGCGTGTTTGGTTTTTTTATGGCGTGGGGTGTGGGCGCCAATGATGTCGCCAATGCCATGGGCACGTCGGTGGGGTCGAAGGCGATCACTATCAAACAGGCAATCATTATTGCCACTATCTTTGAATTTGCCGGAGCGTTTCTTGCCGGTGGGCAAGTGACCGCCACCATTCGCAAGGGCATTATTGATACGACGAGCATGGCCGGCTCACCGGAAATTATGGTTTACGGCATGTTAGCGTCCCTGCTGGCAGCGGGCATCTGGTTGATGGTCGCTTCTCGCTGGGGCTGGCCAGTATCTACCACTCACACCATCGTGGGCGCTCTGGTCGGCTTTGCTATTGTGGGAATCGGTGTCGACGCCGTGAAGTGGGGCAAAATCGGTACCATCGTGAGTAGCTGGGTGGTATCACCACTCTTGGCGGGCAGTATTGCCTACGCCCTGTTTATGAGTGTGCAAAAACTCATACTCGGCACTGCCGACCCTCTTAAAAATGCCAAACGTTATGTACCCCTTTATATTTTTGCGGTGGGCTTCATCATTGCCTTAGTTACGATGATGAAGGGATTGAAACACGTCGGGATTAACCTGAGCGGCGGCGAAAACATACTTATCGCGATTCTCTCTGGTTTTGTTGTGATGTTCATTGGCAAGTATTTCATCTCCAGACTGAAGTTTGACCCCAGTGCTGACAAAGACTTTCACTTCACTAATGTGGAAAAAATCTTTGCCATACTGATGATGGTCACGGCTTGCGCTATGGCCTTTGCCCATGGTTCCAACGACGTAGCCAATGCCATCGGTCCGCTGGCGGCAGTCATCAGCATCGTCAACAGTGGCGGTGAACTCGCCCAAAAATCACCCCTGCCTGTCTGGGTGCTACTGCTCGGTGGCGGTGGGATTGTTATCGGTCTGGTGACTTACGGCCACAAAGTTATCGCCACTGTGGGTACGAGCATTACCGAACTCACACCGAGTCGCGGTTTTGCCGCTACCCTGGCCGCGGCGACCACGGTTGTTATCGCCTCGGGTACCGGCCTGCCCATTTCCACTACCCATACCTTAGTCGGCGCCGTTTTGGGGGTTGGCCTGGCGCGCGGCATCGCCTCGCTTAACCTCAACGTGATACGCACGATATTCATGTCCTGGGTGATTACGTTACCAGCGGGAGCGATTCTCTCGATTATTTTCTTCTTTATTCTGAAAGCCATTTTTTCTTGATCAAACCGCGACGAATATACGATAACCCAATGCACGCTCACCCAATCCACACTAACCCACAGCACACCCACCCAAAGCACACTGCCCGGTAAAAATATGTCATCCCTGTTCGATTTTGATAAACCCGCCGATGCTTATGCGGTGATGGGGAATCCCATCACGCATTCCAAATCACCGCAAATTCATGCCGCATTCGCCGCACAAACGGGGCAACGTGTGGTTTACAGCGCCACCCAGGTCGATCCCGGTGGTTTTGAACAGGCCGTGGGAAACTTTTTTGCCCACAATGGTAAAGGGCTCAATATTACCGTGCCCTTCAAGCGCGAGGCCTGGGCATTAGCGGGCGAACTCGGGCCAGAAGCCAAACTGGCCGGAGCGGTTAACACCCTGCTAATGGATAAAGACGGTGTGTTGGTCGGGCGCAATACTGATGGCCTTGGTTTGGTACGCGATATTTTGCACAACCATGGTGGCCGTATAGAAGGGCAAAAAGTCCTTTTGATCGGCGCCGGTGGCGCCGCTCGTGGCGTGTTACAGCCACTCTTAGCCGAAGCGCCCGCTGAGCTGCTTATCGTCAATCGCACCCCGAACCGCGCTTATGAACTAGCCACTGATTTTAGTGCTGTATGTAAAGAACAGAGTAACGAGCACATGCCCAACATAAGTTCTATCAAGAGTGCGGGCTTCGATGATTTGGCAAATACAAAGCAAAGCTTTGACCTCATCATCAATGCCACTGCCGCCAGCTTACAAGGGGAAGTCCCCCCCTTACCTGATGCGTGTTGCACGGCCAATACGTGGTGTTACGACATGATGTACAGCGCCGAACCCACGCCTTTCATGCAATGGGGCGAACAGCGTGGTGCAAAAGTCACTTTGGATGGTTTAGGTATGTTAGTGGAACAAGCGGCAGAATCCTTCCTGCATTGGCGAGGAGTGCGCCCGAAAACGGCCCCGGTGATTCAAAAGATACGCGCCGAATTATTAAACACATTGTGATATTGCCGGGCTCAACGTGTAGGGTGTACCCTCTGGGGCATAAAGGCACGTTTTTAGTGCCCACCCTACACGACTCATGCGGTTAACGCTTCTCCTTGTTTCACTCCCTGCTCACTCTCTGCCCAAGTTTCAACAGGGCTTCTTTCGTTGGTAAGCCACCACCGAAACCGGTGAGTTTGCCATTGCTGCCAAACGGTCATTGTGAAGCGGAGCAAGGCTACAATTATCAAGATTCAAGAGACCTGAAAAGACCTCTCGACAAATACCATGTCAGCTTTCCCATTCAATATACCCGTCACAAATTAGTACGATGATACTGACTTATATCTAAGACTACCTTTTTCTTTACACCGGCATCCTTTGCATATTCTGGCCACTTATCAACAGCAGCGACTACATCATTAATAATGTCTTCTGGCTTAGATATACTAATCGATTCTCCAACCAATATAAGATCTTCTTTGGTAAAATGGTCACGTTTACCCTTTATGCTCATTTGATGTTGATGAGTCCATTTACCGGCGGGTTTGTGTGAATAAATCACATCATACGCTGGAGACAATTTCCAATTCCCATTAGCTCCCATAAGAAAAGAAATATTTTTAGTATGGTCATCCATGTTGCGCACAATGACATTGAATAACATTCGACGATACTGTTCAGCAGCATCAGCCTTGCTTAGGCGTAATTTGCGCATAACTTCAAAAGCTTGCTCATAACTATAAGCACCCGCCATATTAAAATCATAATGTGCAATACCGCATAGCGACTGCATATGTTGTTTTTTGCCGTTGACACGGTCAAAGCGTTTCGTTATAAAATGCGCCCGGCCATTTTCCTCTAATAGCTGGCATTGTGTCATGTTAATACCTGCTGCTTTTGCCATGAGGTAATATGCATATTCTATACGCCCATATCCTTTCGGCTCACCTAACTCTAGGTCTGTAACGCCATCGAATTTCAACAACCAATAATCATAGCCCTTGGGCACTTCTGCTTGACCAGACATAACACTGCCTGTGTCATTCATAGCAATAACAGCCTTGGGTCTCGCGCCACCTGCTGATGTACCAACACGTAAAATATCCAAAATTGCATCAGCATTATTATCTTCAGCGCTACCTAACTGAACATTGAGTGCCTTGCGTTCATTCATAATTTCCTGCGCAAGTTCAACTAATTCAGATACCTCGACTGAAACTGAAGCATCGTACTTGTCCATAATCGCAGGTGAAAACTCTAAAGCACCCATTCCACGCTTGCCTGAATAGCAAAGACGCTCTGGGCTAAAGTTAGCGCTATCACGGCCATTTCGTGCCAACCAGGCATCGATGATGCTGTTGCCAAATTTATCGGGCAAGACATCGGCCAACATACAGGGCAACCCTAAAAAAGTATCTCTGTTAAGCGATGGAAATGAGAACCTACCATCACCTCTGCGGGCATCATCCAAACCCATATGAATAGGTGAAACATCAAGACCTTTTCTAAGAAAGCCCTTGTCATATTCAAAAACCCCATAGGCACGATCATCCAACCATGAGACAGCACCTACCGTATCGCCCCATAATTTCACAATGGCAGTATCAAACTTTTTCACCATTCCCGCTCATTCTCTGGTTTTTCTTTAAGACGCTCACCCGATGCTCGCTCTCGTACCTTGCCTTGCATTTTTGCTAGTTGCATTGGGCTTACGGATATTTCTGGTATAAAGCTATCGAGGTGATCTAGCGCACCCAGCTCCCTTAAAACGACAATAAGGGTTGACAGTTTGCCACGGCCTGACTCAAGAGACTTAATGGCGTTAAGTGACAACCTCGTTAACCCAGCCACCTCTTTTTGGGTGATATTTTTTCGTAGACGAAGCGATTTGATTCGATGACCACATTCTTTCTCTATGCCTTTATCTGAAAGCGTATAAAAATCCATAACAGCCCTAATTAAGCCTACAAAAGATGAAACATGTACATAAAAGTCTTAATAAAGGCCATTATAGATTTTTTGTTATAAATATCAATAGAGAATACAACAGCCCTTATTAAGACTCTTATGCTAATTGATTGCTTATTAGAGCCTTATTTAAGGCTGTTAAAAATAAATAGCCAACCGCCTCATCTATCCACTTACCCATAAAACATCCCGTTTACTCAGGTTATTGTTACCCCTAGCACTCTTTCACGATGATATTGCTCGATTCAACGGTGTAGGGTGGGCACGTTTTTGGTGCCCACGCGGAGAGTATTTCCCGCAACCTAGTTCCAGCAACCCATTTCCGACAACTCATTCTCCGCAACCAATTCTCCGTAACCTATGTCCCACAACCCAAGCCATCAACGGCCGTATAACAGGCCTCCTGGTCCATTGGGCATTTTCCGCGTGGGCACTATAAAGCGTGCCTTTATGCCCCAGAGGGTACACCCTACTCGACTCATGCGGTTAACGCTTCTCCTTGTTTCACTCACGGCTCACCCCTTGCTCACCCTCTGCTCAAGTTTCAACAGGGCTTCTTTTGTCGGCAGTCCACCACCGAAACCGGTGAGTTTGCCATTGCTGCCGATCACTCTATGGCACGGAATAATCAGTGGAAGGGGGTTTCTACCATTCGCGGTGCCGACTGCTCGCATCGCCTGAGGCTTGCCAAGGCGCATGGCAATATCGCGATATGAGACGGTAACGCCATAAGGTATTTTCCGCAGTTCCTCAAGAACACTCAATTGAAACGGTGTCCCGCTGGGCGCCAGTGACAATGAAAACTCTCGCCGTGTGCCTTCAAAATACTGGCTGATTTGCGATTTCGCTTCGGCGAAAATCGTATCGCGCCGCTCCCAGCCGAGCTCAGCTCTACGCCGCTTGGGGCCACCCGGGAAACCGAGTTCGTAGAGTGCGCGCTGATCCCCCGCCAGTAACAATTCGCCGATCGGCGTATCCAGATAGGTGTAATACATTCGCGTTATCCTTCGACATCCAGTAATGAGTTCCACAGGTGCATCGCCGCATAGGCGCGCCAGGGTCGCCAGTACTCAGCCTGTTCCGCTAACAATTTCGGGGTGACTTTATGGCCGGGTTTAATCGCCTTCAGCAGGCCAAGATCGGATACCAAAAAGGCATCAGGGTCTTTTAACACACGCATAGCGACGTACTGTGCGGTCCACTCGCCGATCCCACGAAGGGTCTGAAGACGCTGACAAAAGTCTGCCGTATCTTGAGATGGGTCAAAATTGATGTCCTGTCTTTCGGTCGCCTCAGCCAACCGGCGTATTGTATCAACACGGCTCTGGGTGATTCCGAGGTTGTTCATTTGTGCCTTGGCAAGCTGTGCCGGTGTCGGAAAGACATGAGACAAGGAACTGTCTCGCATCCGTTGCCGAGGATCGAGTGCTTCTCCATAACGTTGTGCCAATCGACCCGCGAGGGTTGTTGCCGCCTTCACCGAAATTTGCTGCCCAAGAATCGCTCGAACGGTCAGTTCAAATCCGTTCCAGGCACCCGGTACACGGATGCCTGGCTGGCGTTTAACGGAATTCGCGAGTCGTGCGTCCTTCCCAAGGTGTTCTGCAATGTCGATCACCGGCGCGTCAAGATCCAGTGCCGCACGTGCGATTTGGGTGATTTCAAAAATGTGCGTCGTCAACGCCGCGTGGATCGTCAATGTCAAAAAACCGGGCGGTTTTAAGGCGGGTGACTTGGCACCGAGTGGCTTTGCAGGTTGGACGATAACAATGCTCGATTGTCCGCCGATGGTAATTGTTCTCGCGTACTGATTGCCAATGACTTCTTCGACGCCTGGCGTGGCCCGTACCTTCAGAAACTGCAACATCGCATTCCAGTCGAACGGCTTTTGATACGGCAACCGTAAAGACAGCCCTGAATAACCGGCATCGGAAGAAACACTCGGGATACGTTTGCGTAGGTCATTGGGTGTTCGTTTGTACGTACGTTTAAACTGATCGTTCAAACGACGCACACTCCCATATCCGGCGGCCATTGCGACTTGAGTGACCGATAAACCGGTTTCATCGAGCAGGCGTTTAGCAAAATGGAGACGTTGCGTATGTGCAACGGCGGTTGGCGATGCGCCTAAATGCTTCATGAAGAGTCGGCGCAGATGTCGATCCGTTACGCCAAGACCTAAAGCAAGTTCGGTAACGCTACCCTCGTCTAGTGTGCCTGCGGCAATGAGTTTTAATCCACGTCGCACCGTACTTGAACTGCCATACCACGCGGGTGAGCCAGGGGCGCACTCCGGGCGACACCGCAAGCAGGGCCTAAACCCGGCCTCCGAGGCTGCCGCTGCGCTGGCAAAAAACAATACGTTTTTTGCTTTTGGCATTTTTACGGGACAAATCGGACGACAGTAAATATTCGTAGTTTTCACACCAACGAAAAACCGTCCATCAAACCGTGCATCGCGCGCCAGCCGGGCCCGTTCAAGTACGTCGTTACTTAACATCATCTATTTTGTACTTCCCATACTCTCCATACTCTCCATACTCTCCCTACATGGGGAGTATACGAAACACAGGAAATGAGTCTAGCCAGAATCGGACCTCGTCATTTATTGTATTGATACTCTCGCAGAGACGCCGAGCACGCAAAGGAATATAAATTCCAATTATGGTTTTCTTTGCGAGCTCTGCGTCTTGGCGAGATAATGTAAATTAGCCCCTTCTCTTTTCGTCCTTCTGGGCTTGGCCCGGAATTCAGTAGCATCAACGAGATTCTGGATGCCGGGTCAGGCCCGGCAAGACGATAATAGGTTAACGGGACATCACAGAAATAACCTCTACCGGTAAATTCTAATATTCTTCCACAGCTTTATTTATTGTATTGGTACTCTCGCAAAGGCGCAAAGTACGCAAAAGAATACAAATTCTAATTAAGGTTTTCTTTGCGGGCTCTGCGTCTTGGCGAGAAAATGTGAACTTGCCCCTTTTCTTTCATCATTCTGGGTTTGGCCCGGAATCCAGTAGTATCAACGACATTCTGGATGCCGGATCAGGCCCGGCAAGACGATAATAGGTTAACGGAACGGCACTGTTTTAACATGATGAATGTAACAAGCGATGGCGTCGGCGGGGAATTCGATAGGGAGAGTGACGGAATGCACGTCGAGCTGAATTGAATCAAGATGGACAACCATTAAATCGAATGCCTGATCAAGAGTTTACACGGCGGCGCGACGCTCGCTTTTTCGTTGTTCGACGCCTAGCCATTGGCGGAAACGCCAACCGGGTCTCCTGCGGTCGTTGCCACGTTCACGAACATGGAAGGGACGCACATCCAACGTGTTTTCGTTCAGGCCTGCCTCAGATAGCTGGGCAATCATTTTATTTGCCACATCGCGAGAATGCCCCGAAATACGGCAGTACCGCGCCGATGTGGATTCCACTACGGTAAATTGAGGCTCAAACCCTTGGTCCAAAACACCCAGACCATTGAGTACTTTGCGGGTTAATGACGACACGGCCAGCGAACCCACTGACTGCCGACCAACCACCCCACCGAGCATCTGGTGCAGTTCATCGGCACTGGCATGAACCGGTAAATTACCCACATAAATATCGAGCACTACGCCTCTCCCCAACCCTGGCCAATAGCCAAGCTCAGGCAAGTATAGACAAACTTACCGTTTCAGCAAGCCCCTTTTATAATGGTAGAGATCATCCGTCTTTGCGCGTAATAAAAAATAAGTTTTACGCACCGTCAAGGTGATGGTTTTTAAGGTCAACATAATGCTGGGCGGAGTATTTGATCCATTTTCGCTCTTCGTCGGATAAAGGGCGAATTTTACGTACCGGGCTTCCCAACCACAGATAGCCGCCTTCCAACACTTTTCCAGGCGACACCAGACTCCCCGCGCCTAACAACACAAAGGGTTCCAGCACAGCGCCATCCATGATGGTGGAGCCCATGCCTACCAGACAATAATCACCCACCGTGCAACCATGCAGAATCACTCTGTGGCCGACGGTAACGTTATCGCCAATCTCCACTGAGTGGCCTTCTGGCATGTCCGTATGCGGATGCGTAACGTGGATTACGCTACTGTCCTGAATGTTACTGCGCGTTCCGATGCGAATTTTATTCACATCACCCCGCACCACGGTCATTGGCCAAATAGAACTGTCCGCACCCAATACCACATCGCCAATCACCAACGCGGTATCGTCAACAAACACGGCCTCGCCAATCTCAGGAGTCACCCCCCGATACCGTCTAATATTTTTCATCGTCATACTATAAATTCACTCATAACCCTGTCCGCAACTTTTCTTTAGCACTTAGCACTTAGCACTCAGCACTCAGCCCTAGTCTTTAAAACCCCTACCGCAACGTCACCAATTCTTCCGAGCTGGTGGGATGTATAGCCACGGTATTGTCAAAATCTGCCTTGGTGGCGCCCATTTTCACCGCCACGGCAAATCCCTGCAACATTTCGTCAGCACCTTGGCCGATAACATGTACACCCACCACTTTTTCCTGGGCTCCCACACACACCAGTTTCATTGCAGTGGCTGGTTGATGCGCCGTGAAGGCGTGAGCCATGGCGGTAAAACGGGTTTGATAAACTTTTACCGCATCACCATGTGTCTTGCGAGCCTCTTCTTCCGTTAGCCCCACGGTGCCAATAGGAGGGTGGCTAAACATAACGGTGGGAATATTGTTGTAATCCAGTTTACGCTCAGTTTGATGATTAAATAACCGATCCGATAAACGCCGTGCAGCGGCTATTGCCACGGGCGTTAGCTGTGCTCGTCCTGTCACGTCACCCACTGCATAGATGCCCGGAACGTTGGTGTTTTGGAATTCGTCGGTCACTATAAATCCCTTGGCATCATGCTCCACACCCACCACGGCCAAACTAAGTGATTGTGTATTAGGCGTTCGGCCTATGGCCCAGATCAATTGATCAATTTCCGTGAGTTGCTGGCCGTTGGGAAACGTCAGCGTCAGACTACCGTCTGCAACCTTTTCAATTTTAGTGCAAGCGATGTTCGGCATGACGTTCACACCATCTTTGACCATTTCTTCCATCAAGGTATCGCGTAACATGGAATCAAAACTACTGAGGAAATGTTCCCTGCGCAGCAGCAGTGATACATCACTTCCCAGGGCATTCAACACGCCCGCCAATTCCACCGCAATATAGCCAGCACCGACTACGGCGACTCGCTTGGGCTGCTCGGTCAGGGCAAAAAAACCGTCGGAGGTAATACCCAGCTCTGCCCCCGAGGTATCCGGCACGCTGGGTACGCCACCGGGCGCAATAACAATATGGTCAGCCGAATAATGTTCGCCATTCACTTCCAGAGTTTTAGCATCTATAAATCGTGCGCTGCCGACAATGGTATCAATGTTCGAGTCGGTCAGATAATTACCATACCAATCGTTTATGCCTTTGATGTAAGCCTCGCGGGCCTCCACCAATTTTTCCCACTTGAAACCATAGACGTTGACATCAAAACCATAACTCGGCGCATTTTTGAGTGCGGCGGCCATTTCCGCGCCATACCACATGACTTTTTTCGGCACACAACCCACATTAACGCAGGTACCGCCCATCTTGCCGCTTTCGATCACCGCGCACTTAGCACCGTAAACCGCAGCCCGCTCCGCCGCAGACAGGCCACCGCTACCGCCGCCGATGCTAATAAGATCGTAATGTGTCGTCATTTTTTTAGATCCCTAAAACAATACTTAAAAAGTCCGTCATACCAGGCTTGCCCTAGGGGGCGTTAACAATCACCGTTCGTGGCGAGATTCTGGCCCTTTTCCGCGCTGGCGGCGTCGCCTAAAGCGCCTACTGTTGGTGCGGTTCGTTGCAATAGAACAACTATTACGCCTCTCCGCGCCTCGCCTAAAGCGCCTACATTTGGTGCCAGCACGAAAAATGCCTCAGAATCACGCTTACTCAGG
>NVUB02000135.1 GCA_002401775.2 Ectothiorhodospiraceae bacterium
AACCGGTTGAATGATTTGGGCTGTTTCAGACTCATTTGTTAATTGGAAAATACTGGGCCAACCCGTGAGGGACGGTCTGAAGGAAGCCGGACGCAAAACTGCGAGCTGATGAACAAAAACATCATATGAGGCGTAGGCTGGAGGCGAGATGGCACAAGACATCGAAGCCATGTGATTTAACGGCCACCGTAAATGATGCGGCAGTGCAGGGAAAGTTCATACTCTTATCTGGGGAGATCTGCTTAACGAGCGATCGGCCGCTAACCAGTGAGGCTCTGGTTTATAAGTGCCTTGGCTCCTTTGAATCCATCGACAAAGGAGAGCGAACGAGATGAAAACCGATAGCGCGTTGGTGGGCAACCAGCAACGTGATTAAGCAGAAGTCAGCAGACGGCATAGTAGTCAAATGCCCATCGTAATGGTTGGGACACGGCGAAGGCCTGAACATTTAGATAAAGGAGGAGCCTTGCCACACTTGAATACACAAACGCCGACCGGCGGTGATGTGACTCAGCGTAGTGACTCGAAGCCAGCCTTTAGCAACAACCTATTCGATCGTGCATTGCAACGAGATAACATCCTCAAAGCATGGAAACACGTTCGAGCCAATAAGGGGGCTGCTGGTATCGATGGTATGACCATCGATGAGTTCCCTGCTTGGGCAAAATCTGGCCACTGGAAAGGGGTAATGACTGAACTGGCAACAGGACAGTACAAACCTTCACCGGTTAGACGTGTTGAAATTGAAAAGCCGGATGGTGGTAAGCGCCAACTGGGGATTCCAACCATAGTCGATCGAGTGATCCAACAAGCCATTGCCCAAGTGCTTACGCCCATTTTCGATCCTGGATTCTCAGATAATAGTTTTGGGTTTCGCCCGAATCGGAATGGGCAACAAGCGGTGAAACAGATACAAAGCATCATTAAGCAAGGCCGACGCTTTGCGGTGGATGTTGATCTATCGAAGTTCTTTGACAAAGTTAATCATGATTTATTGATGACGCACCTTGGACATAAGGTGAAGGACAAGCGTCTTCTTAAGCTGATTAAGCGTTATCTTCGAGCTGGGATTATCGATAACCAGTTCTATAGAGAAAGCCGAGAAGGTGTTCCCCACCAACAGTAGGCGCTTTTAGGCGAGGCGGGCCACTTTCGCCGCTACTGGCGAACATCATGCTCGATCCTTTGGATAAAGAACTCGAGAAACGTGGGCATCCGTTTGCTCGTTACGCGGATGATTTTACCATCGTGGTAAAAAGTCAACGTGCAGGTCAGCGCGTGCTCCGCAGCATCAGCCGATATCTGGAAAACCATTTGAAGCTGGTGGTTAACGCCACCAAAAGCCACGTAGTTAAAACCAATGAGTGCAAGTTCCTTGGATTCACCTTCAAAGGTGGGCGCATACATTGGCACCCAAAAACGTTGCAGAAGTTTAAGCAACAAGTACGGCGATTAACTAACTGCAACTGGGGTGTTTCGATGACATACCAGCTCTTCAAGCTCAGTCAATATTTACGCGGCTGGATAAATTACTATGGAATCGCCAGCGGGTATCAGCGTTGCGTTGATCTGGATCACTGGATTCGACGCAGAGTGCGAATGGCCTATTGGCGACAGTGGCGAAAGCCACGCACCAAAGTAAGAAGCTTGATGAGACTAGGTGTTCATGTTCGATCGGCAGTTGCGTGTGGCATTACCAGCAAAGGCCCATGGCGTAGTGCTAAAACCCCGGGAATTCAGCAAGCATTATCGAATGCTTACCTGAAATCACAGGGACTTTATGCGCTACGTGATGGATGGATCAAGCTTCACCATTCTAAGTGAAACGCCCTGTGCGGACCCGCATGCAGGGTGTTGTGGGGACTGGGGGTTAGAGACCCCCGGTTACCCGATTAGCGCTACGCCGAACTTCAATACTACCAACTGACTTACAGTAGCCACATAAACCAAAACTAAGTTATTTGTATTTTTAATAATTCTCAATACCTCGCATTTCATTCAAAACTGTTACGCAATAATATTTTTATGCTTTTATGCTTTTATGCCTTTATGCCTTTATGATTTTATGCTCTTAATGATTTTCATTTTTGCGTTAACGCCGCAAATCACCGGCGGCAAAAAGCAGAGCGACGAAGGAGCAGCACTTTTTGCCGTCCGAGTGTATTTGCTTTGTTATGTTTCAAAATGTCACATCTCCTGTATACAGGAGATCTAACAATTCTCCATCTCCAATTTTTACTTCCTCGCGTTCTCCTTCCTCTCCGGAAACATAGGTCGTTCTGATGGAATTAATACGAGCCACAACCGCAACGCCATTTTTAAACCCATAATCTTTGAATAGATCTGGATGTTCTTTGAGAAATGAATCTACTTTGTCTTTATCGGAAAGCAGCGACAACTGTAATTCTGTTCCGAACATGTAGTCGAAGCTACCAAAAAGACTTCTTTCCACCAAAACTACATACCGCGATTGATCGTGCGTAGCTATGTCCTTTATGGCACCGACAAAAAGGATTGGTCTTTGTTGCAACCAAAGCCGTTCTAATTCAACTGTCAGGATTGACTCGAATCGGAATCTTTCGCCTTTACTTAAATTTTCTTCCCAGTCTGATACTGCATTCGTATGCGAGGCCATTTGCGATACAGCGGTCTTCGTGGTCTGTTCAATTCTTTCTGCCTCGGCTCGCTCAGCTTCGCGTTTGGCTTTGTTTACCGTATACGAATTGAAGAAATATCCGACCACTGCGACTACAATAATGATCCATACGATTCTTTTCATGTGATCTCAGTTCCTTGAAACATAACGCTGCCATAACTGGATTTTGTGAAGCGCAGCGTAACAAAATTCCAAGTTTATGGCCTTGTTAGCTAGTTGCTTAATATAATGTAACTACTTTTCAAATAAGCACTATGTGTGGAACAGGTAGCACCATTTCCATCGCTTATATAAACACTAAGTGATTTATCAGATATTTTTGCAGCTAACAATAGAGAGGAAGCAGTATCACTTCCACTGCATTTCCAGGTTTCCATTCCTTCCAGCTTAAAGGCAAATTGCTTTTTATTGTCGCTGTCTTTGCAGCTAACATGTTCGGCCATTAATACGCTAACTTTACCACGGCACGAAATAGTACCAGCTTGAACATTACCCACTAGCAGCAGTAATACCGGAACAGCGATACATATTATACTCTTCATCAATCTTCTCCATTTAGTGGTAATAGCTAACGCCTAGCTCAGCGGCCGGCTGCGTCAAAGACAGCTTCACCCTGCAACAAGGTTGCCTGCACCTTCGCTGTTCCAATCCGTTCGGGGCGCATGTCAAACAGATTTCGGTCAAGGATGACAATATCCGCATATTTGCCAACCTCAATTGATCCGGTGGTATCGTCCTGACGCATCAGGCGGGCGGGGTTTATCGTCATCATTTCAATGGCTGTGGCAAGATCGGGAACTTTTTGACGCCGCCGGGTAAGAACGCCCGCAAGTTTTTTCAGCGGCGACAGTTCATCGGCATCCCAGTCACTGCTCAAAGTGATATCGGCACCTGCCTGTATTAAAGAGCCAATAGGCAGCAGTTGATTGGCGCGTGCACCAATCAGACTTTGCATATAGGCCATGTTGTCTGTGTCTGTAGCACTTGTGGGAATTTGAAAATCAGCCACAGCGCTGAGTTTTTTAAACCTTGGCCAATCACGTTTGTCGATCATGTAGAGATGTGAAATCCGGTGTGGGCCGGTGTCCCTGGTCGCGGCTGCAATCGC
>NVUB02000136.1 GCA_002401775.2 Ectothiorhodospiraceae bacterium
GTGCCTGTCCCGTGAGCTTCTACATAACTGATGCTACGCGCCTCGACACCCGATCGCTCAAGCGCGGTTTCGATTAACGCGGCCTGTGCTTGCGGGTTGGGGACGGTATAACCATTCGTATGACCGCCATGGTTGATCGAACTGCCTTTGATCACACCATAAATCGGGTCACCGTCAGCAATTGCTTCCGCCAATGGTTTAAGCAAGGCGGCACCGATGCCTTCACCCGGAACAAATCCATCCCCTCCGGCACCAAAACTATGGCATTTACCCGTTGGAGAGAGCATTTTCATCGCGCACATGGTGATATATTTCGCCGGGTGCAGATACAGGTTTACCCCCCCGACAAGCGCGAGACGGCTTTCCCCTTTTTGAATACTGTCACAGGCAAGATGCAGTGATGTGAGGCTGGCCGAACAGGCGGTGTCCACCGGCAGACTTGGCCCATTCAGGTTCAGGGCATACGACACCCGGTTGGCTATCGACCATGGCAGTGCATTCGGTAAAACACGCTCACCTTCCTTCCAACGCTCTGCACCAAGCAATTGATAGCTGTTGGTGGTGACACCGACAAACACACCTACCTGGTTATCATGCGATTTTTTGAGTCGCTCACGCGTATAACCGGCATCCTCAAAGGTTTCCCAGGCAACCTCCAGAAACAACCGTTCCTGAGGGTCGATCATTTTTGCTTCCCGGGGCGAAATACCAAAGAACTGTGGATCAAACCGGTCTACGTCTTTCAGGGTTCCTCCCCATTTGCAATACATCTTGCCTATCGCCTGTGGGTCGGCATCGTAGTATTCCTGCCAGTCCCAACGCTCGTCAGGCAGCTCTCCAACGCTGTCGCGCCCTGCCAGTAAATTAGCCCAGTATTGATCCAGGTTCTGCGCCTCGGGGAAGCGTCCGCTCATGCCGATTACGGCAATATCCTGTTGTCTTGCTGATTGTTTTGTAGATTGTTTTGTGGATTGTTTGGTAAATTGTTTTGTGGATTGCCCTATCGGAACCTGCTCATTGACGTCGTAACGCTCGCTCAACGGGCGCAGCGCAGTCCATTCCACAAAATCTGTGTCAGAAACGGAAGGCGCTATTTTTTGTGAAAACACCCCTAAACGCTTTGATAAAGCCTCAGCATAATGTGCCACCAGATGCTCGTTAAGCATCCTTAATGTCGAGTATTCAAACAGCAATGTCTTCGGCAGCGAAAACAAGGTTTGTTCCGCTTTAAGATTGAATTGATTGATGGCGATAGAATCAATGCCGTAATCTTCAAACGCAGTATCCAGCTCAATACGCTCGGCCGGTAGTTTAAGAATCTCCTCAAACAAACGGCGGAGTATTTTTTCGCAACGCTCACTCAGCCATTTTTGATCAAAAACAACGTCATTTTGCGGTACTTTTTGCGGCACCTCTTGCGATATTTCTTGCAGCACATCTTGCGGCACGCTTTGCGGCACTTCCTCCTGCGGAGCAGCATTTGTTTTTTTAAGGTAAGCGTCAATACGTGAACGCTGGCCGTATAATGGCATAGTGTGAACAACGTCACTTTTAATGGTTTTCTCCAACGCCTGCAAACCATAAGTTGTCGGCATAGGTAACAAGCCTATTCTCTCAAACAAAAGAACACGGTCAGCCTCGGCAAGGTCCATTCCGCCCTCTTCCCACAGTGGCCAGTCGATACTCAGGCTCCTGCCCGGTCTACCCTGCGCGACACGCCAATGCGCGTAATTGTCCTGAAAACCGTTGGCGTAGGCATAGTCTGCCTGGCCAACATTGCCCATTACCGCAGTCCCCGATGAGAACAATACAAACAGTTCCAGTGCTTGATTCCGGGTCGCCTCATCCAGCCACACCGTGCCCCAGACCTTGGGCCTGAGTACTGCCTGAAGTTCTTCTTCCGTTTTCTTTAACAGAAAGCTGTCACGAGTGACTCCGGCGGCATGCACTATCCCATGCAGGACACCGTAACGTGCCTTAATACTGGCAATAAGACGTTGCACGTCTGGGCGCTCGCCGACTTCCGCTTGCAGGTACAAGACTTCCCCGCCCAGAGCTTGCAGCTGTTCCAACTGGGCGCGTCGGGACTCATCAAGTTCACTGCGCCAGGTTAACACCAGACGTGCGTTATGATGACGGAGTAAATGGCTCGCCAGCAGTCTGCCAATACCGCCCAGGCCGCCAGTAATCAGATAGACACCGCCTTCTCGCCATGAAGCAGCAACGGAATCGGGAGGGGGAAGCGTTTGTTCAACCAGTTTGCGAATAGCACGTCCCTTTTCTACTTGCCCCTCTGCGCTATAGCGAATTTGTACTTCATCCCGCTGGCCCCATTCATCCAACAATTTTTCGCTGGATTCCACTAGCGCGCCTGCCAGCTCGATCGTTTTGTAGTGATAATGCGGCGCTTCCAGTTGTACGGTACGGGCAAAACCGCTCAGTGCAGCGTAGACCGGCGATACGCTTCCCTCCTGACCTCGATAGACGTATTGCACTTCCACGACTTCAGATTGCTTTTGTTGCGGCCTTTGTTGCAGCAATGCCTGGCTTAATAGAAAGAGACTGCCGATACTGGAGTCAAGTTGCTCAGTCAATACTTCAGACGAATAGGTATCATCACTCCAGGCATGAATGATCAGACCGGCACGGAAACCCTGTGCCTTGAGGTCGTCAAGCAGGCGTGCGTAACTTTTGGCATCGGCCACCGGCAGTTGATAGTGATCGCCATCAACGGCGTAACGGGCACCCGGGCTGACCCGGGCCCAGCGTACCTCTGTATGTAGAAGGGTATGTGGAAGGGCAGATGTATGTGCAAGGCCAGAGCGTTCACGCTGTTGCCAAACCCGCTGAAGTTCGGCAATAAGATCGCCTGTCGTATCAAAGACAATAATGTCGCCTGCGGGCACCGGCACCGATTGAATGGGAGCTTCTTGCCACTCGCACTCATAGGCAACAATTTCATTAGAAACCGTGTTATCCACGACCTCATTTGAGGCCTGCCAAACGACTTCTTGCATATGCATGAATACACGCCCGCTCTCATCAACCAGCCATGCATCAAAGGCCTGATCCCCTACCGCGGCTTGTACGCACACGTAAACGCGACCCGGTATTGCAGCAGACCATGTCAGTGCTTTTATCGACATAACCTGTAGTGTTTGTCCAGGCAATACCTTTACCGATGCACACAATGCCACTGTATGCAAAACAGCTTCAAGCATCGTCGGCTGCAGCACACAATCGTCTTCACGTTGCGCTTCCGACAATACAAGAGCTGCAACCGCTTCATCGCTCCCGATCCAGCTCTCTTCGATAAGCTGCTGCCCAAACTCGACAACGATTCCATATTCCTTTTTAAGCTGTTGGTAAACCGATGCACGCTGCTGATGTGCTTTGCTGCGAGCCTGGATAGACGCTAAATCTATTACGGTGTCTTCTACGCTGTCTTCGTCAAATGTCAGTGCAGCCGTTTTCAGATAGCCCTGATGGAGAACACATTCTGCATCGTCCTTGTCTTTGGCATTGTCTTTAACCGTAATTTCATAATCAAATCCTGTCTCATCAGGAAAAAGGCTGATTTCAACCGTTTCCTCTTCTGCATTAAACCGCAGCGGTGCCCCCCACACCATGTTTTGCATGGAATAGAATAATTGTTCACCGGCAAGCTCTCCAGCCGCCCTCGCCATCTCAATGCAGGCCCCCGTTAATAACACCGGGGTATCTGCATCAGCAGATACCGCCAATGACTCTTGCTTCGGCTGCTTCGCCTGCCTCGACAACGTCGTCTGATACTTCAGCCCGTTAACCGTTGTCATATTACGGCCGATTAACGGATGCAACCATTGCGCCTGTTGACCTTCCAGATTTTTAGGCTGTGTGTTAGGAGAGATGTCAACCCAGCATCGTTCGCGGGCAAAAGGATAGACCGGTAATGAAATACGCGATGGTTTGCCAGCCAAATAAAAGTGACTCCAATTGACGTCTATCCCTGTGGTCCACATTTTAGCCACTGAGTTCCAGTCCCGTTCACGCAGAAGCGCCGCAATAAACTCATCTCCGGCAGCGCTATCGGTCAACAGGTGCACTGTAGCCTTAGCGGTTTTGGCATTACCACGGTGAATGGAACTATCATCGACGTTGCCCGAACAAAATTCTTCGAGCTTTTGTTGCAAACTTTGCAGATCGTTCACCACCAGCGCCAAACGCTCATCCATGGCTTCGCGCCCAACTTGTAGCGTGTAGGCAATCTCCGCCAGTTGCGGCACGGACTGACTGTCTGCTACCTTACTGTCTGCTAGCCGTCGCAGATAACCCACCAGCTTTTCTGCATACGCTTTAAGCCGATCTTCGTTACGTGCCGACAACACCAATAATTGTTCGCCTGCCGCTATCTCGCGCTTCGGCCCTTCATACTCTTCCACAATAATATGGGCGTTCGAGCCCCCTGCTCCAAACGAGCTTATTCCCGCACGCCGTGGGTAGACACCTGTCTTTCCTGCCACCGGGCGCTTCCACTCCGTCACTTCGCGCTGAACACGAAACGGACTGTCCTGAAACCTGATATTGGGATTCTCCTGCTCGGCATGCAACGATGGCACCAGGGTGCGGTGCTTCATCTGCAACAGCACCTTGGTGAGTCCGGCAATGCCTGCGGCTGATTCAAGATGACCGATATTCGATTTGACCGATCCGATCGCGCAAGACTGTTTTTGTTGGTCGCCAAAGGCTTTATTCAAGCCGGTAATTTCTATCGGATCACCCAACGCGGTACCAGTACCGTGCGCTTCCACATAACTGATGCTATCTGCCTCTATGCCTGAACGCTGCAACGCCTCGGCAACCACCTCCGCCTGGGCATTGGGGTTTGGCACTGTGTAGCCATTGGTTTTACCGCCATGGTTGACCGCCGTCGCACGGATCACGCCGTAAATAGAGTCACCATCGGCTACTGCTTGCGAAAGCGGTTTCAGCAACACTGCGCCTACCCCTTCACCGGGGACATAACCATCACCGCCTTCTCCAAAGGTGCGGCAACGCCCATCACTGGAAACAAAATCCCCTCGGCTTAACAAAACGTACTTATAGGGATGAATGGACAGGTTTACACCACCGGCGACAGCATATTGACATTCACCGCTGCGAATACTTTCGCAGGCAAGATGCAGTGCGGTCAGCGAAGACGAACACATCGTATCCACTGCGATACTTGGGCCATGAAAGTTAAAAAAATATGAGGCCCGGTTAGCGATAGATGAATAAGATGAACCGGCAGCCGCAATGCGGCCTTTCACCAACTCTTCAGCACCGAATAGTTGGTAGTGGCTATACATCACACCAACATAAACACCCACTTTATCACCCCGTAATGCCGTCCGGGTATACCCGGCATCTTCTACTGTATGCCAAACAGTTTCCAGGAATAGTCGCTCCTGAGGGTCGATGGCATCCGCGTCCTTGGGTGAAATATTAAAAAACAGGGGATCAAACATATCAACATCATTGATAAATCCCCCCCACTTGCTGCGACTACTCCCGCCCCCTTCAGTGTAATATTGCTGATAATCCCAGCGCTGGGACGGAATCTCTTCTATACAATCCCGCCCGGCATACAGGTTCTCCCAAAACGTCTCCAGATCGCCTGCCTTTGGGTAACGACCACTCATGCCGATAATGGCAATGTCATCTTCTTTTTCAGGCGTTGATTCCGGCCGGGAGACTTGCGAGGTGGTCTTTAATCGGCGCCCTTTCTTCGTCACCGATTTATGCCGTCTTTTTTCAGGCTGACTTTTTTCCACCACAAGGTCAACAATTGAAGAGGAAGAAGAAGGTTTCATGACCGGTTTTTCTTCCTTCAGCAACGTCCTGAGACGATCCCGGTGCTGCTCAAGAAAATAGTCCGTCAATTCCTGCACGTTATAGTATTCAAAAAATAATGTTTTAGAGAGTTCGCCAAAGTGTTGTTCCAGCCGACGCGACAAACCAATGATCCGTACAGAATCAATACCGTAATTTTCAAAGGGTTCGTGTGCTTCAATCCGTCCAACCGGCAGCTTAATCTCCTGCGACAAAATCTCCTTGAGAAAAGCTTCCACTCGTGGGCGGAATACCGGATCCGGGACAGCTTCAGCATCAGCACTACGCTCTGAGTCTGTCGATAACGGCTTTTTGCCCCTCAGTGTCGTCAGAATTTTGTTTCGATCACCCTCCAGGGCCATGAACTGCGCTGTCTCCAGGCGTAGCCCATCATCAAGAGCCCTTAATGCACTGGATGTCCGTAAGGGCAGCACGCCCAGTACGTCCTGCATATAGGCCCTGGCCTCGGCAGTAATCTCCATGCCGCCCTCTTCCCACAACGGCCAGTTGATACTCAGGCTCCTGCCCGGTCTGCCCTGCGCCACACGCCAATGCGCATAGTGATCCTGAAAACCGCTGGCATAGGCATAGTCTGCCTGGCCAACATTGCCCATCACCGCAGCACCCGATGAAAATAATACAAACAATTCCAGTGCTTCATTCCGGGTCGCCTCATCCAGCCAGACCGTACCCCAAACCTTGGGCTTGAGTACCGCTTGAAGCTCTTCTTCCGTTTTTTTCAGCAGAAAACTATCGCGAATAAGCCCTGCTGCGTGTACCACGCCATGCAGGACGCCATAACGTTTTTTAATGCTGGCAATAAGGCGTTGCACGTCTGGGCGCTCGCCGACATCCGCTTGCAGGTACAAGACTTCCCCACCCAGAGCTTGCAGCTGTTCCAACTGCGCGCGCCGGGACTCATCAAGTTCACTGCGCCCGGTTAACACCAGACGTGCGTTATAATGACGGAGTAAATGGCTCGCCAGCAGTCTGCCAATACCGCCCAAGCCACCCGTAATTAGATAGACACCGCCTTCTCGCCATGAAGCAGCAACGGAATCGGTAGGGGGAAGCGTTTGTTCAACCAGTTTGCGAATAGCACGTCCCTTTTCTGCTTGCCGTTCTGCGCTATAGCGAATTTGTACTTCATCCCGCTGGCCCCATTCATCCAGCAGTTTTTCGCTGGATTCCACCAGCGTGCCTGCCAGCTCAATCGTTTTGTAGTGATAATGCGGCGCTTCCAGTTGCACGGTACGGGCGAAA
>NVUB02000137.1 GCA_002401775.2 Ectothiorhodospiraceae bacterium
AAGCCGAATACTGCCGTCTTCCCGGCGAAGGCCGGGATCCAGAACCCACCAATATCGCCATTCCTCTGGATTCCTGCCTTCGCCGGAATGACGGATGGAGTGGGTTTTTGACTTAACTTCGTGCCATTCGGGTCAGAGCGCTTTAAATAAACCTTAATTGGTAGTGCTTAAATTCAATCACGATAGAGCAGATAACATGCCGCGCATACCACGGTTTTCTTGCCGGGTGTACCGACTCAAATAGTACAACGAGGCTACGGCCAAGATACGGTATTTTTAGGCTCGTAATTATAAGATCTGCCTCGGGTGGTTGGAAGAGATTGCTGTACGAAACTCTGTGACATCTATACCAATGTATTGATGATCTATCACATGCACATCTTGGCATACCTCACGATTAGCAGGGATCGGCGAATGATGCAATTATGTCGGTAGGAGAAACGTGTCCTATATCAATCATACCGAGGCTGTAGTGGGCACTTTTGGGAAGGGTGATACAAAGCTTCTTTGTTTAATAATGACCAAAACCTACTTATATGGAAGCGGAATATTGAATTCAACCCTATTAGAGTAAATGTGGACAACTCACCCTGCCATTACCGCTGGAGCAGCTTCGTAACAATCCACAAGGAAAGGATGACCGTCTTGTCACTGAACATAAATTGTACTCAAGCCTGAAAAAGACCCAAATTGTCCGCCTTGTCGCCTATAAATATCTGTTCAGGGCACATATAGATCCTGACCACCTGAAGTTGATACGCGCAGCCTTGAAAATAGAAAACCTTTAGGGAATGATCACTTCAGGGAGAAAATCTGGCGGAGACTAAAAACAAAGGTTGGTTAGAGTCGGTATGAGAGGTTGGATACCATTATTAAAGGGCTCTGACCCCTTTTTTTGCTGACCCCTTTTTTTGTTTTTGCTGCCTTTTTTTGACCACTTTGTTTACTTTTTTTTAGTGTAAAAAGTTATCGAATGTAGAGTGAGATCATTCCGCTATATCAGTTGACCAAGCATTTCCAGAAAAAGCATCATCAATCGGTGTTTTGAGAATATGATTTGCATAGGTGGACATCACTTTCAAGGCAGTGCCAACTATTACTTCAAGCGCTGTCTGTTTACTATAACCTACTTCAAACAGTGCATTCAGGTCATCTTGAGTCACCCAACCTTTTGTCTCATTAACACGAGCAGAGTAAACACGAAGAGCTTCGAGCTTTTGGTTAGTTATAGCTGAGCCGGTACGTAAAGACTCTATGACATCCGCTTCCACATTTGCACCTTGAGAGATAGTGGTATGTGCTGCCATACAATACTCACACTCATTTAATCGATTATTTGTCATCAAAATAATTTGTCGTTCAGTTTCTGATAAATCTGTTTTGTTAAAAATTGTTGATAAAGATAAGTATCCTTCGAGCAGAGCGGGTGCCTCTGCTTGCCCTGCGTATAAATTTGGTAAAAAACCATATGCTTGAATCGCTCCAACCATTAATGGCCTGCTATTTTTTGGTGCAGAGTTTTCATCATACAAAGTAAAGTCTGTCATTGTGTTTTCCTGTTGTGTTAAGAATAGAGATGAGTTTAAAAATGAGTAAACCATTTGGTATAAACTATATATTTATTATACCGATCAGTCAATACAATCTGCTGCTTATCATAAAATATATATTATTAGCTATAATGACAGCACAATATTATTGTAATGATTGGTATAAATAGGTATTCTTAGCTTTATCTTCAATAAATAGTGAATATTATGCCGTGGGAAAAATCATTCGATGAAGAAGAGGCCATTGAAAGTGCAATGTTGGTTTTTTGGGAGAAGGGATATGAGGCTACTTCAATCTCAAACTTGTTAGAAAGCATAGGAATAAACCGTGGTAGTTTTTATAATGCCTTTGGTGGAAAACGACAACTCTTTACTAAAACTTTAGAAAAATATGATGCAGAGACTCGTAAACCAATCCTTGCTGAGCTTGAAGCTCTTGACAACCCTACTTTAGCTTTCAAGCGTTTGTTTAGTTTATTAGTTGAACAAGCTGAGAATGATACTGAAAAAAAAGGCTGTTTTTTAGTCAATACTTCACTTGAATTTAACTTTCATGATAGTAATGCTCAGGATGTGGTAACTAGGGGGTTCAAAGAGTTCGAGGCATTTTTTCGTCGCGGCATAGAAGTATCCCAAGCTCGGGGTGAGATGTCATCAACGCTTGATTCATCAGCGACGGCTAAAGCTCTTTTCGCTTTAGTTGTAGGTATTCGTATTTTGGGACGTGGTGTTTATAAAAAAACAGATTTAAATGATATTGCAGTTCAGGCTCTGCGTTTAACTTCTTAATGAGTATTATTTTAATCCTAGCCTATTAAATCACTTAAACAGATAAAAAGTTAACAAACAAGGATAAGTCGCGCGTAAAAAAGGGGGCAGAGCCGAATGGCACGAAGTTAAGTCAAAAATCCACTCCACCCGTCATTTCGGTGAATGCCGGAATCCAGAAGAATAGCGATATTGGTGGGTTCTGGATCCCGGCCTTTATAACCAAAGGTCACAAATGCCCCAGAGGGTATTCGCCGGGAAGACGGCAGTATTCGGCTTATCTTCGTGCCATTCGGCCCTGACCTCTTTTAGGGGTATGCTGTTTTATTGGGTTCTGCCTCTTATGTTTTTTGTGACAATACTTCTGTGAGAGCTCTATCGAGTGAGTCTAGCGCTGATCCCATGATCAATCCTGCGTGGCTGTGATAAAGTCGTAATTGACATGGGATAGGCTGGTGTAGCGCTGCATTGTGGTCGTGTTTGTCGAAATCACACCATGCTAGTATCGGTTGATCCTCCTGACAACTATCAACGCATAACCAGTAGTCGTCGGATAATATCGCTTCGAGGCAGCGGTGATCGGGAATTTCTATTCGCAGCGGATTGCTGATGCGAAGTAATGCGAGACGTGCATGATTATAGCAAACCGCATCAATTATTTTTGACATGACTTTTAGAGAGTGAATGCTGTCGATCGGTTGGGTCATGCAATAGTGCTCTTGGTAGAGAGTAATCTTTTGTCGAATATACGACATTTGATTTAGACACTAACATAGTTATTATCTTTTTCGTCAAGGACGTCTTCGCTAAACACGCTACTTGCAAGAATATCATCGAGTGTAAGCATTATTTGCAACTAACCCAAAATCTATTTTGTGAGGATTTTACGAGAACTTGAAAGAGGTGATTAACCTGGCGTAGCTAGATACTCGACATACACAATTGTGAAAGCGAGTCGTCAGGTATCGTGATTGAGGTCGTCATTGTCTGGCGAGGGATCAATATCTTCGTCATGGGTGCTTATCGCCAGTACCAATGCAGCCAGTGCATCGTGTAAGGTGGCGATGTCGGTATTACGATCTTGCTGACAACGAATTTCTGCGGTTTCACGGAGTTTGTCGAAAGCCCGAACGATAGTATCGTCTTTATCGATAACACCGTTTGCCCAGCCAACTGTGCTGGCATATCGGGCTGCTTCGGTTGATAACAGGTCGATGGTTGCAGCATCAACTGGCGATTCCAGCGCAGCACGCATGCCGCTATATAGTTCGTTAAGGTCCAATGTTTACTCCTCTATTGCATCGCTGTCCATGTCGAGTTTTCCTTCGAGGAACACGCGACTGGCCAAAATATCTTCGGCTTCGAGGGTCATCAGGTCTGTTTTGCTCAGTGATTTACTGGCGTTTGCAAACAAACGATTGGCCTGACGTAACCGCGCACGGTCAAGGGCATTACGTACTGAACGGGCGTTGGCGAAATGTTCCAACGTCATGCGTATGGTGATGTACTCGGAGAACGCTTTTTCGGCATCGGGGCTGAAACAGTAGTTTTGGTCTGCCAACATTAGCTTAGCGATCTGCAATAATTCGTCGGCGCTGTAATCAGGAAAATCAACATGGTGTGCAATGCGAGAGCGCATGCCGGGGTTACTGTGGAAAAACGTATCCATGCGGTCTTTGTATCCCGCCAGAATAACGACCAGATCATCACGATTGTTTTCCATCACTTGTAATAAAATTTCTATCGACTCTGCACCGTAGTCGCGTTCGTTTTCCGGTTTATACAAATAATACGCTTCATCAATAAACAGTACGCCACCCATGGCTTTTTTAATGACTTCTTTGGTTTTAGGTGCGGTGTGGCCTATGTATTGTCCGACGAGATCATCACGTGTAACGGAAACCAAATGGCCCTCGCGCACATAACCTAAGCGGTGCAAAATTTCAGACATACGTAGGGCGACTGTGGTTTTTCCTGTACCGGGGTTGCCGGTAAAGTTCATATGTAAGGTTGGGGTCTCGGAACTTAACGCAAATTGTTTGCGCAACCGATCCACCAATAGCAATGCCGCGATTTCGCGGATGCGGGTTTTAACGGGTACTAATCCAATGAGTTCATTATCAAGCTTGTCGAGGACTTCTTTAACATTAGAGTCTTCAAATTCTGCCTCAAGATTAACCAGCGCATCGTCTGCCAAAGTGTTATTTGCCGGCAAACTATTTTCATCATTTGAGTCATTCATAGGGTTAGTTCTCGTTTGCTCAATTTAATCATTGAGTATGGTTATAAAAAACCGTGTTGTAATAAACAAGGTTATAAAAACAATGGCGGGTGAAAGGTTTCACCCGCCATTGTTATAACTACAAAGTTAACTCATTCTTACTTAACAGAGATATGAGCTCACTTATTTGTAGCGTTCACCTTCTGGCTTATCTGTTGCGTAAGAGTGGATGGTGTAGCGTTGGGTACGACCACCTGTTTCTTGACGCGTTAAACCAAAGCCTGGTTCGGCTTTAGGTCGGTTAACAATATAAGACATAGTCACACTTTCTACGCCACGTACCGCACTGAATGCGGTAACGCGAATGTAGTAATTAGGGAACGTTTTGCGGGCGTTATTCACTTCCATCAAAATCCCAGCTGGGTCTTTCATGTCAAACATTGGATTGCCGAACATTTCCCAGTACGTGTTGCGTGGGTGAGGGTCGTCAGAATACTCTATGCCCAGCGACCAACCTTGGTCTAATGCATATTTAATCTGTTTTGTAATTTCCTCATCCGTCAATGGGGGCAAAAAAGAAAACTGCCCTTGTGTCACGATTTTCGAAGGATTCGTCATCATAATTATTTCTCCTTTCTTTATTAACGGCTATTAACTGCTGGCTGTTGGTGTGACGACATAGTCTGGGCTATCTGTGGATTCGTAGTTAAAGCTAATGGAACCCCACGTATCGAGACCAGCCTTAAGCGGAGCACACCATTTGGCTGCATTTTGCAGAATCTGCGGACCTTCATTCCAAATGTCACGACCTTCGTTACGGGCCTGAACCATGACTTCCAGTGCGGTACGGTTGGCAACTGCGCCAGCTTGAATACCATCTGGATGGCCGATAGTACCGCCGCCGAATTGCAGAACCACATCGTCGCCTAAGTAATGCAGTAATTGATGCATTTGACCTGCATGAATACCGCCTGAAGCAACCGGCATACACTTGTTCAGCGAAGCCCAATCCTGTTCGAAGAAGATGCCCTTTTCGAGTTGAATCGGGGTTTGTTGGTCAAGCAGTGTATCGTAGTAACCACGAATCATCATGGGATCACCTTCTAGCTTGCCCACAACCGTACCCGCGTGAATGTGATCCACACCCGCCATACGCATCCATTTGCAGATAACGCGGAAAGCCATACCGTGATTTTTCTGACGAGAATACGTTGAGTTACCCGCACGATGTAAATGCAAGATCATGTCGTTGTTACGTGCCCAGATAGCCATCGTTTGAATGGAGCTGTAGCCGATAACCAGATCGATCATGATAATAATCGAGCCCAATTCTTTCGCGAATTCAGCACGCTCAATCATTTCTTCTACAGTACCAGCCGTCACATTCATGTAGTGACCTTTAACTTCGCCAGTAGCAGCAGAGGCTTTATTGACCGCATCGGTACAATATAAGAAACGATCACGCCAATGCATGAAAGACTGAGAGTTAATGTTCTCGTCATCTTTCATGAAATCCAATCCGCCTTTAAGGGCTTCATATACAACACGACCATAGTTGCGTCCCGATAAACCTAATTTAGGTTTAGTGGTTGCGCCTAATAGCGGACGACCAAACTTGTCCATACGCTCACGCTCAACGACAACACCTGTTGCAGGACCCTGGAATGTTTTCAGGTAAGCAACCGGAATGCGCATATCTTCTAAACGCAAGGCTTTAACGGCCTTCATACCAAACACGTTACCGATAATAGACGCGGTAAGGTTGGCAATTGAATTACTTTCAAAAAGGTCGATATCGTATGCGATGTAAGCAAAATACTGCTGCTCAGTCTTAGTGCCTGGGCCGGTGTTAGGCACAGGGTCCACACGGTAAGCCTTGGCGCGATACATTTCACATGCTGTTAGACGATCAGTCCATACCACAGTCCAAGTCGCAGTAGAGGATTCACCGGCGACAGCTGCGGCGCATTCGTCTGCAGGAACACCTGCTTGCGGGGTAAGGCGGAACATTGCGAGTACGTCAGTTTCTTTAATATCGTAATCGGGCTCCCAATAACCCATTTTTTTATACGGGATAACGCCAGATTTGTAGCGCTCCTTGCCTTCTTTCATTGTTTCAGAAGCCATTCAATCTTCTCCTAATAGTGTTGTTGTTGTTTGAATCATTCCCATTAAGCTAGCACAAATACTCACTGAGACCAGCAATCCCCCTATAAAAACAAGGGATCAATAAACTTTGCTGGCCATATCCTGCATAAAACAATATATTAATAACAATAGATGTTTTCAATATAATCCATAGGCAAATGTCTATGAATGACGAATGGAGTTTGTTATGCGTCGTAGCAGTTTTCGACAGTTTGAAGTGTTTGAGGCCATAGCACGGCGCGGGAGTTTTACGCGTGCTGCTGAGGAGCTATTCCTCACCCAGCCCACGGTGAGTATGCAAATAAAAAAGCTCTCCGATACCGTTGGCCTTTCTTTATTCGAGCAAATCGGCAAGCGCATTTATCTTACTGATGCCGGAGAGGCTCTCCTCATCACTTGTAGAGAAATTTTCGAATCGCTGAATAATTTCGAGATGCAAATTCTGGATATGAAAGGGCTCAAACGCGGCAAATTACGTTTTGCCGTTGTCACCACCGCAAAATATTTTGCGCCACGTTTACTCGGTTCATTTTGCAGGCAATACCCGGGAATCGATGTGTCGTTGGAAGTCTGTAACCGTGAAGGCCTGTTGGAACGTATCAGTGAAAATCTTGATGATCTTTATGTGCTAGGCCAGCCACCCAATGGACTTAACGTTGTCTACGAAGCCTTCCTCGATAATCATTTAGTCGTTGTAGCGGCCAATAACCACCCGCTGGCCAAACAACGTAATATATCCCTGAAGAGACTGGCGCAAGAACCCTTCATCATGCGCGAAGCCGGGTCTGGCACCCGTATGGCGGTTGAGCGTCTGTTTGATCAACACAAACTAAAGTTCAATACTCGTATGGAGTTGGGCAGTACAGAAGCCATTAAGCAGACTGTACTGGGTGGGCTTGGCATCGCCGTATTATCGATGAATACCCTGGGGCAAAATGCATCGATGGGGCAACTAAGGGTATTAGATGTTAAGCATTTTCCGATTAAAGGTAAGTGGTACGTCGCTTATCCCTCCGGTAAAAAGCCCAGCATCGTAGCGCGTACATTCCTAGAATATTTACATGGGGCGGCAGACCAGCTAGCGTTGGATTCGGACAGCGCTGTTGTATCTGATTTGATGGTACCGGATCCAGGTTAAACCCAACGTAGATTGCCCAATTTAGGTTGTCCAATTTAGATTGTGCCCAAAATTATAGGCTACTCAAATACTTGGCATCTGTTTTGACGGGTTTTATTTCTTGAGTTGGGTGTCTGGATTAGTAAGGTTACTTATTCTTGTGGTTCATCTTCTCGACTCATTTTATCGAAGTCGTCCAGCGCTCCGGCTGTCATTATAATCTTTCTTTTTTTGCGCAATTTGATGACGTTAGGATCAACGTTAGCCTGAATATCTTGATGGTTTTCCGTTAAGAAAATCTTTGCGCTATTAACTTCTTGTTCAAGTTGACTTGCTACCATTGAATAGCTACCCATTAATGGTTTGCAATCCGATAAGAAGTGCCGCCATCGAATTTTTTTCAGGGCTGCTTCGTTGTTAAATATAAAAAAACGGTAAGCGTCATCATCCCAATCTTTATCTTGTGTGTAGACTGCGGTAGGACTTTTAGCGTTGACTTTACTGAGTGATAACCACCGCGCTTGCTGATAAGAGTACCAACGGCTTTTTAACTCATCAAGTTGACCTTCCTGCCCGTTAGCATCAATTCGCATATCCCAAAGAAAACCACCATTCCCTTCGTTCCCTTCATTCGAGACAGGTTTCCCATTATCTTCACCCTCAATATATTGATGGGGGATGAGCTGTTTGATTAAGTCGTTACCGGCTTCTTCTATTTCGTCAATGAAGTGGGATGCAAGTGAGGTAAAGGTTGCATAATAGAGCCGATCATTAATCAGCAACCTGGCCCAGGAGGGATGCCGGTAAGCGTAGTAATCGGCGCCTTGGTAGTTTGAAGCATGCTTGTGTCGGGATTCTTCCTGAAACAAATGGTCGCTATAGTCGTAATCGTAAAGGGTGGTGAAGTCCAGTAGGCTTTTACCTTCTGCCATTGATTCGTTGAGGTAGAGATAGTCTTCGCCGACCCCTGAAGTCAGCAGTTTAGCCCAGTTGAGTATATTCAATGTGGGCAAGGGAACATCATCCCATGTTTCGTCGACATTCTCGTCACTGCATTGAATACTTAATAAACGGTCAAGTAATATACGCCGGATTTTTGTGCGAGTATCTTCATCCATCGTTGCGCGAAAGCGTTCTTGTTGCTCAGCAGGCCACGAATAGTAATGTGCGTCAGCTGCCATTAACGCTTGACGAGCTGCGGCAGTGATTTGGATTTTGTCGAATGAACGACGTTTATCATTTGTATGGGGCATCGGCTTTGCTTAACATGGTTCGAGTTATATATTTCGACTTTACTCTTAGGAAGTGTCGTGACGCATATCCTGATGTATGCGCTAGTAAAAATTGTTCACAATGCGGGTTCAGGGAATTCTTCACCCACATGATAACGGTTTAGTCGATAGCTGTAACTTACTCTATCCGCAATTGAATAAAACCTCACACTCTCGTGAGTGGTTTCACATATCCATTGTTCTTGGTCATTTGGTTTTGTTGCTGCCAAAGCGCCCGCCGTGAATAGCGCAACATTCACACCACGGTTATTATCTCTCGCCGATAAATACTCAAAGGCATCAATATTATTATCACGCATTGCGTGTCCCAGGTTCTGTGTGTCTTCGTAATTAGCTGGATTTAATAGTTGCTTTTGATAATCACTAAAAGGCGGGTTTTGAAGCTTAAGGCCAGCATCTGTTTTGTAAGGGACAGAAAATATCGTGTGCTGGGTGACTAAGTTTTTGGAGGGTGGCGGAGAACTCATGCCTAACCAGAATAGAAAACGGTAGTATCCCGTTTCCGCAAATGCCGTTTCTGTTGTTAAAGAACCGTAAAATAAACGGGGTTCATGTTTTGCTCCAAATCGCGAGCCAAACGGAAGCGGCAGATAACGAAAAGGTGTTGCGAGCAGGTAGTGCAAAGTGCCGTCAACGGAAGGAGAGGGCGGTTTGGAATTGTCCAGCATATCTTCCAGAGCGGCTTGTTTTTCGAGATCATCAACAAGATGGTTTGTTGCTATTTGCTCCTGGCTTTCAACAACTCTAAGCAACAGGCCATTCAGGTGTTCAGGGACGATATGCTCAGGGGCAACATGTTCAGAGGCAATATGTTGACGGGCAATGTCTTCGCTTATTGCCTCCCAAATGCCCATTAAATCTTTCCACGCATAGCATCCAGATAGACAATTACATGGTTAAGGCCTTGCACCGTCTGCATTTGTTCAACAGGGGTGCCACCAGTATGACGATTCTCAGTATGCATCCAGTGTTTCATATAGCTTAAAAGCTTAAATGGACACCACCTTAGAAAGCTCCATAAAATACATATAAATCATATGGTTGGCGTGAGTTTTGTCGGGATTTATTTCATTTCTTGGATTGGGTGTCTGGATTAGTATGGATTAGTAGGATTAGTACTGTTGGATTGGGTGTCTGGATTAGTACTGTGGATTAGTACTGAAAATGAATATCGTGATTTAGTAAAAATACTCGATAGCTTAATTGACGAAGTAGGCAATGATCAAAATCATAAATTAGCGCCTGTTATGGAAACAATTGGTCATTTAATAGAGAATTATGAAACTCAAGAATATAAAATGAATGAATCATCACCTATAGATGCTTTGAAGTATCTTATGAAGGAACATGGTTTGAAGCAATCAGACTTAAAAGAAATAGGAAGCCAGGGCGTGGTGTCTGAAATATTGACGGGAAAAAGAACACTGAATATTGAACAGGTTAAAAAAATTAGCCATAAATTTCATGTTTCACCGTTAGTCTTTATTTAAAAAATGTCTAAATTTGCGCTTAAAGGCACTTTTTTACTATCAAAGTGATTACTTTAAGGAAGAGGGGGGCATGCCAAGGGCTATTCGACCATTATTGGGTTGTTATCCGCATTAATGAGTGGTTTTTCCTTCAAAATATATGAATGTTCGGGCAGTGTCTTTCGACCGTATTTTGGTTGAAGTAATGTATTTATTTTGACAAACTCCCATTTGGTGTTATTCTTTATTCGCAAATCGCGAACAAAGAATGCGTAGATGATCCTAAAACCTCAAGACATACTTTTTTTATTGAAACTCATCTCTGTGGGTAAGAAGCCCTGGGCCTTCAATAAGCTGGCTGTTGATTTACATATGAGTCCCTCTGAAGTACATGCAGCAGCAAAGCGAATCGTGGCGGCACGACTAGCAATCAAGAGTGATGACATCATTTTCCCGAACATTCGAAATCTCGAGGATTTCTTACTGCACGGCATCCAATATGTTTTTGTGCCCGAGCGCGGTGCGTTAAGCCGTGGTATGCCGACGGCATATGCCGCTGCCCCGCTGGATTCATCGATAGTTGCGGGTAATGAACCGCCGCCCGTATGGCCGGATCCGGAAGGTGAGGTTCGGGGCGAGTCTTTTTCGCCATTGTATAAGTCAGCGCCAATGGCGGCGAAAACTGACCCACAGCTTTATCAGTTATTAGCACTTGTAGATGCTATTCGAGGTGGCCGTGCCAGGGAGCGTGATATCGCCGCCAATGAATTGAAGAAAAGGCTCAAACAATATGGCTAGGTTGCAGAACCCCAATCTTGAAATACTGGTGCTAGCCGTTGATCAGTTAGGCCAACTCACTGAGGAAATGGTGTTTGTTGGTGGCTGTGCTACAGGCCTGTTGATAACAGATATCGCTGCTCCACCTATTAGAGTGACGAGGGATGTAGTAAAACAACTGTTTATAGTGTTTTATCTCACAAAATCAGCCGGTTAACGTGGCCCGAGCCTTTGTGCATTAGCTTCTGAAAATGTTAATGTAAGGTATGTTTGTATTTTCCAAAGTAGATTAAAACAATAATCAATAAGGCTTAGAGAATTAGAAGATATGGCAATTCCAAAACATGAAGATATTAGAGTGCCGGCACTTCGGTTGCTCAGTGAAAATGAGTCACTCAAACTGAATGAATTTGAACTACCATTGGCGCAATTTTTTTGTTTAAGCGAACAGGATTTATTGCAAGAATATGAATCCGGAAACGGAAAAATATTTTATGACAGGGTATCCTGGGCGCTCAGTTACATGAATATGGCCGGGCTTGTCAAAAAACCAAAGCGGGCTGTTTATCAAATTAGTGATGCGGGTGTTAAACAATTAAAAATACCTAATAGCATTAATGCATTTATTGCGACTCAAATTGAAAATAGAGAACCGGAAAAGCGATCGAAAAGACAAGGAATCGAAAAGGTAAGTACAAGCCTTACACCACAAGAAGAACTCTACGATTCATTTTCAAAGATACGTGCTTCCGTTTATAACGAAGTCATTGACGTTGTTCTAAGCAAAACACCTCGGGAGTTTGAGAAACTTGTGGTCATGCTTCTTCAGCACATGGGGTATGGTGGTGGTGTCAAATCATCTGGAGAAGTAACTTAGTATTCAAATGATAAAGGGATAGATGGAATTATTAGAGAAGATGTACTTGGCTTGGGCCGCATCCATATCCAGGCAAAACGATACGCGCGAGAGAACACCGTTAGTAGAGAGGAAGTACAGAAATTTGTTGGTGCACTGGCGGTCGCTCAATCAAACAAAGGCGTTTTTATTACCACATCATCTTATTCCAAAGGCGCAAAAGAGTATGCAGAAAACCTTAATGGTTCAACAAATATTGTGCTTATTGATGGAAGCGGATTAGCTGAATACATATACGAGTATGGCTTAGGGTTGCAGGTAGAACAAACAATAAAGATTAAAAAGCTTGATAGTGATTTCTGGGATTCAATGGATGACGATGTAAATAAGAAAATTTAACACATATACCCGCAAGCCGGGGTCTGTAAAATTCAGGTGAGTTTAAGAACACTCACTTCTTCTATTTGACCGGTTGGACTCATTCCTCTTCCTCTCCCTCTCCCTCTGCCTCTGCCTCTGCCTCTAGTAAATCTTTCCAAGGGTCATTTGCGAGCGTGTTCTCCTTTATTGCTTTATGGTCTTTATTTTCCCCCGTTGAGGGCGGAAACTCGTCATTTTCCAGTACGTCTAATACAGTACTGAGCTTTTCTGATGGGATTAGCATCAGCTCACTATTGAGCCCTTTGCTAATGAGTTCAAGGGTATTTAATCGAGGGTTGCCCTTAGCCTCTACATGCTGGTATTGCTGCCGAGACACGCCAATACGCAGCATCATGTCTTTTTGTTTCAGGCCTAGCGCTAATCGGCGTTCTTTTATTTGTTCGAGTAATGACTTCATCGAAAGAAACCTATGAATTGCCTTTTTGATATAAGCAATATATTAGTTTCTTTTTTTAGGGAAAGCAATGAATAAGTAGCTTTTGTATGTGCGATGAGAGCATTTGCCAGAAAGCAATGTTTTCGTTGCTTTTTAGCGAGTATTGCCAGGGTTTTTTGGGTAGTTATTAGGGTAGTTATTGGGGTAGTTATTGGGGTAATTTTTCCGACATTAGCCGGTAATTTACTTAAGGTGGCGAGGATACCTCCTGTCGGTTGTTCAAAAACAGCTTGTTAGGACACCAGCTTGTTAGGACACCCAACGTAGGTTCCACCCAACTTAGGTTGTGCCGAAAATTATATATTAATCAAATATTTGGCATCTGTTTTGTTGGGTTTTATTTCATTTCTTGGGTTGGGTGTCTGGATTAGCATCTGGATTAGCAGCAATGGTCGCAGCCGATGGACGACGACGAAAATACAGGCTGCCAATACAAAGGGTATATTAAGGTTAATTCAATCCATACCCTCGCCCAAAGCCGAACCCTTTAAACAGTGGCTGGCCGAAGTTGGCGCACAGCGCATGGATGAAACCGATGACCCCGAACTGGCTTTTGACCGTGCCATGCAAACCTATCTAGCCAAAGGTTACTCTAAAGAATGGATTAACCAGCGGCTTAAAAGTATAGAAGTGAGAAAAGAGCTCACCGATGAATGGGCAGATCGCGGTATGCAACAGGGCTTGGAATACGCCATTCTCACCAATGAATTAACGCAGGCTTCGGCGGGCAAAAACATTTAAAAATACAAACAATACAAAAACCTCAAAAAAGAGAATCTGCGCGACTATATGAGCAATATCGAATGGGTATTAAATATGCTCGCCGAAGCCTCAACTACCGAAATATCAAAAAAGCAGCAACCTCAAAGTTTAGATGAAAATAAAAGCGTGGCACAAAAAGGCGGAAATGCCGCTAAACAGGCGCGTTTAGAAATTGAAAAGCAAACCGGTGAATCGGTTGTTAGCCGTCAAAACTCTCTTGCATTTATTACAAGCAAAAAAACCAGTGGTTGATGATAATAATGAATCGGAATGACGTTGTGTTTGTGTTGATTGAGAAGCCAGCAACGCGCAATTTGCTCGACTCAGACTTATTCAGTGGTCTCTATGTAGCGGCATACTAAGTTAATATTTGAGTTTTCATTATCATTTTTTTACCGCGTAATTGGAGGGTGTTATTTTTTATAAATGACGTTTTATCGCCATGCTTTCACCAAGAACACGGACGATATCGATAGTTGTTGATGTTATACGATAAATCACAAAGTGGTGTGTAAAGTGGTAGAGCCTATATCCTTTTCGAATGTGCTCAATGCTGCTGCCGATTTTTGGGTTTACTGGGATTGCATTAATGGCTTCGCCGAGTGAATTCGTATAATTGTCGGCTTGTTGTTCGCCCCAATATTTATAGGTGTAAAGCCAGATTTTTTTAATATCCTTTTTGGCAGCAGGTCGAATGACTATTTTATGCATTCTGTCCGACATCTTTTTTTGCATCTAGGATGATGGTCTGTATATCAAACGGTGTGGAGTCGCCACTTTTTTCACCTTCTATAATGGCGGCGCGCATGGACTCTAATTGGGCTTGATATATTTCATCCTGTTGCATTTTTAGACGTAATGCCTCACGGATAACTTCACTTGCGTTGTTATACGTTCCCTCATCTAGCTGTTTTTGGATGTAGGCTTCAAAGGTTGTGCTTAAGCTAACGTTCATGGCTTGCTGCCTCCTTAGGGTTAATGTATTAATATATGACGCATGTCCAATTATGTCAATATTGGACACGGTGTGAATTGGGAATCTGCTTTTCCTGGACTTTATGAGGTCACTTACATGTGATAACGCAGTGGTTTGGCTTGCCAGGATACCCAGCTTAGGTTGTGCCAGAAATTATAGGTTAATCAAATGATTGGTTTGGGGGGGCGGATAAATAGGCAATAAAATTACCACAGACCATTGTAGGGGCGCCCTTGTGGGTGCCCAGATTTTGATGGATTACGGGGGTATCCAAATCAATGTGCGATCACCCAAAACAAGGGCAACCACAAGGGATTGCCCCTACGAGTTAGAAATATTGTTGCGGTGATTAAATCCAGTGCAACACACTGAGGCTCGGGTGAGACTTGCCCAAACAATAAAGGCAACCCTAGGGGCCGTTCTCAAGCACCGTTCGTGGCGTGATTCTGGTCCTTTTCCGCGCTGGCGGCGTCGCCTAAAGCGCCTACTGTTGGTGCGATTCGTTGCAATAGAATGACTATTACGCCTCACCGCGCCTTGCCAGCACGAAAAATGCCTCAGAATCACGCTTACTCAGGTAATTGAGAATGGCCCCTAGTTCTTAGTCCCTTAAACAATATTATCTTTCTGTATTTTTCCCGTTAAACAACAATACATACATTGTAAGTTAACGGGATTGTCATGTAAGTGGAACTGTCATCTA
>NVUB02000138.1 GCA_002401775.2 Ectothiorhodospiraceae bacterium
AGTACATTAGCTGCCTGTAGGCCTTTTGGACCTTGTTGCAGTTCATAAGTTACCTTTTGGTTTTCAGCTAAGGTTTTGAATCCTCCGCCGGAAATTGCGCTAAAGTGAACGAAAACGTCATCGCCGCCGTCGTCCTGAGCAATGAAGCCGAAGCCCTTGGATTCGTTAAACCACTTTACTGTGCCTGTTGCCATAATCTTGTCCTACCTTTTATCTTTTAGCTTGATCAAATATGTTGTTATTGCTACGAAATGCATCGGGAGGTAGACGGGTCGGGCAGTTAGCAGGGCTTTAAAGCGAGGTTCAAGCGGGCTAAGTAGAGCGGCCAAATCTGCCGCAACGAAACGCAGCATTTATAAGCCTAACGGATCTAAATGGCTATGCCAACCCTTGTTTTAGGAATTTTACCCGTAAAAAGTGAAAAAACAGCCCGTTTTTAGAGGATTGTTAGGGGTTTTGTCAATGTGGGAGGGCTGGTGGGTCATTGAGCCTGTCGTTTCCGGCTGGAGCGACAGGCTCAATTCATGGTTTTTTGATGAAGGGTGCTTTTTTAGTGCTGGCTTTAGTGCTGGTTTAAATGCTGGTTTAAATGCTGGATTAAGTGCCGCTTTTTTTTCATCCGATGTGTTTGAATGCGACTTCAGCGCCGCCTTGGGTTTGTACGCCGCGTGGGCACAGAATGGACTTTAATGGGAGCAGGTTGCAAGACCGGCGGCGTGCTGTTGGCTTCCGTGTTTGAATTTGCGCCGAGGGTTGAGCGGGTCGTCGAGTGTGTGTCGGGTTGTTTCAAATTGGCGCTTAATTGCAGCGCAACAACGGCGCCTAATACTCCACCCATTGCAAATGCGGTAACGACGATTTCTACCATAAATTCCATGATTGTATGCCCTCCTGGTGGTGGCCGGCCGGTTGTAGGCTAGCCAATGTCGTGTAAAGACCTGAATATCAGGGCTTTGGAGTGCTTTAGTAAAAGTACCTGGAACGGCGTTGTTGTGCGGCGCTGTTGTGTTGATCCCAGTCTGCACTTTTACTGTAGCGATCTACCGTGGGGTATTACGGTTAATACCCCTGAACCGCGATAACGTCATCATTAATTTTCGCGATTACTGGTATTGGTAGATACACATTGCGTACCAAGTCGTGAGAAAAAAGAGAGAGCTTACGAAGTGAACTGTGGCAAGGGCGGCAGCGGAGGTGGATAGAAATTAAGCAGGCCTTTCGGGCCGTAAATCGCCAGATTTTTGTCGGAAACGGGTTTTAGCTTTCAAATAACGTGTCGAGGTCACCCTCCATGTGTAATTCCGTCAGTTCACTGAACCCACCAATCCATTTACCATCAATGGCAATTTGAGGCACAGTACGGGCGCTATTGGTCAATTCAGACATTTCCCGCATTGCGGCAGGGTTTTGGTCAATACGGCTTTCTTCGTAGCTGATGTGCCATTTTTCCAATAACTGTTTGGTTTTGACGCAAATAGGACAGGAGCCAGTGCTGTAAATTTTAATGCGAGCCATATTAGTGCCTTGTGTGAGTTGTCATTTTGTAATCTTCAACCGGTACTTTTTATGTAATAGCGGTGCGGTAAGCGTTGCCCGGTATGTGTTCGCCAAGAGCAATAATGAACAAGGGTAAGGCGTCTACACGTCTGGAGTATACCGGTCGGGTGGAATGCCATCAAAGGTTCGTCTTGTGTAATAGAAATGAACCTCAATTGTGATTGGGGGCTCGCTTTAGTCTCTGGCGAAGCGTGCCGCTAATGACTATATTCTAGTGTAGTGTCTCACCGGAGTTATGGATGAATGCTGCCAGGAAGGCAGAGTGAATTTGTGGATGCAGTTGTTTAAAGGCAAGCGATAATGGACAGGGAACTATTAGAACAAAAATTGAATCAGCTGCGTAAGAAACAGCAGCTTATGGAAACGGCCTGGCGTGAAGCTGGTAATCGGAAATTAATTCAGTTTTTTGTGGATATCATGCCCAAGGCGTTGGACGCCGAGCGTTGCAGTATCTTTATCCTTGATCCTGTGGATGAAAAAGCCTGGCTTCAGTGCGGTACGGGTTTGAGTGAAAAACAATTACAGGTGCCGACTAAAAACTCCATCGTTGGCCGGGTGATGTCATCGGGCCAGTTTGTCATTGAAGATGATCTTGAAGATCAGGTTGGTGCGCACGATATTGTCGCCGTAAAGACAGGCTTTGTGACTCGTACCGCATTGTGTGTTCCCGTTCATGGGGTAACCACGAAGAAGGTGGTGGGTGCTATTCAAATGCTCAATAAGCGCCATGGAGATTTTGGTGACGCTGATCGGAAAATACTTGAAAGTTTGGCCTTTCATCTGGAAATGAATATTGAAAATATTTTCCTTCGGCAGGAGCTGGCGAAAATTTCAGTCGAAATGGGTCGAAAAATCAAAAAGCTGGAATCCATGCTGGGCCTGTAAAGGACTATGACCCTAAAGGGTTAATTACCTATCCTCATCTTCATCATCGTTGCTATTAACCACACTTCCATTCTCATTGACGGATTCAATTTTTACGGCAAATCCCCAGAGACGAGTTAAGTGCCGAATGACTTCTGCGGTATCTTTACCGAGAGGGCGGCGGTCGTGTTGAATGTGTCGCAGGGTGAGAGAGCGGTCGCCGCGTAAGTCTACGTTATGAACCTGAATGTTAGGTTCGCGCATGGAAAGGTCATATTGCTTGGCAAGCATGTTTCGTACTTGGCGGTAGCCTTTTTCGTCATGGATAGCGGTAACTTCCAGATCCTTTTCTCGGTCATCATCCAGTACGCAAAATAATTTAAGATCCCGAATCAACTTGGGAGAGAGGAACTGGCCGATAAAACTTTCATCTTTATAATTGCGCATGGCGAAGTCGAGGGTTTCTTGCCAATTACTGCCGGCGATATCAGGAAACCACTCACGGTCTTCATCCGTAGGGTGTTCACAGATACGACGAATATCCTTGAACATGTTAAACCCAAGGGTGTAAGGGTTAATGCCGGAATAATGAGGACTGTCAAAACCTGGCTGAGAAATCACGTTGGTATGTGATTGTAAAAATTCAATCATAAAGCCATCGTTAACAAAACCTTCGTCATAGAGCGTGTTAAGAATGGTGTAATGCCAGAAAGTAGCCCAGCCTTCATTCATAACCTGTGTTTGGCGCTGAGGATAAAAATACTGGGCAACTTTACGCACAATGCGAACGACTTCACGCTTCCAGGGCTGCATCAACGGTGCATTTTTTTCGATAAAATAAAGCAGGTTTTCTTCTGGCTCAGGTGGAAAGCGGACTTCTTTTTGTGTGTTTTCCTCACCCGGCTGAATGGGAAGCGTACTCCACAAATGATTGACCTGAGTTTGCAGGTACTCTTCACGTTCTTTTTGCCGTTGGCTTTCTTCTTCAGCAGAAAGATGGGCAGGATGTTTGTAACGATCCACGCCATAGTTCATAAGGGCATGACAGGAATCCAGAATGGCTTCCACTTCTTTTATACCGTAACGTTGCTCACATTTTGAGATATATTGTTTGGCGAATAAAAGATAATCGACAATGGCGTCAGCGTTTGTCCAGGTCTGGAATAAATAATTACTTTTGAAGAAAGAATTGTGCCCATAACAGGCATGTGCGATGACCAAGGCCTGCATGGTCATGGTGTTTTCTTCCATTAAATAGGCAATGCAGGGGTTGGAGTTGATGACGATTTCGTAGGCCAGCCCCATTTGTCCGCGACGGTAGCGTTGTTCCGTTTGTAAAAACTGTTTACCAAAAGACCAATGGTTATAACCCAGAGGCATACCAACGGATGAGTAGGCGTCCATCATTTGTTCGCTATTAATAATTTCGATTTGAATGGGGTATGTGTCCAAACCGTAGTTTTTAGCAATGCGTGAGATTTCTTCGTCGTAACGTTGGATAAGCTCAGGCGTCCAATCGGCGCTTTCGGTAATTAGATTATTTTTTTTCATTACACATGTTTCCGAGCAAATAATTTACGGAAGACCGGGTATATTTCGTTAGCATTGTCTATGGATTGCATGTCAAAATTTCGGTGTTGGGACATGATTTCTTCATAATGATGCCACAGACTTTGATGATTGTGCGGCATGATTTCAAGGTAAGCAAAATATTGTAGCAAGGGCATAATGCGGTCATTTAAAAGCGATTTGCAATTCGGGGAGTCTCCTTCCCAGTTGTCGCCGTCGGAGGCCTGTGCAGCATAGATATTCCAATCGCTGGTGGGGAAGCGGTCGCAAATAATTTTATGCATTAACTCGAGAGCGCTGGACACTACTGTGCCGCCGGTCTCGCGGGAGTAAAAAAAGTCCTGCTCATCGACTTCTTTTGCGGTGGTATGGTGGCGGATAAAGACCACTTCAATGTTTTCATAGGTACGGTTGAGGAACAAATAAAGCAAAATGAAAAAGCGTTTTGCCATTTCTTTGCGAGCTTCATCCATCGATCCGGAAACATCCATCAAACAGAACATCACAGCCTGGGTGGTGGGTGAGGGCTCCATAATACGATTGCGGTAACGTAGATCAAACGTATCAATAAAGGGTACGGTTGCTATCCTGTCTTTTAATCGACGTACGTTGTTTTCAAGTTCAAGAATACGTTTCGCCTTGAATTCGTCATCCGGCGTGGCTTTTAGTGCTTCAAGTTCATCTTCACATTCGTGCAATTCTCGAGAAAAAGGTGTGCGTAATGCGATACGGCGGGCCAGGGCACCTTTTAATGAGCGAACAATGTCGATATTGGTTGGGACGCCAGTGGTACTGAAACCGGCACGGACGCTTTTAAAATCGTCAACGGTGGCAAGCTGGGTTTTAATAAGGTCAGGTAATTCCAAGTCTTCAAAAAAGAACTCCAGGAATTCTTCACGGGAGAGCTGGAAGGTGAATTCATCTTCTCCTTCACCCTGGTCACTCGCCTCGCTGCCACTTCCACCGCCCCCCTTGGGGGGGCGTGCAACATGATCACCAGTGATAAAATCTTTGTTTCCGGGATGGATGGCATCGCGTTTCCCGCCTGGGCCATGGTTAAATACTGGCTCATGAGTGTCCTTCGTGGGGATGTTGATTTTCTCGCCGCTATCAATTTCAGTGATAGAGCGAGTGTCCACTGAATCGGAAACGGCTTTGCGGATTTGATCTTTAAAGCGGCGCAGAAAGCGCTGTCGGTTGACAGCGCTTTTGTGCTTTCCGTTAATTCTTCTGTCAATGATTTGAGTCATAAATTCAGTGTCGAGGTTCTAGGAACAAGTACCTAGGTTAATGATAAAGGCACACTATTCCGTATATTCCTAGCCACTCGACACTCTCCTCTGGGTACTATTTTAAGATGCCTTCCTGACACGCAGATACCACTCAGATAATAGGCGAACCTGTTTTTCCGTATAACCTTTGTTGGTCATGCGGTTGACAAAGTCCTGATGTTTCCCCTGGTCGTCATTGGAGGCTTTGGCATTGAATGAAATTACGGGCAACAGGTCTTCTGTCGTGGAGAACATTTTCTTTTCAATGACTTCACGTAATTTTTCGTAGCTGGTCCAGAGTGGGTTGTGGCCACTGTTTCTGGCACGGGCACGTAAAACAAAGGTGACAATTTCATTACGAAAATCTTTTGGATTGCTGATGCCTGCGGGTTTTTCGATTTTTTCAAGTTCCTCGTTGAGCGCGCCGCGATCAAATATTTCACCGGTGTCCGGGTCACGATATTCTTCATTCTGTATCCAGTAATCGGCATATGTGACGTAACGGTCAAAAATATTTTGTCCGTATTCAGAGTAGGATTCGAGATAAGCGGTTTGAATTTCCTTGCCGATAAACTCGGCATATCGTGTTGCCAATATGCCCTTCAGGAAGGAAACATACTTTTCGGCAATTTCCGGTGGGAACTGTTCTTGTTCAATTTGTTGTTCCAGTACATATAAAAGGTGTACCGGGTTTGCCGCGACTTCAGTATGGTCGTAGTTAAAGACACGCGAGAGAATTTTAAAGGCAAAACGAGTTGATAACCCTGTCATACCTTCATCAACACCCGCGTAATCTCGATACTCCTGATAGGTTTTGGCTTTGGGATCGACATCCTTCAGTGTTTCTCCGTCGTAGATGCGCATTTTGGATTCTATGTTGGAGTTTTCCGGTTCCTTCAATCTCGACAGTACGGCAAACTGCGCCATCATTTGCAAAGTGCCAGGCGCACAGGCGGCTTTTGACAACGAGCTGTTGACGAGTAATTTGTCATAGATTTTTATTTCTTCCGACACTCGTAAGCAATAAGGCACTTTGACAATAAATATCCGATCGAGAAAGGCTTCGTTATTGCGATTGTTTTTAAAGGCTAGCCATTCCGATTCATTGGAATGGGCAAGAATGATACCGTTGAAAGGTAAAGCAGAGATACCTTCCGTGCCCATGTAGTTGCCTTCCTGAGTGGCGGTTAGCAGCGGATGCAACACCTTGATGGGCGCTTTGAACATTTCAACAAATTCCATCAACCCTTGGTTGGCGAGACACAAGCTGCCAGAGTAAGAATAGGCATCGGGGTCGTCCTGGCCAAATTTTTCCAACATACGGATATCTACTTTACCCACGAGGGCAGAGATGTCCTGATTATTTTCGTCGCCGGGTTCAGTTTTGGATATACCAATTTGTCGCTGTATGGACGGATACAATTTAACGACTCGAAACTTGGAGATGTCGCCGTTGAATTCATGCCGGCGTTTAACCGCCCAGGGGGACATAACACCGTTGAGATAGCGCAAAGGAATGCCAAAATCTTCTTCCAGAATATGAGCATCTTCTTCTGGTGAAAATAACCCAAGGGGAGATTCATTGATGGGTGACCCTTTGATAGCGTAAAAGGGCTCTTGTTCCATGAGCGATTTCAATTTCTCCGCTAATGAGGATTTACCACCACCCACCGGGCCAAGAAGATAGAGTATTTGTTTTTTCTCTTCCAGGCCTTGAGCGGCATGTCGGAAGAAGGAGACAATTTGTTCAACGGTGTCTTCCATGCCATAGAAGTCTTTGAAGGCAGGGTAGATTTTAATAAGCTTGTTAAAAAACAGACGGCTCAGGCGTGGGTCCTGATGAGTGTCAACAATCTCAGGTTCACCGATGGCTGCGAGCATGCGCTCCGTGGCTGAAGCGTAAGTAGAAGGGTCTTTTTTACACAGGTCCAGATATTCCTGAAGCGACATTTCTTCTTCTTGAGCTTCATCAAATCGTGAGCGGTAGTGCTCGAAAATGGGCATAGTGTTTTCCTCTCCATTAGTTATGGCGCTTAACAAGTTCTATCGGACGCCAACGGGCTATCCAAACCCTGAATTCACATTAACATTGCGTGGCCTTATGATTGTCCCTGAGCGGCGCATGAATTTCAGCGTTGTTTCTCAGTGAGTTAGCTGATCAAAATGTGAAGGCAGCTGAATAATTATGGGACTCCTTAGCAGGGCTTGTTTCGATATTTTATTACCGGAATGACTCTGTATTCAAAAACAGTATACTCAGAAACATTCGGTGGCCAAATAGTTAAAGCAAACCTCGTGCCAAATTTTTTGGTTAAATATTGAGTAGAAATGCGATACTCCCTGTAGCACGTATGACGACTCATATTCAGTTCAAATGTCGTGATGTAAAAACCGTTATTTGTAAATCAGTTTATTCGTTGTTGACGGCGATGTCGTCAACTTTTTACCTAAAAACAACAAACTATTGGCGCTAAAGTGTATAGGGTCACGATTATGACGCACTGCATAAGTTTATCTGCGATGCAGACTGAATCCATTCTGAGTATTTGACGTACTCTTGAATGGTGAGTTCCATCTATGTGTTATTAGTTACTGATGATAAAGAGAAACCAACAGTAAATGTTAAATCAATTAAGAGTTCAGTCGGGCATATTTTATGCCCGTATTTTTTTGACGGGCGTGATATTTATACCAGCGTGCGTTCATACGGCTCTGGCGGCCGATACGCCACTTGCGGATACCCCTTTGTCTGGCGTTAAGGCTAAACCGGGGCTTGTAAAAGCATCGGATAAGCCAACGTACGAAAACGAAATGATTCGCTTGCGTTTAATCCCGAGGACGACAGACCAAATGGCGGCATTTTTTGAAGCTAGGGGTTTTCCTGATGTGATGATCAATGAGTTGTCCCGTTATTGTTTTTTTACTGTGGGTATAAAAAATAAAAGTAAAAAAGTGTTCTGGCTGGAGTTGGAGAAATGGCAATTTTTTACGGGGCCACTTTTTACAGGGCCACTTTTTAAGGGACAACCTTTTAAGGGACAACCGTTTAAGGGACAACAACGCATCGCCCGAATTCCGAGAACACAATGGCCTGCAAAATGGGCGCAGTTGCAGATTCCCCGACCTGCCCAGGCGACGTTTCGGTGGACACTGTTACCGGAGCGGCTGGACTTTCAGCCCGATGAGTCTGAAGGCGGTAATATTATTCTAGAGCGGTCAAGCTCTCCACTGACCCTGACAGCCTCGTTTGCTGTGGATAGCCTTGGCACAAGTCGGTTTTCAGCAGGTATTGCACCAGAAGTTGGTAGCCCAGGGGCACGAGACAATGACACGCGGCGAGAAATTATCACGGCGCGAATCGATGGATTACGATGCGCTCAGAATCAAGAGAGTCAATGACGATGGTGCTAGTACCGATAGGAGTACAGGCAGGAGTGACCATTCTATTGTTAATGTCATTGCTGCCAGGGCTTGTTATAGGGGGCGAATCTGAAAAGGCAGGTGAACGTCTTCAAGCCACTACAATTTTACGCGCTGATACATTTACTCCGCCAAAGGGTGTGTTAACCGTGAAACAGCGAAGAGCACCGGCGTTAATCTTGCCTGATATCGATGGTGACCCGTTTGATTTGGCCGCGTTAAAGGGCCAGTGGGTCTTCGTTCACTTTTGGGCCAGTTGGTGTGGGCCATGCCGACGCGAAATTCCCGCGATACAGCGCATGGTTGAAAAATTCCCCGAGGGACGCCTGGGTATGGCGATTGTGAATACCGCTGAGGATGAAGATACCGTATTTACTTTTCTAGGAGTGCTGGCACCGGACCTTCTGCCTTTGATGGATCATGATGGCCAGGCCACCGAGCGTTGGAAACCGAGAGGTTTGCCATCGACTTATCTGGTCGATCCCTCAGGTATGATTCGCTATCAGGTATTGGGAGGTCAGGCTTGGGATGAAGATGCCTATATGACGTTTTTACTGGGTATTACGGAGAAGCGTTGAATCCGTTTTGTCTCGGGCAACCAGGGTGTTTTTAACGTTGGGCTAAACGCTGCTGGCGTCTTGCTCAGGCTAGGCAATTGTCACGCAGCTTCGCAGCATGACCTACAACTCATTAATAGGTTCGGAGTAATGTTGCACTTGTGACGATGACTAATCACTCTAGAACACCGTTTTAGGTAGGTCAGGTTGCGTAGCTACCTGATGCAGGTGTTGGGGAGCGCGCGGAAAAAGTGTCCAGATCGACCTTATCGTTGATTACCAGCAGAGGGTGAATGACCTTATTGAATAACGTTTCCCCCTTTGCGAGCTTGGCGGCTTGGCGAGATCCTGTCTGTAGATTTCAGGTTACCTTGAATTACCCACCCATTCCCCAAAGGCCTGTTTTATCGGGTTGAGTCTACCCTGACGATATTATTTTCTGCCAAAACATTGCGTTTCCTGCCGATGGGTCAAGTTCATAGCTATCGAAACCAAATTTTTTATAGGAGGATTTTGCAATGTCGTTTTTGCTTAATACTTCCAGAGTGAGTTTGCAGCAGCCTTTGGACGTTGCAATTTCTTCCACTTTACTCAGCATCATCTGACTAAGGCTCATGCCTCTGAACTCTTTTAATACGATGACGTCGTGTATGTTAATTAACGGCTTGCATGAAAACGTTGAAAAAGCCTCAAAACAATTGATTAATCCGGCTGGCTGATTATTCACGTAGCTAATGACACTGAAGGCATGTGGACGCTTGTGTAACTCGGTTACCAGGTTTTTCGTGACAAAATCTTCAAGGGGTTTTCCGCCACCCATTGGGTCAGTGGCATAAGTATTTAGCAAATGAACGAGATCACCCGCTTGACGACTGTTTGAGTAATCTACTTGAATGATTGAAAGGTTTGTGGTCATAGAAAGTGGGCGCGATAACCGTGGAAATATGGCTTTGTAAACAAAAAAGTGAAGGCCATTAGTGAAAGTAATAGTGAAGCATCTAACGTCCCCAATGTGAACATTGGGGACGTTAGATGCTTTCTGATGATCGCTAAGTGCTGACCAAGTACTGACTATTTTTTCGTGACTGTTTTTTTCTTAGCGGTCTTTTTCTTTACTGATTTCTTTGTGGCGGCTTTTTTCTTGACGGTCTTTTTCGGTGCTTTGGAGATGACCCAGTCCTTGGCGATGTAATGGGCGGTCCAGCCGGTGGCTTTGCCGTCCTTGTCTTCCGTCATGACATACTGTTCTTTATTCTTGCGGCTAAAGCGGATGACGGTGGCTCTGCCTTTGTCATCTTCTATGGGTGCTTCGCAAAGATAGTCATGCTTTGGGTCCAGCTCTTCACGATGGGGCAGCAGTTCACTGACGCGCGGCGCGCGAGTTTCACGTGAGCGAGGAAAGGCGCTGGAGGCGAGAAAAATGCCAGCGGCGCCATCGCGTAACACAAAATAGCCGTCTGATTTTTCGCAGGGCAGTTCTTTCATGTGCACGGGGTCGGCTTTGGGAGGCGCGACTTCGCCGTTACGTAATAATTTTCGGGTGTTTTTGCATTCGTCGCTGGTACAGCCAAAGTATTTGCCAAAGCGTCCGGTTTTGAGTTGCATTTCGGAGCCGCACTTGTCGCATTCGATGATGGGGCCGTCGTAGCCTTTGATGCGGAATTTTCCGGTTTCAACTTCATAGCCGTTACAGTCCGGGCTTTTGCCACAAATATGCAGCTTGCGTTGTTCGTCGATGAGGTAGCTGTCCATGGCGGTGTCGCAGATAGGGCAGCGGTGTCTGTCCATCAGCGCACGAGCTTCGCTTTCTTCATCGGCATCTACGTCCACGGCCTCTACGCCGGGGATCAGGTTTAGGGTGCCTTTGCAGCGTTCTTTGGGCGGCAGGGCATAGCCCGAGCAACCCAGAAACACGCCAGTTGATCCGGCGCGAATTTGCATGGGGCGTTCGCAGGTGGGGCAGGCAATGTCTGTGCCGATAGGGTCATTGCTGCGCATACCGCCTTCATCCTGGTCGGCGACGGAGAGTTGTTCTTTGAAGTCTTTATAAAAATCATCCAGCACGTCTTGCCAATTGCTTTTACCGGCTGCAATGGCATCGAGCTTTTCTTCCATTTTGGCAGTGAAGCTGTAATCCATCAGCTCTTCGAAGTTTTCGACCAGACGCTCGGTAACGATGTCGCCGATTTTTTCGGCATAGAAACGGCGGTTTTGCACGGTGACATAGCCACGATCCTGAATCGTGGAGATGATCGCGGCGTAAGTAGACGGGCGGCCGATGCCGCGTTTTTCCAACTCGCGCACCAGCGAGGCTTCACTGAACCGGGCTGGTGGTTTGGTGAAGTGCTGTGATGGATCGAGTTTGACCAATGCCAACACATCGCCTTCCACGACCGCAGGCAAGATCACGTCTTCGGCATTTTTTTGCTGAGGTGGCAGTACTTTGGTCCAACCATCAAAACGCACCACACGACCTTTGGCCCGCAATTCGAAACCTGAAGCATCAATTTTAAGGGTCGTGACATCGAATTTGGCGGGGGGCATCTGGCAGGCCACAAACTGCCGCCAGATCAGCTCATAAAGCCGCACAGCATCTTTGTCGACATTTTGAAGCTCCGACATCATAGTGCGTACATTCGAGGGGCGTATAGCCTCATGGGCCTCTTGAGCGCCTTCCCGGCTACTGTACGAGATGGGTTTTTCCGGTAAATACTGTTTGCCGTATTTGTCTTTGATATACGTGCGAGCGGCGTCTACGGCCTCACTGCTGAGGTTGGTGGAGTCGGTTCGCATATACGTGATGTAGCCCGCCTCGTACAAGCGTTGGGCCATCATCATGGTTTTTTTGACGCCAAAGCCCAGCCGCGTACTGGCAGCCTGTTGCAAAGTGGAGGTGATAAAAGGGGCTTTTGGTTTGCTGGAAGACGGGCGGACTTCGCGTTTGATGACGTTGTAGTCGGCATGTTCCAGAATTGCCAGCGCCGCATCGGTGAGTCCCTTGTTGGGAGGCCGGAAGTTTTTGTCATTCTGTTTGAACACCTGCATACGCAGGGCTTCATCGTCGGTCGTACTTAGGTCGGCAAAGACTTCCCAATATTCTTCCGGGTTGAAGGCGGTAATTTCACGCTCGCGTTCCACCACCAAACGTACCGCGACAGATTGCACACGGCCAGCCGAAAGTCCACGTGCGAGCTTCTTCCACAGCAGCGGTGAGAGCATGTAGCCGACTACGCGGTCTAGAAAGCGCCGCGCTTGTTGTGCATAAACCTGGTCGTAATCCAGCATCGTCGGTTTAGCGAATGCTTCTTGGATGGCGTTTTGGGTAATTTCGTTAAATACCACACGCTTGAATGGCACGTCATCACCAATCGCCTGGGTAAGATGCCAGGCAATGGCTTCCCCTTCGCGATCCAAATCAGTCGCGAGATAAATGGTGTCGGCGGTTTTGGCGAGCTTTTGTAATTCAGCGACGACCTTTTCCTTGCCGGGCATGATCTCGTAGGTCGGTTCCCAGTTATTTTCCGGGTCGATTCCCATACGTGTGACGAGGGCCTTGGTGGCGCGAATGCGTTTGCGTTTTTCGCGCACGGCCGGGCTGAGCTTTTTCGACTCGGCGGCGAGTTTGGCGCGCGCCTTGGGGTCCATCGCCGACTTACTGGAGGCGCTGCCGCTGGTGGGCAAATCACGGATATGACCCACGCTGGATTTCACAATGAAATCCTTGCCCAAGTACTTATTAATAGTCTTGGCTTTAGCCGGAGACTCGACGATGACCAGTGATTTTCCCATAATTCTCTTTAAATACAGTTGGTTATTGTTAGTGGCAGCATTTTTGATGCAGGCCTATATTAGAAATACTTGCTTCATCCCCCTGCTGTCAAGTGGAAGAAGTCGGCAATAGGACAATATTTTTTAGTATTTGTCTCGTCTTTTTTTAAAAAACCGAGAACTGGAGATATTACGTACAGGGTCTTTGTGGGTTAAAAAGCAACCAATTGATGCGGCATTAGAGAATAACGGCCGTTGCCGATAGTGTAAAAATGGAGCCGCAAACAAGCGTGAACTTAGGCGCGATGAGCGAGACAAGAACATGACGTGCACGCGGTAAATTACGAGCACGTAAAACGGGGGCAGTGACAATGGCATTTAGATACCGAAATACTCTCCTTTAGCCACCCCGTTTAGCCACCCTAATTTGTCATTCCTCTGAATTCCGGCCTTTATGTCCCAGTGGGTATTCGCTGGAATGACCGCAGTATTCGGCTTAACTTCGTGCCATTCGGGACAGTGGGTGTTTCTGGGCAGGTTTTAGGGCCGTTTTTAGGACTGTTTTTAGGACTGTTTTTAAGGCAAGGTAGTTTGGCATTGCCAGCAGACTTCAAAGCTGTCGGGATTGGGCTCGCCGCACTGTGGGCATTGGATAGAACCTACGGGTACTTCGCGCTGCTCAAACTGTTTAATGATTTCAATAGCTTGCTTGGCATCAGCCGCGTTAATCAGCCATAACTCGGGGTAGGCCTGGGTAAATGACAGTTCGCCCACGCCACCTTGCGCGTACTCATTTAAAATCTGAGTTTCGATACGAGCTTCGGAAAATAGACTTTGTAATAAATAGGCGTCAGTGATATTGCCAGCGGAATATATTTTAATCATGAATCACTATGGTTTAGCGGTAAGTTGCGCAACCATTGCGCAGTGGCTGCATTTTTTTGTGCGTGAAGGTGTTTGCGGTTAATCATCAAGTCTGAGGCCAACTTTGAGGGTGACCTGAAAATGGACGACCTTACCCTCAGCAAGATGGCCGCGCGTTTCCGTAACTTCGAACCAGTCAAGATTTCGCATGGTTTTTGATGCGCGTTCAATGGCGCTGTGTATCGCATCATCAGTGCTGGTTGAAGAAGATCCCACCAGTTCTATGAGTTTGTATGTATGGTGTGACATGCCAGTACCCTCATTTGTTTACGTTAACCGTCTAGGCAGTATATCCAGGCGGCTAAAAATCGTCTGGTATTTTAACGATAGAGAACAGAGCCTATACGTTGAGCCTACCAGCAGTGTAGCAGTCGCAGACCGGGTATTCGTCTTGGCATAACCGCGCTGCCACTACCCTTCGCACAGCCTTGTTATTGGCATTTGAGACTGAATGTGGTGTAGCCTCTGGAATCATGGCATATGTCCTCGCATGGGTCATTTTTTTTGTTCAATGTTTTAATAGGAAGGCTTTATAAAAATCAACATACATATCAATGGTTTGTGTGTTGCTAGCGTGTCAGTTATGGCTTAGGTATGGCTTAGACACACTCAATCAAGGTTTCCAGAATTTTAAAACTCACTGCAAGGGAAGGTGTAGCGTATGGCAGCTCTTATACAATTTAAAGGTAATGCAGATGGTATTACGCTGAGGCTTGAAAGTCTGGAATCGCACATTGGTCGGGGGGTGGATAATGACATCACCATAAATGACGAATTAGTGAGCAAACAACATGCTGTCATCGAAGCGCGGCAGGCCGAGGGCAAAAGCGGCGGATTTGAATATTTTATCAAAGATTGCGACAGCACAAATGGCACATTTATCAATGATAAACGCATCGAGGCAGAGACTGCGGAATTTAAAACAAGCGCATCATGCCAATTATATCACGATGACGTAATACGCATTGGCGTTAATCATTTTCGCTTTGTAGACGATGCCAATGATGATCTTGCGGCCACCACAAGAATTCATAAAACCTGGATACCGGGTTTATATATTTCAAAACGTGGAAAATAAATAGCGGGCATAAAAATGTCATTATTTGTTTGTTTCTGGGACACCTTCAAAGTGCGCCATTTTATGCAACGTTAGGATATCTTCAAAAGGGCAAATAACATGAGCGATATTGTCCAACCAGAAGCTGGCGATAAACAACAGACAGAACAGCATAAGCAGCGTGTCACGAACGTCTTTAATCGTGCATCACAAGACTATGATAACGTGGCCTTACGGTTTTTTCCCTTGTATGGCAGATCGAATGGTTGACGACTTACCGCCGCATCACGGCTGGAAAGTGCTGGACGTTGCCACCGGTACCGGAGCATTGGCTATGGCGCTGGCAACCACACGATTAATGGACGCAGACGTTAGTCGTGACGTAATGTCACAAGCTGGCTACGCGAACATTACGCAAACCACACTGCAAATGGGGTGTCACCTGGCAGATGAAAACGCCTGGTGGGATGCTATCCGAGGGGCTGCACTGCGCGGTAGGTTGGCGTTAATCCCAGAAGAATCTCGCGCTGAGTTTAAGCAAAACACCTGGCAAGAATTTCGGAAAGTCGAACGAGATGAAGGGTTGTGGATGGATGTCGGAGTGTGGTTAACCTTGGGGCAGGTACCTGAAACAGGGTAGATTATCCTGGCTAGGTGTAGACATTAATGCCAGAGGCTGAACCTGTCTCGTTGGCACTCTTCTCTTCGGTACTCTTTACTTCGGTACTCTTTACTTCGATATTCCTCACTTCGGTATTCCTCACTTCGGTACTCCTCGCTCCGGTACTCCTCACGACTCCGGTGTTTTCAACGTCATTTGCGGTGTTTCGTCGGTCGTGACCACAGCGGGTATTGAGTAATACTTTCCTTTGTTGGCGACGGCGGTCAGTTTTTCGACGTTTTTCCGTGTTTAGGGACTGTCTGGGTGCCTGAGTAGTATCTTCGTCTTCTTCCACAGCGTGTGCGCCAGGATAGGGTTGGACTTCCTTGACCGCGCGGCCAGCGGAAGGCCTTATATGAAGGCCAGCATCATCATTATTTACGTTGAAAGATGTCATCAGTATTCTCGTGTGTGAACTTCGGTGCTAAACAATGTTCTCAACAGAGCATGTTAATCTAGGGCCGTTCACAGCGGACTTTTTAGGAATTTTTTATAAAAGTAGGTTAAAAGACCTTTAACTCATGAATTTCTAACATAATTTTATACCATATAAAACCATTATAGCCAATACCGTAGTGTTTTTGGAGTGTCCTCACGATATGTTTTTGGCGCTTTGATGATGTGTCGATATTCCTTTAAAGTGGCGTGGTAAATTTTGTTGTATTTTATGCTGGGACTTAGCGCCGTAACTTAGGGCCATTACTTAATGTCAGTAATTAAGGCCAGTAACTTTTAGTATTGAGGCTCCCAAGAGCAGGCATTAAGGCTAATGCTCTTGGCAATTGGTAGAAGAGGGCTTAGAAAGTAAAAATGATATTTCCCAGGTTCTTGGCATAAGCCATATTTTAATAATCAGGTTTCACACAATAAAGGGTTTTTTATGCGTCAATGGTTTGTAGGGCTGGTCATGGTAGCCGCCGTAGTTTTTTCTTTCGTGGCTGTGGCTGCCGATACCCCGACGACGGGCAAAATAGCAGGAGTCGTGAATTATTGTGGCCAAGGCGGTGTAGATGGAATGCAGGTCTATGTGCCGGGTATGTCATTTGTAGTAATAACCTCGGACGATGGTAAATTTCAGTTTAATGAGGTGCCTGCCGGAGAATATGCCGTGCATTATCGCATGGGTGACCGGCGTTTGAATCAAAATGCTGGCATTCAAGTATTGGCGGGTCAAACAACATCGCTGTCAGTTATTGCCTTTTGTCGTCAGGATGGGGTGAACGCAAGCTTAACGCCCACTGCGCAAACCACTGCTGAACCTTCAAGTGTTAAAAAATGTGCGCCAGACTCGCAAAACGCCAAGTGCAAAGACGCTGATGATGATGGTGTCGTTGCCGCGCTGGACTGTAACGACGATGATGCCAACATTTATCCAGGAGCCGTAGAATTATGCGATGGCGTCGACAACAACTGTAGTGGCCAGGTGGATGATAATGCATCAATGATCGTGTTACATGGTATCGGAGCCTGCTCTTCTGGCCAGGTCTCCATTATGTCGTGCACCAATGGCTTTAGCGATTGTGATGGTAATGCCAGTAATGGCTGTGAAACGGATCTGATGAGCGATGACGAAAATTGCGGTAGCTGTGGTAATGCCTGCTCAGCCACTGAGATTTGTGGAATTGGGATGTGCTGAGTGTAATTCTATAGGTGAGCGTTAATATGAAACCAGCGGTACAACGGTAGTGAATAAAGCAGAGAGTAAAAACTACGTTTACAATAGCCAAAATCGGTTCTGCGTTCTCAGGTTATTCTCTTAAAATTTAACGATAAGAAGAATAATTGTAACAATTATCTTCTTAATGGGACTGGCCCTTTTGAGGGTTATAAGGATGATTCATGAGTACCATTAAATATGTGAAGTTTGACGATATTGATCCAGAAGGCTTTATACCCGTTCTCAATGAAGAAGATATCAGAGGGCACCTGATTTCTCATCATCTTTTTGATTCTCAAAATATTAAGGAATGGGTAAAGGAAAAGATTGTTTGTGATGCCATGCCAGGATGTCGTATTAGAGGTGTGTACGCAGATGACACTTTGGTCGGGTGGTGTGGTATTCAACAAGATGACGAACACTTTGAAATTGCCGTTGTTATTTCTAAATCAGTGTGGGGGATAGGGGTTTCAATATTTGAAGCGTTAATGTGTTGGTCTAAAGAGTTAGGGCATAAAGAGGTCGTCATTCATCTGCTGGAGACCCGGCCTGTCTACAAGTTTTTAAAACGAAAAGCGATCAAAACACATAGTACAAAAATGCTTGGAAGAAATTTTGTTACTTATCATATTTCGGTCTGACGTTTCGAAAATGTAACAAGTCGACGTATCAGGGCAGTGTACTGATGAATCAGTAGCCTGTATCAGCAGACCTTATCAGTTGCATAAATCAAGTATAAAAGTGATAAATAGGCTGCTAATAAAGCGTAAAACGGCCATTATTGTCTGTTATTGAAATTCACTGCTGGCAAGATCCAGAAACACGTTAGTTTTCGGACTAAAAATGTGCCAAAGTCTTGGGGAGTAGTGCAGTTGCTTATGATTTGAGACGCGCGTACTCCTAAATAAATGAATCCCTGAAAGCTCGACTGCGACATCCATGTCGCAGACGGTCTCAAATCATAAGCAACTGCACCACTTCTGAGGCACGTACAAAATGCGCTATTTTATGCAACGTTAGGGTAGAGTATTGCGGAGTAACAAATATTATTAGCGTTGTAACCGTGCTGTTCTTTGAATACATAATAGAAACAAGGCGTATTCTAAGGAATACAGGACATAAAAAAAGGCGGGTAAGTGACCCGCCTTTTTTTATGTTGCGACAATTTTTTAGAATGTCACGCCTACGGCGTCGAAACCGCCGTCGTCATTTTCTTCGTAGTTGACCATCAGGCTTCCGGCAAATCCTTTCAGACCAGTAATGATTTCATCTGTTGCTACAAAAGTGATGGGGCTGCTGGATTGGGCGTCACGGATTGTGAATGTTTGCTTGTCGGCATCAACGGACACCAGTTGCCCCATGTGCGTGCTAGGCCCCATGGCGTCACAGGCGAGTGTAGCGCTAGAGGCAAATAGTGTGCCGAGCAGTAGGGCACCTGTGAGTATAATTTTTTTGTTCATGTGTAATATCTCCTTCTGGTTTCAGTGTGGTTTTTCAAATTGATATTGGCTATTTTTATAGGGGTATTTTTCTTACTTGCGCACATGAGTGTTTCGTTAGTGAACCTCAGTATGCCGTTAATCATTGAATCTGGAGTATGAGCGTGTGGCTCATGTCCGGCAAGTGCATCTGCTTCTTCGATATCTCACCCATCATTTGGTTCCCATTTTTGTGATGAATGTCACAAACCTGTCTTGTTAGATTGTTAGATTTCGCCGATAGAAAAAGTGAAAGGACTTCCAGGTATGGGAAACCCATTGCCTGCTAACAGCGTCTATAGGATGTCGGACCGCAAAAACAATAAGATGGAGAAGTTGCAGTGAAAATAGATAAACTTGAACGCGCACTGAGCAGTATGTCAAACAAAGCATTGATTCGCTTCGTAAAACGCTGTGTTTGCAGGGCAATGTTAGGGTCGGGAAATTGTACTGACGAGGGCGAAGCGCGTGAAGCTCTTGATATGGTATACGTCGAATGCAGCCGTCGCGGCAAAGAACGTCTATATGACACGGCTTATGCCTCTGTTACCCACAACCCGGAGCGTTGTGATATCTATTAGGGGGTTTTAAGATAGTGCTGAGTGCTGAGTGCTGAGTGCTAAGGATTAAGAGATTGAGTCAGGTTTTATGGTTCTGTACCGATGTTCAGTCCTTAGCGCTTCAATCCTTGTAGAGCGGCTTCAGCCGCGAATGATGACCACCATTGCTATCGCGGCTAAAGCCGCGCCACAATAAATCGCAAGTATCAGTCCTCAGCACTCATTATTGATGTAGAAGGTCATGTTACGACGTTGCATGACGATCAATTCCATTCGAGAGTAATTGTGGTTGATTAACGCGTTGCGTCACGTAGCTGCGCAACATGACCTACAAAAACCTACCTATGTCCTCAAATTTTAGCTATCCCCAAATAGGCAATCATCAACACTTAGCACTTAGCACTCAGTCCTCAGCACTAAACGCTAAACACAAAACAGTCATTCTTCAGTTTTAAGCCCTTGTCGAGTCGTTGCGGGTATATTTTGTTTATTCTGTAATGTGCTTTTCAACCAATGTGTGGCTGATGTGGTGTCTAAAAATACTTTGATGGGTTTTTTCTTGATGGCTGAAATAAGGAAGTTTTGGGCATCGACTAGCAGGCGTGATTTGTTGGAGGGGACGACGATGGCGACTGCGGCTAAATTTTCATGGTTTGCGAGGGCGGCCATGGCGTCGAAAGAGAGTGAGTAAGAGTTGATGCGGTTGGAGAGAATGCCAAACGAACTGCCTAACTCTTTGTTCGCTATGTGAATAAGCTCTGCTGCCATAGTGGCATCGATTTCTATGCCGTCGTTGATTTCAATGAGGGCAATATCGTCATCCCAGTGCTGTATGGTGCAGTAGTTAAGATCATATTCCATTATCATCATTCCTTGATGTGTGTTTTCCTGTAGCAATTTCCCGTCGTTCTGTCTTGTCATTCTGTCCTGTAGTTCTGAGGAGTAGTTTTGGCCTGGTGTTCTGACGTGGTGTTCTATCCCGTCGTTCTGTCCAGTCAGCTCTGTTTTGCGCTAGTTTACCGTAAATTTCCAATCGGGCGAAATTGTGTTGAGCTTAGAATGGTGTTGTTCTGTGATATGAGACATAAAAAAGACAAGGTGCAAGATGATTGAGACGAAGATTGACTTTATTCGGCATGGAGAGCCTGTAGGTGGCCGTTGTTTTCGTGGGCATGGTATCGATGACCCATTGAGTGAAAAGGGGTGGGGGCAAATGTGGGCTGCTGTAGAGGCAGTGTCTGGGTGGGGGCACATTATTAGTTCCCCGTTGCAGCGGTGTCGGCAATTTGCTGAAGCATTGGCGGTTCGGCAAGGCGTTTCTGTGAGTCTGGATGAGCGCTTTAAAGAGGTTGGTTTTGGGGCCTGGGAGGGCCGGTCTCCCGTGGAGATTCAGCAGTCTGAGGCTGAGGCCTATGCCGCATTTTACCGCGACCCTGTGCTACACCGGCCCGATGGTGCGGAGCCATGGGATCAGTTTTCGGCGAGAGTGAGCGCGGCACTGGATGACGTTAGCCGGATTTACGCCGGGCAGCATGTGTTGGTGGTCGCCCATGCGGGGGTTATTCGTGCCGTAGCGGCGACGGTTTTGCAAACGTCTGCCACTGGGGCTTATCGTATAAAAATCGATAATGCCGGGTTCAGTCAATTTTGCCATGATGGAAAAAATTACCGATTAACCTATCTCAATCGTAAGAATTGAGTGGTTTTTGTTCAGTAATTACCCTTGTTTATATTGGCGATAGTATGGGACAGGTTCTATAATACCTGCCGTTGACGTTGGCTTGATGGGCCGATAGATTAACAGCATATACCAGTCAGTGATTCTGAATTTGATTGATATATCAATTAATGACATTTTTTATAGGGGAATATAGATGTTCAAAATTTCAAAGTTGTTGGGTAGTGCATTGATTTTTAGCCTGTTTTTGTCTACTGTCTGGGCTGCGGAGCAACATGAAGGCAAGGGTGTTGTAGGTGACATAAAAATGTCAGCGGGAAAATTGACGATTTCCCATGGTCCGATTGCGGGGTTAGGCATGAGTGCCATGACGATGGATTTTAAAGTCTACGATCCTGCCATGTTGGAAGAAGTGAGCAAGGGACACGAGATTGCCTTTATGCTCGAGCAAACAAAAGCTGGCGGTTTGGTGATTATGGAAATTGAAGACTTGGGCATGGCGAAAAATGCACCGGTTTCGGATGGCCAATCTCACGACCACTAAAACAAGGTTGTTGTAGCGGTACCATAACCTCGCAAGTCAATCGGAATAGCGCCAGCATCCAGTAAAACATGGAATGTGCTGGTTCTATAAAAGACATAATTCTGTCGGACTTTGCTTCGCTATTTCGGAAGGCTGAGGGGTTAATGAGTTTCAAACCTCAAATTCTTGATACTGTTGGAAATAATGACATTCGTAATGTTTGTTGTGTACGGCATTGCCTTTTTAATGGCTTTTTTTAAGTCTTTCAATAAATAAGGTAAGCCGACAAAACAAAGTAAAGCGAGGCGTATTTTCAACCATTAAGCAAATTTGGGGCAGAAGTGTTTGCCGCATCATAAGGGAGTGCTACTCAACGACTGAATACGTTGAGTAGCAACGAAAAAATAGTGTATTGCCGACTCATCAGTAGTCGGTTTCAAAGGGGTTTATCATGACATTTCTATATCGCATTGCGGTTCCCGTATTGGGCACCGCCGCAGCTTTGTTGTCTGTACCATTTGCTGCTATGTCAGCAGAGCAGGATCATAGTGACCATCAAATGGATCATTTAGAACATTCGCCTGACAGTTCCGGGCATGGTGGTGGGCACTCTGGGCACGACACAGGATCGGGTTCGCACATTCATCACAAACACGGTGTTGGGGGCTGGATGTTTGAATATAAATACATGAGCATGACCATGGATGGGTTGTTGGATGGCGAAGACACTATTTCGGCCGCCGATGTTACCGGAACCATGATGATGCCTGGGCCTTATATGATGGCGCCGACAAAAATGACCATGGATATGCACATGGTGATGGCCATGTACGCATTCAATAAAAAAGTAAGTTTAATGACCATGGTGAATTACCTGTCCAAGGACATGGATATGATCAATCGCATGGGCGTTGAATCATCCATGGATACGAGTGGTACAGGTGATACGCATCTTGGTCTGATGTATTCGATCAATAAGCAGTTCATTACCAGTGTGAACGTCAGCATTCCTACAGGGAGTATTGATGAACGCGGCCCCATGGGCGCCAACCCCGATGCTAAAATGCCCTACAACATGCAGTTGGGTACGGGCACTTATGATTTGATGCCTTCCATGACCTACCAAATGAGCAAGGGTGGCTGGAGCTGGGGTGGTCAGGGTGCGTTAACGTACCGCATAGGTGAAAGTGATAATGACTATACGCTGGGTAACCGTTTTGAAGCGACAGCATGGATGAAGCGAAAGGTTGGCGGCAATATTTCCTTGAGCGGGCGCCTTAACTTTAATAAGTGGGCAAAGATTGATGGTGCTGACCCGGAGTTGATGAGAATGATGTCGCCTGTCAATGACCCGGAAGCACAGGGCGGTCGTCGTCTTGATGTGCTGGTGGGTATAAACGGGATGTTTGCAGGTGGCCACATGTTAGGTTTGGAAGTCGGTGTGCCTGTGAGGCAGGATTTGAATGGGCCGCAGATGAAGGTCGATAACATGCTCACCTTTGCTTACCAATATATGTTGATGTAAAACTCTGTATTTTAACGGCTAGCCATTGATAGTGGTGTGAACATATTTTTAGATGGCGGGTTTAACCACTTGGTTCTACTGACTAATGGGCTAGTAGAGAAGGATGCCCTGTATTCAGAACACTGGGCAGCCTTCTCTATTGTGTACCGGTAGAATATAGTTCTATTTATTGTCACAGCACGCTAGGGGCCGTTCTCAATTACCTGAGTAAGCGTGATTCTGAGGCATTTTTCGTGCTGGCACCAAATGTAGGCGCTTTAGGCGAGGCGCGGTGAGGCGTAATAGTCATTCTATTGCAACGAATCGCACCA
>NVUB02000139.1 GCA_002401775.2 Ectothiorhodospiraceae bacterium
CTCTGATGAAAATGGAAAAGTGACTAAAGTAGGTGAACCCGTCACCTCAAAAATAACGATCAAAGGCGAAGGGAAAGCTGAACTTGATGGACATCTCTACGTCATAAAATTCAATGTTGTACTAAAAGCAGGGGTAGAATCCAGTGTTGATACTGGAATAAGCATGGGCGAGGAAGAAGGAGCGCCATATATCTCATTAGACTTTATGTTTAACGGGATAAAAGTGTATTTGGAAAAGGAAATTCAGGGTCGGTTAACTAAAAAAACTAAAGTCGAGAATCCGGATGGGGATACATACTTTGGTGCGGACTCTTCTGAACCTGAAGACTTCGCTATAAAGGAAATTAAACGATCTGAACCTAAAACCTGGTTGAAAATGTCAAAAAAACATCAATTAAAATATTATCTTAATAAAGTGGATAGGCAAAAAGTCCAAAATAAAGATGAAGTCGAAAGTAAAAAAATAAAAAAATTAGAAGATGAAAAAAATAAGAAGTTTGATCGAGAAATGACGTTGGCTAAAATGGAAGACAGAAAATTAATGGGTGATTTAAAGAAGAGGATTAAGTTAAGGCCTCCGGGGGAGTTGTGAGATATATAATTCAATTTTTAACTGTAGTTTTTTTAGGGTATACCGTAATGAATAATATTCAAGCAGCAGCTGATACTTCAGAATATAAAAAGCCAGTTTATCTTGTAAAAATTTCCTATGCAGGAACAGGGGCAGAATTTAGACTTAATGATATTCCTTTCTACTTGGAAAATTATTCAGGCCAAGTCGATGTGGAAATCACAGTGAGTGATAAAATGATAGAGGGAGTGAATGAACTCACCATTATCGCCTTTCCGTATAGTGAAGGTGAGGGATCATTAGAGGATTGGGGGCATAAAGATGCGCGAGTGGAGGCCAGCTTGTTTGTACGCGAGAAAGACGCACTAGATGATACAAAAGAGTTATTAACTCACTTAAAACTCTATCCTGCACGTCCAGTAGAGGTGGCTGCTATAGAGACGATAGTAATGACTGGGCAAGATCTACCGCAGCTCGACTACGAGAGCCAACCTAGGAAATTTCCTAACGTTATTTATCATAAGCAAATAGTCATTAGTCGTAAAACTTATCCTATAAAATTGCCTTTTCCTCGTTGGGAATGGCAGGATGGTCAGATTATTGAAGATACAGAAGAAAATTATAAGTCTCTCTTAGAAGCTTATCGTAAAGAATATGTAATCCATCAAAATCAAGATTTGCCAGCGTTAAAAGAAAGCACAAAAAAATTAGCCGAAACATTGATGTTAGTTAAATACATTACCGATTTTGATAAAGCTTATGATTCGTTAAACTTGGAAGAGTCTTGGAAAAGTGAAGAACAAGAATTATTCAAGTTTATTGAAGGTGAAACGTCAAAAAACCTCCGTTTAAAGCTTGATGTGTTCGCAAATGGAAGATTGGCTAGAATTGTGAATGAAACTGGCGCACAACCTATACTATACATTGTTAAAAAAGCAAGAATGACAATCGAATATAATTTTTCTTTCTATAAAAATAAAAAAGGTGAATGGATTTACATCATGTAAATAATCTTTCTGTAGGGTGGGCACGTCCTTTGTGCCCACGCAGTGTTCCCATGTTTAGATTTTTAGTGCTGTCGACTGAGTATGATATTTAACCTATTTTTCGCCTTAGCTGAAGCCCTACTTCATGGGCTATGTCTTAGTAGTTAAGTCTTTCAAATTTAGGATGCTGTAGTGGCTTAATAGCTTTATACAATTCGGGTTTCGCCTATTGTTCGATTTTGTCGGGTTTCCAAAATTAATTGCGTAATGAACTAAAGGAAAGAATTAAATCAATGCCACCAAGAAAATTATGAGGCCGATAATTGAAATTATTTGTATGGTTTTTATAGGATATTCCACAATGAATGATATTCAAGCAGCAACAGATACTACAGAATATAAAAAACCGTATTATACAGTACAAATTTCATATGCAGGAACAGGAGCGGAGTTCCGCTTGAACGATATCCCATTTTATCTAGAAAATTTTTCTGGCCAAGTGGACGTGGAAATCCCTGTAGGTGATAAAATGATTGACGGTGTAAATGTTCTTTCTATTATTGCTTTTCCTTATGCAGAAGATGATAACTCGATGGAAGATTGGACACATACTGATGCAAGGGTGGAAGCAATATTATATGTTCGTGAAAAAGGTTTTCCAAAGGATGCGCGTCAATTATTAACACATATTAAACTCTACCCTGCACGTAACCCTGAAGCCGCTGCTATTGAAAGTAGTGTTATTTCAGAGCAGGAGGCTCCCGTGCTTGATTATGATAGCCAGCCTAGACAGTTTCCGGGGTCTGTTTTCCATAAACAAATTGTCATTAGTCGTAAAACACACAAGATTAAAACACCTTTTCCTCGCTGGGAATGGCAAGATGGTCAGGTTATCGAAGATTCGATGGAAAATTATAACTCTCTATTGGAAGCATATCGTCAAGAGTATGTTATACATCAGAAACAAGATTTAACTGCCTTAAAGAAAAGTACATATAAGCTGGCTGATACTTTGAGGTTAGTAAATTATTATTCTAATTTGGAAAAAGCATATGATTCACTTAACTTAACTGAATCATGGGAAAGTCAAGATCAAGAGTTATTTGAATTCATTGAAGGTGAAAAATCTAAAAATATTGGATTAAAATTAGAAGTCGTTGCAAATGGAAAGATGGCTAGAATTACAAGTGATGATAAAGTTCAGCCGATATTATATATAATCAAAAAGTCACAAATTTTGGTTAAATATAAATATTTATTCTACAAAAATAATCAAGGTGAATGGGTTTATATTTTGTAGCCTTTTACGAGACTATGGCCTTACGGTGTGAATGATCTTTTGTAATGCAATCCATTATTTGATTGAAATAGACTGTGTAGGAAAATTCACGTGAATAATTCTATATTATTTTTTAGTCGTATCATTTTTTCGGTAGTTTTCATGAATAATATTCAAGCAGCAACTGATACTTTTGAATATAAAAAACGAATTTATTCTGTAAAAATTTCCTATGTGGGTACCGGTGCTGAATTTCGAATAAATGATATCCCCTTTTATATTGAAAATTTTTCAGGCCAGGTGGATACAGAAATACCTGTTAGCGACAAAATTGTACAAGGAATAAATGAA
>NVUB02000014.1 GCA_002401775.2 Ectothiorhodospiraceae bacterium
ACACGCTTTCTGCCAGCGACCAAAGCAAATCCGAAAGAGATGTTGCCCATCGTTGATAAACCGTTGATTCAGTATGCGGCGGAAGAAGCAATCGCCGCTGGAATTACAGAGTTAGTCTTTGTGACCAGTAGCAGTAAGCGCGCTATCGAAGATCATTTTGACCGCAATTTTGAGCTTGAAAGTGTGCTGACAGAGCGAGGAAAAGATGAGCTGCTGTCCATCGTAAAAGGGATTTTGCCAAAAGGCGTTAGCTGCGTTTATATTCGGCAGCCTGAAGCCCTTGGCCTTGGCCATGCCGTTCTTTGCGCAAAGAATGTTGTGGGTAATAACCCCTTTGCGGTCATTCTTGCCGATGATTTGATCGACGATGGTGAAGCAGGCTGTTTGTCCCAAATGACCGCACTTTATAACGAGCACCAGTGTAGCCTTTTGGGGGTGGAGAGAGTTAATAAAGAAGATACTGATAAATACGGTGTCGTGAAAGCCGATATGCAAAGTGGACGCATCGGTAAAATTGAACAAATTGTCGAAAAACCAAAGCCTGAAGTCGCACCTTCTAATCTTGCTGTTGTAGGCCGTTACATATTGTCACCGCGTATATTTGATATCCTGGAAGATACCGGCAAGGGCGCCGGTGGTGAAATACAGCTTACCGATGCAATAGCAAACTTGTTGAACGAAGAAGATGTGTTGGCCTATGAGTTTGAAGGACGTCGATTTGATTGTGGTGACAAATTGGGTTATTTAACCGCAACGGTAGAATATGCGCTGAAACATCCCGCATTAAAGCAAGCGTTTTTACAGTATTTGAAAGGCTTTTCATTACCCGAAGATACGGCCGCCCAGTAAATTTGGCACGTATTGAGTGAAAATTAGGGAGCGTAATTGTTAATTAATCCACTCCCTTTATCTCTTTTTTTTCAGAAACCTTGTTTTTCTTTGCGTTCCTGGTGTCTTTGCATCTTTGCGTTGGGTTTATGTTTGGTAGGCCGATAGCACATTCCGCGTGGGCACAAATACGTGCCCACCCTACGTTTTAATGTCGCGTTAAACGTGACACAGGTAGAATTTTATCGTTGTTGGTTAATAGATGTCGGTTAATCGATGCCGAGTTAGATCAAATGATGCTGATAACTCAGGATGATTCTGACGCGCTGATCAGCGCGCTTATTTCCAGGATCATTGCTTCAAACCGGGGTGTCAGTTTATCATCCTGTAATTTAAGGCTTTGCTGAAACGCCTGTGTCAGGGTTTGTAGTTTTGGCACATCGCAATAACTTAATCCTCCCAAAAAGCGGTGAACCTCACTTCGCAGGTCTATCCAGTTTTGAGTTGAAAAATATTCAGTGAGGCTTTCTCTGGTCGCAGGGAGTTCCGCCAGTAACATTTCAAACATGCTGGCTGAAAGGCCTTTGTCGATACCGAGCTGCCCCGTATTGAGTTGCGCTAATGTGTCGGTAGACTCCTGGTGATAAGTGGCCGTTGACTGAGTATCTGGCGACTGATCAACTGTCGACTTATCACTAAAGCTCAGGGCTTTAAGATGCGTGGTCGGTGTGTGCACCCAATAGGCAATTTCATGCAATAGTTCATCGACTGATATTGGCTTTTCCAAAACATCATCGAATCCTGCTTCTCTACAAAAAGGTTTTTCATCGCTAAAACTGACCGCTGTCAATCCCAGTATGGGAATACGTTTGTTTTTGGCTTCAGAATTTCTGATAAGTTTTGTCGCTTGAATGCCATCCATTACGGGCATGTTGATGTCCATTAAAATAACGTCAAAATCTCCTTCTTCAAAAGCATCGACTACTTCTTGTCCATTATTGACGACAAGGACCACGGCACCGGATCGTTGCAGAATAGTGTCAATAAATTTTGCGTTGATGGCGTTATCTTCCGCGACGAGTATATTGATACCATCTAGGCGGCGATGCCTTTTTTTATTTTCATCCAGTAACTTTTGCTTGCCAGAATCGCCTGTAAGTGGGCTGTTCTGACCCGGTATAATATTTTTTATGGAAAAAATCAGGTCGGAACGTCGAAATGGGCGGGTAAGGTAAGAATTGAAACCATGCTTGCGCATTGCTTCAGGGGCAGAGCTGTTTATTGTTGTTAATAATTTGTGTGAGATATTATTTTTAGGATCTGTCAGTGACAATGGAAAATTATTAATATCGTTGTTGTTTAGGTTAAGCAGCAGTATGTCCAGCTCGGTGTTGTTTTTAATGATGTCGGATAGCTCATCAATAATTGAGTATTCTTTTACTGAAAACCCAATTTTACGGAGTGTATGTGCAGTACATAAACGCGAAAGCTCATTGGTGTCGTATATCCCGGCCACTTTTCCACTAAAGGCTTTGCTTTTATCGGTTAATTCAACACTGTTGGGAGAAAGTGAGCAAATAAAAGTAAACCAAAATGTTGAGCCTTCATTTAATCGACTTTCAACGCCGATGTCACCGTTCATCGCTTTTGCTAATGATTTTGATATTACTAACCCCAGTCCTGTACCACTATGCTTTAGCGAAGCGTTATCATCGAGTTGCGTAAAAGAATTAAAGAGGGCTTGCTGGTTTTTTTCGGAAATTCCAGAACCCTGGTCGCTGACCGAGAGTTTTATCGTCGCAGCATTGGTGTTTCTCGCTTCAATCATGGCGCGAACCACAATGGTACCTTTAGTAGAAAATTTAATAGCATTGCCGAGCAAATTAATTAAAACCTGTCGGATGCGATCCTGTGGGGCATTAATGATTTCCGGAGTGTCGTCATAAAACAAGGCTGCAATTTCCAGCCCTTTGTCATTGGCGGCGGGGGACATTAATAATTCAACATCTTCAATGCATTCTCGCAAATTAAATTGCGTGTTTTGAATGGAGAGTTTTCCCGCTTCAATTTTTGACAAATCAAGGACATCATTAATAATTCGCAACAAGTTGTGTGCGGATTGTTCAATGGTCCGTAAATATTCATTTTGCTCATTTGACAGGGAGGTCGTATTGAGCAGCCTGACGAAACCCAGTATCCCGTTCATAGGGGTACGTATTTCATGGCTAATGTTTGCCAGGAATGATGATTTTGCCCGGCTGGCCGAGAGTGCTTCCTGTCGGGCGGTGTAAAGGTCCTGGTTTTTCCGTTCAAGTAACTCAAGGGATTCGCGCAATTCCCCCGTCGCTTTTTTAATCTTTTGCTGGGCGTCAGCGCGAGACGTTCTAATGGCCCGTAACATTCCACGAATACCCTGTTCAAGGGATAACAGTTCACCGGTCGTGTGTGTGTTGACTGAAACATCCAGATTGCCACGTTCTATTTCATTGACAGCTTCCGTGAGGGTGGTGATTGGCGTGGTGATGTGACGACTGATTCTGGTGGCCAGGTAAATGCTGCTGATTAAAATGGCCAGAGTAATGAAAAGGGTCTCTATGGTGGCTTCGCGTTTTCGTTGTGCGGTAATATCACCGGTAATTTCAACAACCACCCAACCAATAATGGCCGGCAATTCCTGTTCTTCAGGCTCATCAAAATCGCTAATACTCAGAAGGCTTTGAATGACCGGCTTGCTGAATACGCGATTGTTGATGCTGGTGTTTGTAATGGATTGGGCACCAGCTCGTTGGGAAAGAGCGTTGGATTCAGAAAGTCTTTCTGGACGTTGAATAAGCGGCGTACCACGGTCATCTGTAATGGTGATAGAAACAATATTATTGTCCTGGTATGCGGCGTCGACCAGGGGTGAAAGCAAACTGATGTTCCCGGAAAAAATACTGTATTCACTGGCCGATGCCAAATGAGCAGCGACATCATTACCCTTGGCCGTCAGGGTTTCCTCGATGTCATTGTTTTGCTTGGTGACAAAATAACTGAAAAAAATCAGGGAAGCTGCCGTTGTCGGGATAATGGCAAGTGATAATACTCGGGCTCGTATACTTGGAAAAATCATGGTTTTTCCTGAAGTATATTTATCATTTGATTTTTTATGACCGCTTGTGTCGAGGTTGATATGCCGAGAGACTTTGCGACTTTCTGGTTAATCGCAATTTCGAATTCTTCCGGGTGGGAGTTTTCGTCCGGGAAGGAGAGTTGAAATTGTAAAATTTTTATGAGTGTTTTGCCTATTTGTTTGGCAATTTGTTGCGGTGTTGAGTAAACCGCGGCCAGGGCACCTGCTCTAACGTATGATGCAGAATAAGCAATAACCGGCGTGCGCTGCCGATACGTAGTGAGTAAAATATTTTTTGCGGTATTACGATTAAAAATTTGCGCGTCGGGGAATGCGATAAAAGCATCGCTATTTTCGATGACGTGAGAAAGTTTTCGGATTAAATTGTCCGTTGGGTTTGTGGTTTCAATTTGTGACTGAATGCCAGCGGCTTGAATTGCCGACGTTAAAAATTCTTTGTCGTAAGGCGAAGTGTCTCCAATCAATACGCCGAGTCTTTGTATGTCGCCTAACAATATTTTGGCTAAGAGTATTTGGCGCCGAGGAGGGTTGTCGATAAAAATAGCCGTCGATTTTTCCGAAGCCTTTTCTAGTGCGGGGCGGTATTTTTCATATGACTGTTTCGGAATTAGAGAGACGATAATAGGAGGAGCGTTATAAAAGTTGGTGCTGGCAATCAGTGCCTTTTGACCAATGCTTATAATTAAATCGTTGTTGTCGGCACTGTTTTGAATTTCTTCTATTGTTTGGTTTGAACTTAAATATACAAGATTAAATTCTGTTGAAATCCCTTTTTTAGACAATGCTTTGTTTGATGTAACGCTATTTTGGATAGTATCAATGATGTCCAGGTAAAGCGGACTTTTTCCACTGCTTAGAATTAAAATATTATAAGTGGTTTTAGCGTTGGCCCAAATATAATCCATTGGTGATAATGCCAGGGCCAACAGGAATATTACCGCTGAGATGTACTTCAACAGCGGGTTCTTCGATCCTTGAAGATAGTTTACGAATGTTTGCATTTTTTGTACTAAATTTTAATCTCTGTATCGGTTTATTTTACAAGCGGTGTTCAAAAGCTATTTTTTCGTTCAGGCTGTTATCTCGGCAGTCGCCTAAGTCTCGTAATCAATATTTATGTCTAATCAATTTGCGCCGAGATTGTGATGAATTGTTGCGTCTCGGCAAGGTTGTCAGACCTCCAGTCGAGGTAATCTCCTGAAACATTTTGTATTATTAATGCAATTTCACCGTTAACATTTGTCCACCTAAATGGGAATGCAAGCCGTAGGTTGACATGCCTGTAGCCGGGTAGTGGTTTACCAGAACCGAGCCCATTACTTTTGCTAACGCTATAAAAAAGCAAACTCCCCGTAACCCCGTCTGGGAACCGGTTGATGGCCAGTAGAGAAGTGATGTGCCTTGGTGCCGATTCGGCCAATTTTTCGGAAGAAACATTTGGGTTTTTGCTGTCTATATTGGTTAATGAACGAGATAGTATGAGACGTGTGTTCGTCAGTGGAGTGAAATCCAGGTTGGCTTCAACTCCGCGAATATTAGCATCCGTTAAGTTGTCATAAGCCAGAATTTCACCATCCAGTATATCTGCTGGTTGGGGAATTGTGTTGTCATCGATGGTGATGAGATCTCTGACCTGCTCATAGAATAACTTCAAGTCGAAAGAGAGTTTTTTACGAATAAAATTTGCGTGGTATGCCACTTCATAGGATGTTATTTTTTCCGGGTTAATGTTCCTGTTACCAACCCAGGCAGTTGTCGTAAAATCAGCAAGATCAGTGATGCCATAGGGTGGAATCGGGAAGTCTTCAACAGGGGTTCGGAAATTAGAGCGTGACTCATTAAGGCTGGGTGTGCGGGTGGCACGACTGGCAATAATACGAATATATTGCTCGGGTGTGATAGCAATATTAATACCAAGGCGCGGTGAAAGTTTCTGGCTGGCCAGATCAGATTTCTCCCACATAGTACCCAGGTTGTAGGTGACAGAATGTCGAGTTCGCCATTCAATATTACTGAATACACGCGCTACCTGATTGTAAAAATACTTTTTACTGCCCGTATAGCCAGTGTCAGCGCTAGTCCCAAATATATGCGGCCCTTTAGCCGAGTCTTGTCGTAGGCCAATTCCCCATACTAATCGTAAGCTCTCATGGAGTTGTTTCGTATGCTGTAGTTCAACATCAAAACGTTCAGACTGAGTGGATGAATCAATAATAAAACGGGTATCAGACAATGGAAGGGGAAACAATTGCACTCTGGCATCAATGATTTGGTCAATATTTTCCAGTGTGTGAAAAAATTGCAAGCTAATGGCGTCGTTATTGTCTATTTGTCGTTGCCACTGAATTTGTTCGAAATTGATATTGATGTCACGGTCGATAGTGGTTTGTAAAAATCTGGAGTCAATTTCACGAATTCCTTGCGTGGTACCTGCCTGAAACATCAAATTATCCTTGGCGCTGAGCTGATAGTCACCTCGGAAACGTGCAGTTTTAAGACGTCGATCATCGTCCCTGTCTATAAAGCCTTCATCATTCATGATACTGGCAGAAACGCGATAGTCGAAATCCCCGGTGGTTTCACCAATCCGGACAAATACATCTTTCAAGCCATTGCTGCCGGTTGTCCAACGTCCAAAGACGCCAGTGGTTTCAGATGCATGTTGGGTGATGATATTGATGATACTGAGGAATGAATTGCTGCCAAAGCTGGCGGCATTTGGGCCGCGTATTATTTCAATGCGCTCGATATCATCCATAGCGAGGGGCAGATTCGCCCAATCTACGCCACCAAACACGGGTGAATAGACGGAACGCCCGTCAACCAGGACTTGCATTCGTGCAACATACTCGCTGGAAAAACCATGGTAAGACACGATCGGGGTGTGGCCGTTGTCACGGCTCACTACAAAGCCTGGTACCATGCGAAACAAGTCAGCTATTTCACGAGTACCTGAGGCCCGTATCATTTCTCGGTCAATAATAGTGATTGCAGCGGGTGCTTCATTAATCGGTTGAGCTAAGCGGGTTGCGGTTAAAACCACTGGGATGTCGAGCAGGAAATCCTCTTCAGACAGGGATGTTAGGTTGAACGACTTTGCTGCCAATATATCCGTCGTAAGCTCTTCCCCTATGCTCGGTTCTGCCGCGAATGTTGGCAGACTAATGCTGAGGGCAATAGCGGCTGTAAGCAGTCTCAGGCATCGAAATTTGTAGTTTTTATGGGTCATTATTATTGACTCGCTATCAACCGCGCTTAGCTGTTTCGTAAAAGCGGGTGAGTTATCTGATTAAGTTGCTCCTCCGGCAAACAGGGTCAATTCTAACAGGCCTGAAGCTCGGGTTCTCCTGTTAAGTCTCCGAAAATAGTCAATTTGGGTAAATCATGACTTGATAAAACAGGCCAAATGAGTACATTAGGCGTCTCTTTCTATATTCGGTTCCTCGTGATGACATTTCCCACTATTGAGTCCTTCGTTGGCAATACGCCTTTGGTGCGTTTGCAGCGTCTTCCCGGTAAGACCAGCAATACTATTCTGGTTAAACTTGAGGGTGATAATCCTGCCGGTTCGGTGAAAGACCGGCCAGCCCTGAGCATGATCCAGCAGGCGGAGGCCCGGGGTGAAATCAAACCGGGCGATACGCTTATTGAGGCCACGAGTGGTAATACTGGCATCGCCCTGGCAATGGCCGCGGCCATCAAGGGTTATCGCATGGTGCTGATTATGCCCGACCATATGAGCGTAGAGCGGCGTGGGGTAATGAAAGCTTTCGGGGCGGAAATTATTCTCGTCACCAAAGAACAGAGCATGGAAGGTGCGCGTGATTTGGCGCTGCAAATGCAAAAAGACGGTAAAGGGCGGGTGTTGGACCAGTTTTCCAACCCTGACAATCCGCTGGCGCATTATAATGGTACCGCGCCAGAGATCATGCGCGACACCAATAACGAAATAACCCATTTCGTGAGTTCAATGGGTACCACGGGTACGATTATGGGCTGTTCTCGTTATTTTAAGGAGCATAAGCCTGAGATCGAAATTGTCGGCGTTCAGCCAATGGAAGGCGCGGCCATTCCCGGCATACGGCGCTGGCCCAAAGCATATTTGCCGACGATTTATGACGAAAAACGCGTTGACCTTATACTGGATGTTTCACAAGAAGCCGCCGAAACCACCACGAGAGCATTGGCCGCACAGGAAGGTATCTTCGCCGGCACATCCTCCGGCGGTGCAGTGTCAGCTGCCTTACAATTATCCGAGCAAGTTGAGAATGCTGTGATCGTGGTGATTATCTGTGATCGCGGAGACCGATACCTCTCCACCAATGTATTCCCGATTTAAAAGCAGTGGCTAGGAGCGAGTATCGAGGGGCTAGGAAAGACACTGAAAACTTCCCCTAGCTCCTCGATACTCGCCCTTTTAAATTCAGTATCGAGGGTCGAGTATCTAGGAGCAAGGAAAGACAGGGAAAGGTTTACCTCGCCCCTAGATACTTATCCCTCAATACTTATCTAAAAAACTACCAAGCTTGACGTACCATCAAGCTTCATTAAAACCACATACTGTGAGTCGTAAAAAACCATGTCCCGACGTCGTCGTAAGAAGCTTCCTGTTACACCAGTCCGTGCTACTATCGAGAGTTTGTCTCACGATGGGCGCGGTATTAGCCATATTGATGGCAAAGTGACCTTTATTTCCCGCGCTTTGCCGGGCGAAGAGATAATGTTTCGATACACCTCGCAGCGTGGAAAGTTTGATGAGGGCGATGCTATCGACGTGCTGGAAGCCTCTCCACAGCGTATTGAGCCGCGTTGTCCACATTTTGGCGTGTGTGGTGGTTGTAGTCTGCAACATCTGAGTCCGGAAGATCAAATTGCCGCAAAACAATCGCGTCTCACTGAAAATCTGACTCATCTTGGCAAGGTTACACCGGGAGAAGTTTTGCCCCCGCTGACGGCCGAGCCCTGGGGATACCGTCGTAAAGCACGCCTGGGCGTAAAATACATGCGACGCGAGAAGGTAGTGCGCGTGGGCTTTCGGGAAAAACACAGTGCCTTTCTGACAGATGCCAAACAATGCGATGTGTTGCATGAGGTCATTGGCTCCCGTTTAACGGCATTTGGTGAATTGGTGAACCGATTGTCGGTGCGTGAGAAAATTCCGCAGATCGAAGTGGCTGTAGGTGATACGAAAACCGCATTGATCTTTCGTCACCTGGAGCCGCTGACGGAAGAAGACGAACAACAGTTGTGTGCGTTTGGTGAAGAACATCAATTGGGTATCTTTGTGCAACCCAAGGGGCCGAAAACCGTTCGACGGCTCTGGCCATTCGACGATAAAGATTTCAAACTGTCCTATGAACTGCCGGCGTATGACATAGAAATCCAGTTTCAGCCTGCAGATTTCACCCAGGTTAATGCCGTACTAAATCGTTCGATGATTGATCGTGCCATTGCCATGTTGGAATTAACGCCGGAAGACCGTGTCCTTGATTTGTTTTGCGGTCTGGGTAACTTTTCACTGCCGCTGGCTAGAAAGGCAGGGGCAGTGGTGGGCGTAGAAGGCGAGGCCACCCTGGTGGAAAGAGCACGTGAAAATGCCCAACGCAATGGCATTACCAATGTTGAATTTTATGCAGCAGACCTTAATGGTGATTTAGCCGCAGAGCCCTGGTACGGCAAAGGTTTTAACAAATTGCTACTCGACCCGCCGCGCAGTGGTGCATCCGTGGTCGTTGAAAATCTACCGCAACCCTTACCTGAACGTATTGTTTATGTTTCTTGTGACCCCGCAACACTGGCGCGTGACGCCGGAATACTGGTCAATCAACATGGCTATACTCTGGTCAGTGCCGGTGTCATGGATATGTTCCCGCACACGGCACATGTTGAGTCTATTGCCTTGTTTGTTAAAAGCTGATTTTTGAGTTCATTATAAAACTCTCTTTAAGCACACTCTAAACAAGCTTTACACATGCTCTTTCCAAAGGAATGTAGGAGCGGCTTCAGCCGCGAAAGATATTTGCCACAAGACTATCGCGGCTAAAGTCGCTCCTACAATAAATAGATTCCGTGTAGTAAGTGCAGAGGCCGTTTAAAATAAAGTGCTGAGTGCTAAGGACTAAGTTTTTAGTGGTGGTTTTTCTGGTCCCCATGGTCCTCCGTGGGAACCCATACCTCACTTTGTAAAATCACCCATTGTATGCATTCCCACGCGGAGCATGGGAACGAGGCAACCCGGTAGGTCATGTTGCGCAGCTACGTGACCTACGAAACCCAGCCCTCAGTCCTCAGCACTTTTCTATTCCCGCCCCGTGAGACGAGGCACGGGCGTATATGCCAGTAGCAATAAATGTATTATTGCGTCTTTTCATGTGTACCAGTGGTAATCAGCCTTCCATAACAACCATCCGTATTGCATTTTTTAAATGAGTATATATTAACCAGAATTTGTTATTAAAAAAGGCGAAAACCGCACAACTAAAGGCTTTTTTAGTAAAAAATAGCATTATGGTATTATTACCATAATTATTTTCACGAGCTATATTGTGCGCAAATTATCCTCAGCATCTCTCCATAAGTTACTGATATTCATTCACAAATTTTTTTTGTGCGCAGAAAAGTGCGCAGTGATAAATCACTCAATTATTGTTTAATTCGGTTATGCAGATCAGTTTTGTAAATTTGCCCATTAAAGTTACCTATGTAGCGTGGTAGCATCCCCGTCAAATAATAATGTACTCCTTAGTTAATCTGAACTCGTCAATTCATAGATGGGAGCAGGAAAAATAAACAACGGTTCATTGCCGTTCGTGGTAAGCAGTTTTTGGGTCTCTTCAGCAGCCGATAAATTCCTCGTGTTGTTCAAGCCGTAACCTGTGGTACCTCATCGCAAGGAAGAAAGCCGTAAAATCTGTAGGGACGCTAATGCCTCATTCAGCCAATCAAATAAACAAAATCGACAGTGGATTATCCTGCTTACTGATATTAGCGCGATTGCATGGTTTACCCGCTGATGAAAAGCAACTAAAGCATGAATTTAGCAAAACCGGAGACGCCTTTGAAACGGGCGATATTCTGCGGGCCGCCAAATTACTGGGATTAAAAGCCCGTTCGGTGAAATCGGATTGGTCAACACTATCCAAGGCAACACTTCCCGTTATTGTCCGACACAACGATGGTCATTTTTTCGTCCTGGCCAGAATGGATGATGAAAAAGCCCTCATACAAGACCCCTTAGAGCAGCGCCCGCTCACACTACCCAAAGAAATTTTTGAAAAATGCTGGTCGAGTGACATCATTATGTTCACCAAACGCGCCGGTATTCTGGATGAATTAAGAAAATTCGATTTCAGTTGGTTTATTCCCGAAATTCTCAAATACAAAAAACTGTTGGGCGAAGTGTTGCTGGCCTCGTTTTTTATACAGCTCCTCGCCCTGGCAACACCGCTATTTTTCCAGGTTATTATAGATAAAGTCCTCGTCCACAAAGGGCTGACCACACTTGATGTATTAATTTTCGGATTAATCGTTGTCGCCACCTTTGAGGTTTTTCTGGGAGGCTTACGAACGTATTTGTTCTCGCACACCACGCATCGTATAGACGTCAAACTCGGTGCCAGCCTGTTTAAACACTTACTGGCACTGCCCATCAGTTACTTTGAGGCAAGGCAGGTAGGGCAAACCGTCGCCCGCGTGCGAGAACTGGAAAGCATTCGCAACTTTATCACCGGCTCCGCATTAACACTGGTCATCGACCTGGCCTTTACCGTCGTCTTTATTGGCGTGATGTATTATTTCAGCCCCACGCTAACAGTCATCGTATTGGGTTCTATTCCTTTTTACATCATCCTTTCAGTGGCTATTACTCCCATCCTGCGTGCCAGGTTGCATGAAAAATTTAATCGCGGTGCAGAAAATCAGGCCTTTCTGGTCGAGTCAATAAATGGTGTGGAAACGCTTAAATCCATGGCCGTAGAACCTCAAATGCGCCGTAAATGGGAAGAGCAATTAGCCGGTTATGTCCGCGCCAGTTTTCGAGCAGACAACCTCAGTAACATCGCAGGCCAGGCCGCAGGCTACATCAACAAAATCACCTATGTGCTCATCCTCTGGTTTGGGGCGCGGTTAGTTATTTCCGGCGACCTCACAGTAGGGCAACTTGTCGCCTTTAATATGCTGGCAGGTAGAGTGAGTGGGCCTATTCTACGGTTAACACAGCTATGGCAGGATTTTCAGCAAGCCGGTATATCCGTGCAACGCCTCGGCGACATTCTCAACACCAAACCGGAATCCGGCTTTAACCCTAACCGCGCCTCATTACCCAAACTCGAAGGCCGGGTAACGTTTGACCAGACCACATTCCGTTATCAACCCGACGGCCCGGAAATTCTGCGTAAAGTATCGCTGGATATAAAACCGGGAGAAGTCATCGGCATCGTAGGGCGATCCGGCTCCGGTAAAAGCACCCTCGCAAAATTGATACAACGCATGTACGTGCCTGAAAGCGGCCGCGTACTGG
>NVUB02000140.1 GCA_002401775.2 Ectothiorhodospiraceae bacterium
GGCTTTGAATTCACCGCCGTGTTTTTCGGCCATGACCTTGGTCAGTGCAGCTGTCAATGTGGTTTTACCATGATCAACGTGACCAATGGTGCCTACGTTGACATGCGGTTTATTGCGTTCAAATTTTTCCTTGGACATCGACCGACCCTCTTCCTCTAAAAGTTTGCAGTAACTACTACGATAATTTAAAAATGTTTTTTCTAACGACTTTCAATCAACTTCCAATCTGTTAACACCAATCTATTAACAACGGTCACGCTGCTAACAGGTACCAAACCATGAATAACTCAATATTCAGCATCCCATAAAGTGACAACTGGAATACGAGCCATCTTTTGACTGTCGCCCAACATCTACGCCTTCTAAACAGTTCGAATAAATTCAATTACCAAGATTGGAGCTCATGCCCGGATTTGAACCGGGGACCTCATCCTTACCAAGGATGTGCTCTACCCCTGAGCTACATGAGCCGCTCTACTCTTGCTTGCTGCAGCCCCTCAGAGAACCTGCCTACTCTTCCTTGCGTTACTTATCCTGTCTTGCTTGCTACTTGCTCATTAGTACTTTTTTTTCATAACAAAACTACTTTTTACAACACAAAACTAACTTGCCTACTGGAGCGGGTGATGGGGATCGAACCCACATAGTCAGCTTGGAAGGCTGAAGTTCTACCATTGAACTACACCCGCAATTTGAACTGGTACGAGCTACCAGGGCTTTACTTAACCGCTGCATGTAAGCCGCTAAACACCACTCGTTATCACTGCTTAATCTTTCCACAGTGACTGGTCTCTCTGGACCTAGCCACTATAATTTGGTGGAGGGGGGTGGATTCGAACCACCGAAGGCAGAGCCGTCAGATTTACAGTCTGATCCCTTTAGCCACTCGGGAACCCCTCCGAAAAGAAGCGCGTAATATTGATAGAAAGACACCATTGTGTCAACCACCTGACAGACATATATTCATGTTTTTATGCAATTTACTGTTAATTATTCACTCAACCCACTTAAAAATGATTTCACCCGACAAATTTCATCGCTTTCAGCATCACGTCAACTGCTACACTGCCCCTTCACTTTGAGGACAACCTAATGACGGTAATTCGTCAAAACGACCTGATTAACAGCATCGCTGATGCCTGCCAATATATTTCGTATTATCATTCTCTGGACTTTATTCAGGCCATGAATGATGCCTATGAACGTGAGGAATCCATTGCCGCCAAAGATGCCATCGCCCAAATATTGGTTAATTCCCGACTTTGCGCTGAAGGCCACCGACCTATCTGCCAAGACACCGGCATCGTTGTGGTTTTCCTCAAAATCGGTATGAGCCTGCGCTGGGAAGGTGAAGCCTCTCTTCAGGAAATGATAGACGAAGGCGTACGCCGTGCTTATACCGATGCCGACAACCCATTGCGCGCTTCCGTTGTCAGTGACCCGGATGGCGCCCGTAAAAATACCGGGGACAACACTCCTGCCGTCATCCACAGTGAACTCGTTCCCGGCAACACGTTAGAAATAACCCTTGCCGCCAAGGGAGGCGGTTCGGAGAATAAAGCCAAATTTGCCATACTCAACCCGAGTGACAGCGTTGTCGATTGGGTTTTGGACACCGTATCCACACTTGGCGCTGGCTGGTGCCCGCCTGGCATTCTCAGCATTGGCATTGGTGGCACCCCTGAAAAAGCCATGCTTCTGGCCAAAGAAGGCATGATGGAACCCGTCAATATTCAGGCATTAAAATCACGCGGGCCGCACACTACCACTGAAACATTACGCCTGGAATTATTCGACAAGGTAAACGCACTCGGCATCGGCGCCCAGGGGCTTGGCGGCCTGACAACGGTGCTGGACATCAAAGTGAATGATTACCCTACTCACGCCGCGTCAAAACCGGTCGCTCTCATCCCCAACTGTGCCGCCACCCGACATATACACTTCACGCTGGATGGCAGCGGCCAGGCAACATTCCCTGTACCCAAACTTGAAGACTGGCCCCAAATCGCTCTGACCGGCAAAGAAAATGCCCGCCATGTCAATCTCGACACCGTAACAAAATCTGACATCGCCCAATGGCTACCGGGAGAAACCCTGCTCTTGACCGGCAAGCTGCTCACCGGCCGGGACGCTGCCCACAAGCGCATGGTAGAGCTTCTCAGCAAGGGTGAAGACCTACCTGACTCCGTAAACCTTAATGGCCGCTTTATCTACTACGTCGGCCCTGTGGACGCCGTACGCAACGAAGCCGTTGGCCCTGCGGGCCCCACTACCGCCACCCGCATGGACAAGTTCACCGACATTATTTTAGAAAAAACCGGCCTGATCGGTATGATCGGCAAAGCGGAACGTGGCAATAAGGCCATTGAATCCATCAAACGGCACGGAGCCGTTTATCTCATTGCAACAGGGGGAGCCGCCTATCTCGTTTCCAAAGCCATTCGCTCAGCAAAGGTCATCGCCTTCCCTGAACTGGGCATGGAAGCTATTCATGAATTTGTCGTGGAAGATATGCCCGTGACAGTGGCCGTAGACACCAAAGGCAACTCCGTACATAAAACCGGCCCCGCCGAATGGCAGGCCCGCATTGGCGGCATCCCGATCACAACTCAATAGCGACAAAACTAGCGGCAAAACAGCCACCCACTATGAAGGGATGGCCTGGGCGAGCAGTGAAGAAATAAACACGGGCGCGCACGGAACAGGCACACTCAAACGAGCCTATAAGTCCAGAGCTCAGCAAATACCGCAAACGAAAAATTCAGACGACTATAATCCAGGCGACTAACTAAATGGCATCGCATTCAAGCGGCTTACCTGTTGGCTTTATCCGCTAAACCGCCATCAGACCCAAATGGCACGAAGTTAAGTCAAAAACCCACTCCACCCGTCATTCCGGCGAAGGCCGGAATCCAGAGGAATGGCAATATTGGTGGGTTCTGGATCTCACCAGCAATGCACTCTAGAATCAGACTAATAATGACCGCTTTATGCTTTATTAGTAGTCTATTTATCGCTTTTCACATTTAATTTATGCAACTGTAAGGTAGACTCTTGCCCGCCTTTTTCATGCGTCAAAAACAACGCCAAACCAATCAAGGCAATACCACCGGCTAGTAACAACAAATCCATTGGTGTCTCGAATTTCATACTCACGGCGTGTTCAAAGTAACGCACGATCAAAATCATTAAAATGACTTTTGCCAAACGAGATTTCAAGTCATCCAGACTGTGGATAATAAGCACGCTCGACGCCGTTTCAGAGCGTTCGGCAGGTTCAATACGACTGATAAACAGCTCATACAACCCTAACGCAAATATCAACAATACCGTCGCTAACAGGTAGCCATCAATTATTTCCACCACATGCGTCACTGCGTTACTGCGAAAAGCCACACGTGCCTCACCAACCAGGTCCGGTGAAGCATATTCAAATAAATGTGAGACTAAAAACCAGGCATCCACCGTGGCAATAAAAAACATCACCAAGGCCGTTGCCAAGCTGGCAACAACCGCGAACAACACCACAAAACGGCTGCCCCACAAGGCATTTTCAAACACTTCTTCTATTTTTTTCATGTGTACCTGTCAACACCTTTTACTACTGGAATCCAGGCGCTTATTGTCACGTGTTTGATAGGCTGCCGTCAAAATTTAGCAATTGCACAACAATTAACCGCCAACAGCGGCAACCTTCAGAAACATCGTACAAGGTAATGTAGACGTTATTCCGCACCGAAAAAAAATCCAAAAAAAACGGGCCCCGAAGGGCCCGTCTCTACAACACAATATGGCTTAACCTAATAACTTAACGCAATAATTAGGCCGCTTTCTTACGGCGACGAACCACCGAAAGACCAATCAAGCCAGCGCCAAACAGCAATAAAGTTGCAGGCTCAGGAACAGTAGTCGTTGGAGGAACGCCACCAGGAGTGCCACCAATAACACCTAAACCACCGCCCAGTGCCAGGAAGCTGGACCACATGCTGTCGCCAGTACCGTCTACACCGCCGTAACCGCCAAATGAAGCAGTAGAATCAACCAAGCTCAGGAAACCCAGGGCTTCGAAATATTCCAAATCGTAGGCTTGATGTCCCCAACAACCTAAAGTACCCGGCTGGGTGAAGCCTTTTGTCAAAGCATCTGGAGTAAACACTTCATCATCGAAACAACCAGGCGCAGAAGAAGGGAAGCCTTCTACTGCGCCCGCAGGAGCAACAAACGACAGGATAGAACCCCAATCACCACCTTGGTAATCATTGATAGACAAGCTACCACCACCGGCAACAAAGGCTGCAATTTCTGTTTCATAAACCAACGCGCCAATGCGGTTGTCACTACAACAACCACCCGGGCTTTGAATGTAAACACCACTGTAATCGGCATTATTCAGACCGGTCAGGTCCGTAGTGTACTGTGTGCCAGCTGGCGCACCTGTTAGTACTACAGAACCAAACACGAGGATCGGCAAGCTTGATCCGTCCTTCATGAAATCAAACAACTGACTTGTGTAAGTCTCATCCTGATGGAAACCCGTTGCATCGGAACCTTCCAACACTATTGTTGCTGCTTGAGCAGAGCCCATAGCAAAAGCCGCACACACGCCCAACGCTAAAAAGCGTGCACGTGATAACAACCCACCCTTAATGTTTTTCATATTCATCTTAATTCCTTTTTCTGTTGTCTTTCTATTTGTCTTTCTATTTTATCTAAAATATCTGGCGTCAGCCTTTGCTCACCCTTATAACCACATTTTGATAACATTTCCTTAAAATGTGATTAAGTCGTAAAAAAATCCACTTCAGCAGCTTTCGCTTCCGACCACCATCGCAATAAAGCATGTTTCATGCCAAGCTCACAACCCGTTGATAATAAAAAATAAAACTCATTAAAAGGCCAAAAAAAGCCCAAAAAAACCAAAAGCGTAAAGTTTACCGACAATCAAAAAGGGGATTTTTAAAGCTATTAGTGAGGCATTGGTCGAGGGTTGTACAAAAAAAATCGGGGAAGGCTGAGAAAATTTTATAGGGTGCCATCAAACCACGCGGCATCAACGCTTTAGTCGCACACTCGAGGCGCAGCACCCCAAAAGCACTAAAACAAACTAAAACAAACTAAAACAAGAAGTGTAAAGGTTATCGACATCAACACGGTGAAGAATCAGACCCGCCCTTGAAAGGTTCCAAGAGCACACTAAATCTGAGCACTACTTTATATGTTATTTAATTTCCATTGCTAAGCGACTTATCTTGCGCCTGTACCGCCTGAGCCCGGGCTGCCTCTGCATCTTTACGTGCTTGCGGGTAATCGCCGTCCTGCAAGGCCTGCTCCGCATGTTGCAAAAACACCTCAGCTGACTGCAGCGTTTTACTCGCCCGCGATTCCGCACCCACTTTACGCGCGGCATCCACGGCTTGGCGGGCATCGCTCATTTCCTGCACAGGTACTCCCGCGCAAGCCGCCAAAGTCAATATGGCAAGCAAAAGCGTTACACGCAAAAAAGGAATTTTACTTTCCTGTTTAAAGGCCTGTTTAACGACCTGTTTAATAACCGGCATAACAAAAGGGGGAATCATGTCCATTGTGTTAGATATTAAGAGAGATGAGCTTCTATAACAATAGGGCGAATTCAATAAATGCCTGAAATTCCTGGTAGCAGGCGACAAGTCCCGTAAGCAACGGATACAATCACAGCCTGGTCAAATCCACCATATTCGCAATCACTATTAGAGGAACATTCTATGTCGACCACTATTTACCATAACCCCAGTTGTTCAAAGTGCCGATTAACGATGGAATTACTGCATAACAAAGGCGAAGAACCCACCGTTGTGGAATACCTCAACTCACCACCTGATGCTAATGCGCTAACGGAAATACTCGACTTACTTAAGCTGGAACCTCGCGATTTAATGCGTAAACACGAAACAGAATACTTAGACAATAACTTGGACGATGCATCACTCAGCCGTGAACAACTCATCGCAGCCATGGTAAAGCATCCAAGACTCATCGAACGACCGATCGTCATCACCGAACACGATGGCAAACGCCAGGCAGCCATTGGACGTCCCCCGGAAAACGTACTGGATATTCTCTAACCACCCTTTTACCGCATCCCAAAAACAATACTGACAAGGCAACAACATTCAATGAGTGACATACTGGTTCTTTATTACAGCCGTAAAGGCGCTACCGAACAAATGGCGACACTCATCGCCCGCGGCATCGAAGAAGTGACTGGCGCTCAAGCCCGATTACGGACCGTACCACCAGTGTCCACCGTCTGCGAAGCCACCGCCGATGGCATTCCCAGTGAAGGGGCACCCTACGTCAGCCACGATGACCTACGTGAATGCAAGGGGCTTGTACTCGGTAGCCCCACTCGCTTCGGCAACATGGCCGCACCCTTGAAATATTTTCTCGACTCCACATCTGACCTGTGGATTTCAGGTGTCCTGGCTGGAAAACCGGCCGCCGTATTCACCTCGACCTCGAGCCTGCATGGTGGGCAGGAAAGCACCCTGCTAACCATGATGATCCCATTGCTGCATCACGGCATGCTCATCACCGGGCTTCCCTATTCTGAAACTGATTTAATGCACACGACTTCAGGTGGCACACCTTATGGCGCAAGCCATTACGCCGGAGATGATAATAAACGGCCGTTGAGCGATGAAGAAAAACGATTGTGTAAAGCGCTAGGAAAGCGAGTGGCAGGAATAGCAGTGAAATTGTCAGGTTCTGCGTAGCGTTGAGTAGGAGCAATCCCTTGTGGTTGCCCTGGTTTGGAATGGCCGTGTTGGTTTGGGTATGTGCGGTAATCCGGGTACCCACAAGGGGCACCCCTACGGTGTGATTTATCTCGTTCCTCACCCCGGCCTACGACTATACCAAATCTCTCACAAACGGGATCGTCAACTTCCTTTGGTGGACCAAAGAAGCCTCATCCAAACGATCCAGCAACAAAAATAATGATGCCATATCCCTCGCGCTGCGTCGTATTAAGAATTGCGCGACGTCATTGGGTAAATCAAAACCCCGTCCATGGGCACGCAGTTGCAACGCCGCCATTTTTCCCGCGTCATCCAGCTCACGCAATTGCATTACTGGCCCCCAGGATAACCGGGACTGTAAGTCTGCCAGCTGTGTTTTTAAAGCGGCGGGGGCTGTGTCAGCAGCGACTAACATATGACCACCGGCGTCGCGCATGCGATTATAGAAATGAAATAGAGATTCTTCCCACGGGTGATCACCCGTAATAAGATGCACGTCATCGATGCACACTAGAGACATTTGCTCCAGCCCATCAAATATTTCGCCCGATAATTCGCGCAATTCAGACATTGGCAAATAGGCAACGGTATTTTGATGGGCGGCCGCTTGTTGGCAGGCGGCCTGCAATAAATGGCTTTTACCAACACTGGTGCCACCCCACAAAAACAAGAACTGTTCGGCACCAGCATCACCCATTGCGGCCTGCTGTATGTGATGCACCGCTTCGGCATTACTTACTACTATTTTCCCAGCATCGTTTTCAACGTCGGCCTCGAAAAAATAATTTTCAAATGACAAACCATCTCGCCAGGAAAAATGCAGAGGTATTTGTTCGGTTACCACGCGATTAGCTCAGGCGAAGTTATTTTTACGGCAGGATTTAAACAAGGCATTACGAATCAGCATAGAGTTCACTCTGCTGGTATTGTTGATGGGCATATCGTAGCAATACCATAATGACCGCCGCCGCGGGAAGGGCTAGCATAATTCCGACAAAGCCAAACAACTGCCCCCCCGCCATTATTGCAAATATAACCGCCACAGGATGCAAACCAATTTTATCGCCAACCAGCATTGGCGTTAATACCATACCTTCCAACATCTGACCCACGCCAAATACGGCTGCCACCAACAGCAAGTAGTAAACCTCATGAAATTGCATAATGGCGGCAACTCCCGCCAATAAAATGCCGATAATAAAGCCAAGATAAGGCACGAAGCTCACGATTCCTGCAATCACACCAATAATTAATGCCAGTTCCAGTCCAACCCACCATAGTCCCAGGGAATACACGGTGGCCAAGGCTAGCATCACTAACAACTGGCCGCGCATAAAAGCACCCAAGACCGTATCGGAGTCTTTCGTCAATTGCACGACAGTGCTTTCCCATTTACGCGGCAACAAACGCCGCAGGTGTGTCACAAAATGATCCCAGTCGCGTAACAAATAAAAAGTAACTACCGGTATTAACACCAGGTTAGCCAATGCGGCTATTAGTGCCATTCCCGATGAGGAAAGCCAGGCAACCACGCCGCCGGCGGCACTGCCAACCTGTAACCAATATTGCTGTACGGCAGATTTTAATGTTGACCAATCCAACAGGTTTGCGTCTACACCCACATTTTCATTTAACCACGGCGCAAAATGCTCCTGTGCCCAGTCAATATAACGCGGCAATGCTTTAGCAAGGGAAAGTAATTGCTGCTGTAAAGCCGGCACAAGTAATAACACCAAGCCTGCCATTACCGAAAGCATTATCACAAACATCACCACCACTGCAGCGGTACGCGGCAGTCCTTTTGCTTCCATTCTGTCTACCAACGGATCGCCCAGATAGGCCAGCAAAGCGGCAGCAAGAAAAGGGGTTAATACCGGCGCTAACAGATACAACAACAAACCGAACGAAAACGTAGCGGCCAAAATTAACCATTTTTGTGAATCATTTACCATGAATTGAAAAAGCCTTTTTTCGTATTTCAGCGATTGAGCTGGATGTGGTTAATCGCACGCCGCCCCCAGATCCAAAGATAATCTATTCCGCTTAGCACCGTGGTCGCAAACACGATATAGACCAAGGCGCCAATAAGCCAGGGGGTAAAGGCAAAGTCGCCATGGTAAAAAACAACGGCCAACACGAATACTATTTGCATAAAGGTGTTCACTTTACTCATGCGAGAAGGCTGCATTTCAAAGCGACCTAATGTGTAATGAAAAATTACACCTCCCACCACAATCAATAAATCCCTCGCCAGAACCGCAATCAATAACCATAGGGGGATTAACGCTAACCAGGTAAGTGCGGTAAATGCACACACGAGTAATAACTTGTCTGCCAGGGGGTCGAGTATCGAGCCCAACCGACTCTGCCAACCGAATTGCTTGGCCAGGAAACCATCCAGGCCATCGGAAAAGCCTGCCACGGCAAACCACACCAGGGCAGCCCCGAATTCTTCCTGCAAGAGACTCATCACCACCGGTACCGCCAAAAACATACGGAACACACTGATGACATTAGGAATTTGGTTTAAGCCCAAAATGCTTTTGAAACCTCGACGTTATTCAGGACAAGCTCGATGACAATGACAATTATTATACACCACCAGCCTTGCGCACTTGCGGCGACACGCAAACGCTTTATTCGACCTCACTAATGAATGTACCGATAAGAATACCCGGTGTGCAAAAGCGTCAGCCGCTAAGGATGCGGCTGTTGAGCCTACAAGGACGTATTCACGGCGTCTTTTGCATGCAGGGTATTCTTTTCATGTATACCCGTAGTATGACTGAAAATACTCATGCAATGATTAATATGTGCTGTCCTGAACCCGCTGATCCATTTCAAAAACCATCAATAACAAACCACCGGGAACAATCCAGCACAGTCTCTATTTCAACAACCGAAAAGAGCGCTCGAGGATAGTCGTTAAGGCAACAGTTGATAGGTTTGTGTGTTTCTTTGCGTCCAGCTAATCAACATATCGTCCGTCGACGCAAGCGGTTGATAGCGTTGCAGTACATTGCCCAAGGCAATAGTTTGGGCAATCGCCTCAGGGCCACCCTCTACGTCCAGTTCGAAGGTCACTTGATCGGCATCCACGCGCGCCACCTGAACATGGCCGACTTGTTGAAGTGACTCGAAATACTGAGTCACTCTGGCATAATCTCTCAAGGTACGAACATCCACCACGGTTACTGGTAACAAGCCCGTTTTTTCACCGACCACGGGCGCATAACGTGCGGCCAACACCTCTATGGCGCCGGATATTCCTTCGTCGATCACTTCGGCGGGCAACACACCCGCGCTCCCCCACGACTCAATTTGCTGGCCTTCAAGTAACGTCCACTGCGCTTGCCATTCACCTTCAAGGGTACGAAACATGCGTCCCACCAGTACTGACTCAGTGCGATAACGAATCGAAGCTTGCAATATGGGTTCCCGAAAACCACCCCATACATCGGCAAAACCCAAATTACGCTGGTCTTCTAAATCCATTAACGGTAACAGTAATGCCAGACCTCGGCGTTGAGCTTCATCTTTAAGCAACGCTTTTACTTCTTCCTTGGAATCATTACCCACCAGATAGCGGTTACCCTCACTTTGAACAGCCAACCAAGCCAGTGTTGCGGGTCGGGTGGCCCCCCACACCGGTAATCCATTATCGCGCAGCACTTTATCCACGGCGGTCTTGTCAAAACGGAAAAATACGATTTGAGGGTCGCCCCCAGCGCCAGATTGCTCAACTAATTTCTGCGCCGCCTGTTCACGTTGCTCAGCAGACAATGCCCGATAACGGTATTGTTGCAAAAATTTAGCGGGACGGCGTATTGCTTGAGCCACGCCTTTTTGCAGTGCGGCATCCCGTTGGCCGCTGACTTTTACCAGCACTTCGGCCAGGGCTGCAACCATGGCGGTCGCCCTTTCACTGCGTTTCTGACTGTAGACTTGTGATTCAGCCTCATACAGCCCTTCAACTTCCGCCGAAAATCCGCTTAAAGGTGCGATAAATAAGGACATCAACACCACCACTTGCCACACGGATGCGGGCAACGCGCAACGTCCACTCTTTCGATGACACTCTATTACATTCCACATAAAACGCACGCTATGCGAGCCACAGCAGCAAGTCAATACGATAGTTTCCAACAATGAGGCGCGAGGAGCGAGGAACAACACCTAAAAACTCGCCCCTGGCAACGAGAAACTGATAACATACGCCCCCCAAAATTTGTTTTACGCAGGTGCCCCGTGAGCAATTCCAAATCTGATTCCGACGCCAAGCCTACCTCCCTCAGTTATCGCGATGCTGGCGTGGATATTGAAGCCGGCAATCAACTGATCGACCGCATCAAGCCTATTGCTAAGGCCACTCACCGTCCCGGCGTGCTGGACAGCATCGGTGGCTTTGGCGCTCTGTTTGAAATTCCGACGGATCGCTACGAAAAACCAGTACTGGTCTCCGGCACTGACGGTGTAGGCACCAAGCTCCGGCTGGCAATGGCATTGGACAAGCATGACACCATCGGCATTGATCTGGTTGCCATGTGTGTCAACGACCTCATTGTCGCCGGTGCAGAACCGCTGTATTTTCTCGATTATTACGCCACGGGCAAGCTGTCTCTGGACATGGCCGAAGCCGTCATCAAAGGCATCGGTGACGGCTGCCTGCAAGCCGGTTGTGCACTGGTCGGGGGCGAAACCGCCGAGATGCCCGGCATGTACCAAGGTGAAGATTACGATTTGGCCGGTTTCTGTGTCGGCGTGGTGGAAAAGGCTAAAATCATCGATGGCAGCAAAGTGGCTGCCGGTGATGTACTCATCGGTCTCGCGGCCAGCGGTCCGCATTCCAATGGTTATTCTCTTATTCGTAAAATTATTGACGTCAGCGGTGCTGACCTCAGTAAAGATTTCCATGGACAGTCTCTCGGCGAAGCACTACTGACCCCCACCCGTATCTACGTCAAATCGTTATTAGCGCTATTGGCACAGGTCGATGTGCACGCTCTCGCCCACATCACCGGTGGCGGCCTACTGGAAAATCTGCCGCGTGTCATGCCCGAAGGTACTCAGGCCATCATCGACAGCCAAAGCTGGCAACGTCCGCCGGTGTTCGACTGGCTTCAGGAAAACGGCAATGTCGAAGCCAACGAGATGTACCGCACCTTTAATTGCGGCATTGGCATGGTGCTGTGTGTCGCAGAAGGCGACGTGGAGCAAACTCTGAGTCTTCTGGCTGAACATGATGAAAGTGCTTCGGTGATTGGGAAGATCGAGACAGCTACTGGCGATACTAAGCAAGTGATTGTTAACTAACCCATTGTAGGGTGGGCAGTGCCCACCCTACAATAAACCTCTACACCTCCCCAACAAAAAGACCATGCCGATCCCTAAATTCTCTATCGTGATTCTCATCTCCGGCAGTGGCAGTAATTTGCAGGCGATCATTGATGCCGCTGAAAAAAACACGCTGCCCGTTGAAATTTGTGCCGTTATTAGCAATCGCCCCGACGCCAAAGGTCTGCAACGTGCCGCCCGTGCGGGGCTGCGCACCGAAGTGGTCGATCACACTCAATTCAATAGCCGCGAGGACTTCGACGCATCACTGCAACAATGCATCGACAATGTCGAGCCGCAATTGGTGGTGTTAGCCGGTTTCATGCGCCTACTCACGGATAATTTTGTGGATCATTATTCCGGCCACATGCTCAATATCCATCCTTCGCTGTTACCCAACTTTAAGGGACTGAATACTCACGCCCGCGCACTGGCGGCATTCAAGGAAGGTTCGGTGACAGAACACGGTGCCAGTGTGCATTTTGTCACAGCGCAACTGGATGGCGGCCCGGTCATTGCCCAGGCCAGTGTCGCCATTGCTGCAGACGATACCCCCGATATTCTGGCGACCCGCGTGTTAGGTCGTGAACATCAACTATACCCGCAAATCATCGGCTGGTTCGCAGAAGGCCGACTTCGCCTGCAAGGCAATCAAGTATGGTTGGATGAGAAAGCGCTGACATCGCCCGTCGTCCTCAGTGCTAACTGTTGATATCTGTCGGTTATGTGTAGTAAAAGTAATTCGCAAATGAATTCAAGTATCTTTGATTCATTTATAATATTTAATCATCAACCATAAAGGTATAAAGCAAAATGAGTCAAGGAACAGTAAAGTGGTTTAACGCAGATAAAGGTTTCGGTTTTATTACGCCAGATGACGGAGGCAAAGATTTGTTTGTCCATCACTCAGAAATACAAAGTGGTGGTGGCTATGCCTCTTTAAACGACGGACAAAAAGTTGAGTACGTCGAGGGGCAAGGTGAGAAAGGGCCTTGTGCAACCAAGGTTACAGCAATATAAAATATCAAAACGACCATAACCAGGCGCTCCACCCGACCCAAAATCACGTTGCGGTTTTGGGTCGAGTGGGCTTGCTTGATAACAATACTTAAAAAGGTAGTGAACACTGACAAACCCACTGAAGCTGGCCATCAAACACATTCATCTTCACGACGGCAATAATGACAATGCAACCCCGTCATTCATTAACACACCTCTCATCACCTTGGGTCTGGCTGATCCCGGCATTCACCCTTGTGGCAGCGGCTGTCATCCTATTATTTGATACTAATCGCAGCCTCTTTTTAATCGTAAACCACTGGGGACGCGGTGAGTTTGGCACTACATTCTGGGCCAATGCCACCATCCTGGGCGACACCCTCGTGGCCTTCAGCTTGCTCGGTTTGTTGGCGCGCAAACGTCCCGACATCATTTGGGCGCTACTCATTGCGGCGCTATTTGCCACCGTCTGGGTACACGCTCTCAAGCCCTTGTTCGACAATCTGCGGCCATTAGCGGTACTGGGCAGCGACATGATTAATGTCATCGGCGTTGAACTTCATCGCAATTCTTTCCCTTCCGGCCACACCACTACCGCCTTCACTCTCGCGGGCGTCATCTGCCTGCGTGGCATCCATCCTGCCCTTGCCATTACCGTGCTACTGCTCGCCACCCTCGCGGGTATTTCCCGCGTGGTGGTGGGTGCCCACTGGCCAATCGATATCCTCGCGGGCGCTCTGGGCGGCTGGATAGCGGCCGTGCTAGGGGTAGCGATGGGAAACAAATGGGCCGTACCACTGGGAAAAGTGGCTCAAATAGTCATAACGTTAATTTTACTGGTTTGCGGATTAACCTTGCTGTTTTTGCATGACGTACAATATCCAGCGGTTGGCTTACAAATGCTGGTTGCCGTGTCTTCTGTCATTTCTGTTGGAGGTTATTTACTTTACCTGTATCGACGTTAACCGCCATAGGCTCCTCTCAATGCTTACCGGACATATTTCCGCCCTGACCTGCTCAAACCGTTAAAATTCGTTAAAATTCGTTAAAATCGGCTGAAATCGGCTGAAATCGGCTGAAATCGGCTGAAATCGGCTGAAATCGGCTGAAATCGGCTGAAATCGGCTGAAATCGGCTGAAATCGGCTGA
>NVUB02000141.1 GCA_002401775.2 Ectothiorhodospiraceae bacterium
ACTTTTTTTAAGGGGTTTGTCGCAGTGGCCGACAAACAACCCTGATAGTTTGCGGATAGTGCGGTTAAAAATACGATGCGTGAACGTGGTGCGTTCCCGGTGGTCGTAGTTTACAGTGCCAGTTATTGGTTTATATTGATGTTTATAGTCGGCCTACGCAGGGAGTGTGGGTAGTGTGGGGAGAAATAGGCCCCGTTTTTTTGGACACGCGTAATTTTTGGAGTTATTTATTTTGGAACGAGTAATTTTTGATCGATTCATCTTCAGACCTTTATTCTTCAGGACTTCAGCGAAGAAGGCGGTGTCTTCCCTGTTTTTACCTTCTGCTTTGTTGCTGGCGGTATCGTTGGCTACGGGCTGTGCGACACACCAGCCGATGTCGAATACTCAGGCGTCCAAAAACCCTGAGATGCCTTTAATGGATATGTCAGGGCTTGAGTCGGCGAACTTTTCCCCTGAGGTTATGTATCAGTTGTTGGTCGCAGAGGTGGCGGGGCAGCGTGGCCAGGTGGGTGTGGCTGTGGCTAATTATCTGGCGGCTGCTCGTGCTTCTCGAGATGCTCAGGTGGCAGAACGGGCGGCGCGTATTTCGATTTATGCGCAGGCCTTACAGCAAGCCACAGAGGCGGCTGAACTGTGGGTGGAATTAGCCCCTTATGATGCTGAGGCCCGTGAGGTGCTGGCGCCGCTATTGTTGACGTTTGGCAGGGCTTCCGAAGCGGTGGAGCATTATCAACGGTATATTGAATTGTCGGCGGATAAACCCGATCAGGGTTTTTTGCAGATTGCTGGTCAATTAGGACGCGCTAAAAGTCCTCTGGCGGCAATGTCGGTGATGGATACGCTGGTAGCGACCCAACCCCAAAATCCTTATGCCTGGCTGGGACACAGTGAATTAACGTTGCGGCAGGCCAAGTTGGACACTGCCATGGAATCAGTGGACAAAACACTGGATTTGAAACCGCACTGGGCGTCTGCCGTTGTGGTGCGGGCGCGTATTATGGCATTGCAGGGAGACCGGGCTGGCGCCTTAGAATACTTGAAGAATGAACGTGATGGCGGACTGGAAGATGACGTCACTGTGGGATTGAGTTATGCCCGTTTACTGACGGAAGACAAGCAATTAAAAAAGGCTCGCGTCGAATTTGAGCGTTTAGCGGAGCGTGAACCCCGCAATGCCGAGGTTCATTACGCCGCAGGTGTGCTGGCATTGCAATTGAAAGATCTGGACAAGGCAGAGTTACGTTTGAAGCGTGTTCTGCGTCTGCGCCAACGTCAGCTGGAAACTAATTATTATCTGGGGCGCGTTTATGAGCTGAAACACGAACCGGATCAGGCGCTAAAACATTATTTTGCCGTGCGTCACGGGGAATATTACCTGGGCGCGCAAACGCGGGCCGCCAATTTGATGTCGGATCAGGGCAAGCTGGACCAGGCCTTGGAACATATCCGGTCGTTACGGGTTTCCAATGAGCAGGAGCAGATCAGGTTATATTTGGTTGAAGGCGAATTGCTTCGTAATGCGGGAAAATACGAACAGGCTTTGACATTTTTCAGTGAAAAACTGGAAGCCATGCCCAATGACACTGCGCTGCGCTATGCGCGTGCGTTGGTCGCTGAAAAGGCAAACAAACTGGACGTAGCAGAGAGTGATTTACGGGAAATTATTGAACGCGAGCCTAGCAATGCCCAGGCACTTAACGCATTAGGGTATACGCTGGCCGACCGTACTGAGCGCCTCGAAGAGGCTCTGGGGTATATTGAGCGGGCATTGAAGGTTGAACCGGCCGATGCAGCCATTATTGATAGTATGGGATGGGTGCAGTTTCGTATGGGCAACCATAGCGAAGCGGTTGAGTTGCTGCGCAAAGCTTTGGCTCTCATTAAGGATCCTGAAATTGCTGCGCACCTGAGTGAAGTATTGTGGGAAATGGGTAACAAAAAAGATGCCTTGAATGTGTTGGAGGCTGCTCTGGAGGAGCATCCCAAACACAAGACGTTGATGGATGCTATGAAGCGTCTTGGATTATAGGCGGCTTAACTGTGCGGCAGGGTTGGACGGTTAGACTGGCAACCGGTCGCTTGAGTCATTGTGTTTTTTTTAATGATGTTTAGTTATGTTTAGTTATGTTTAACAACAGGCTTATCAAGCGATTGATGGAAAAGGCGCTGCGCACGCCTCGAAAAACGTCGTGTCCATAGTTTTCAGGATGCGTTTTCTTTCAGGGATATTATTTTTTGCGCTAATGTTGGTGCAGCTTGCGGGCTGTACTACTTCACCTAAATTACCTGATGTTGAGCTAGAGCGACTCTGGCAGCAGCACCGCCAGTCTTTAGTGGAGCAGACGGAGTGGACTTTGGCAGCCCGTGTTGCTGGCCATAGCGAGGATGATGGCTGGAGTGGTAAAATAACGTGGGTTCAGGGTGACGCGGATTTCCAAATACATTTCCAAGCTCCCTTTGGTCAAGGTGCGGTTCAATTAACGGGCGGGCCAGAACAGGTGGAAATGCGGATCTCGGATGGCCAGGTTTTTGTGGCTGAAGACGCAGAATCGCTATTGTTTCGTCAGTTAGGTTGGCATATGCCCCTCAAAGGGTTGCGCTATTGGGTATTAGGTCTGCCGATGCCGACACCGGGGGCGGCCAATACTTATGAATCCAGCAACATTGACGATGAGGTTGAGCTGACCTTCGATGACGTTGGACGCCTTGCCCGTTTGCGACAAGCGCAATGGCAAGTGGATTATTCGGGTTACCGTTCGGTGGACGGGCTGATGTTGCCTAAAAAAGTGTATCTTGAAAATGATACGTTCAGCTTGCGGTTAGTGATTGATCGCTGGCAATTCCCGAAACCAAATTTCCTAAACCGCACATACCACACCAGCAAACCTGTTGATGACTGAACCCATAAATCCCGATTTTTCGGAAGCCCGTGTTTGGCGGGCCCCAGCCAAGTTAAATTTGTTTTTACACATTACCGGGCAGCGTTCCGATGGTTACCATGAACTGCAAACCGTATTTCAGTTTCTGAATTACGGCGACGAGTTGCGATTTATGGTTCGGGACGATGGTGGTGTGAATCGCTCGAATGATGTTCCGGGAGTGCCTGAGTCATCAGATTTGGTGGTAAAAGCGGCTCGTCTGCTGCAAACGGAAACGGGATGCGAACAGGGCGTCGATATTTTACTCGATAAAAAAATGCCCATGGGCGGTGGATTGGGTGGTGGCAGCTCCGATGCCGCTACCACTCTTGTGGCCCTTAACCAATTGTGGCGGCTGGCTCTGGATGAAAGTCGGTTGTGCGCACTAGGATTAATGCTGGGTGCCGACGTCCCCGTATTCGTTCAAGGTCGTGCAGCCTGGGCCGAAGGGATTGGCGAAAAACTCGAACCATTGGTGTTGCCAGAACCCTGGTTCGTGGTGATTGTGCCCGATGTTCATGTATCAACTTCTGCATTATTTACGGATGCGCAATTGACACGTGATGCCGAACCCATCAAAATAGGTGATTACCTCGGATGGATTGGCTCAGGCGGCGCGAGAAGTATTAGTGGCGCCTTTTTTGATGGGCCTAATTTAGCTAAACCGGTACTGAATAATGTGTTTGAACCATTGGTTCGGGCAAAATACAGTGAAATTGATGCGGCGCTTACGTGGTTAACGCCATTAGCGCCAGCACGATTAACCGGTACCGGTGCCTGTGTTTTTGCGGCGTTTGCCGATGAGGCACAAGCACGTGAAGTCGCGCATCAAGCCGACGGACGCTGGCAGACGATAGTCGCCGCGGGCTGTAACCGGTCACCGTTGTTTGACGAATAGGATCGCGAGCAACTGAATTGCGTGGTGGTCATTGGTAGTATAAAACTCATTAAATGCACCATCCGTCATTCCCGGCGAAGGCCGGAACCCAGTGGTTTCAACGACATTCTGGATTCCGGCCTTCGCCGGAATGACGGGTTAAGACGTACGAAGGTTTATCGAATATTGGGTTAGTTTGTAATAACCAACCGAACAATCCTGCCGGATTCAGGCAGGATTCGGAAAAAAGAGTTTATATTGGGGCGTCGCCAAGCGGTAAGGCACTGGGTTTTGATCTCAGCATGCGCAGGTTCGAATCCTGCCGCCCCAGCCAATAGAAATAAGTTCCTAGTGACTAGAAGCTAGGACTCGCTACTGAAGAAAAGAGGTGTAACGTGTCTGACGGCCGCATGATGGTGTTTACTGGTAACGCCAATGCTCAACTGGCTCAGGACGTGGCTAGCTACCTGAATATCTCCCTGGGAAAAGCCACTGTTGGGGAATTCAGTGATGGTGAAATACAGGTCGATATTACGGAAAATGTCCGTGGCCGGGATGTTTTCATCATCCAGCCGACTTGTGCACCGACCAACAATAATTTGATGGAATTGTTGGTGATGATTGATGCCGTGCGTCGTTCATCGGCGTATCGTATTACCGCCGTTATTCCGTATTTTGGTTATTCGCGACAAGATCGTCGTCCGCGTTCCGCGCGTGTGCCGCTAACGGCGAAATTGGTTGCCGACATGATTGTTACCGCCGGTGCCGATCGCGTATTGACGGTGGATTTACACGCTGATCAGATTCAGGGCTTTTTTGATAAGCCCGTCGACAACATTTATGCCTCACCGATTTTGCTGGGTGATGTCTGGCGCCGGGAATACCCGGACATGATCGTGGTGTCACCTGATGTCGGCGGTGTTGTCAGGGCGCGCGCACTTGCTAAACGCCTGGATGACGCTGATCTGGCCATCATTGATAAACGTCGCCCCAAACCTAATGTGGCCAAGGTGATGAATATCATCGGTGATGTGAAAGGCCGCACTTGTGTGCTGGTGGACGATCTGGTCGATACCGCCGGTACTCTGGCTCAAGCTGCCCAGGCGCTGAAAGATAAAGGTGCCACTAAAGTCGTGGCCTATTGTACGCACCCGGTATTGTCCGGGGCGGCGATTAAAAACATTACCCATTCGGTATTGGATGAATTGGTGGTGACTGACACCATTCCTTTGTCCGATGCTGCTTTGGCGTGTGGACGCATTCGTCAGTTGTCTATTGCTGAACTATTGGCCGAAACCATGCGCCGCATCAGTAACGAGGAATCGGTTAGCTCATTGTTTATGGACTAAAAGTTTATGGATGTATAGCAGGACTAGTCAGCAAGATTAAAGCACTGGTTTTAAGCGCCAGGCTAAAAGAATTGTTAACGGGTTTGCCACATAACGGCAAATGCCGGTAGTAATACCCCGCTTTGGTCGCAAAGGTTGGGTGAATTAAAAGATCGCAGGTCCGCATTAGCGTGTATCGATGCGGTCTTTTTTATTGATAACTCTTAAAAAGAGTCACGTTGGAGAAATATCATGTCCGTTGATTTTAATATTAATGCTGAAAGCCGTTCAGACGTGGGGAAAGGTGCGAGCCGCCGCTTACGTCATGCTGGTAAAGTACCGGGTATCATCTATGGTTCCGGGAAAGACCCTGTGTCATTGACCACAGACGGCAATCAGTTGATGCACCATCTGGAGCACGAAGCTTTTTATTCACACATCCTTACGGTTACCCTCGACGGTAAAGCTGAAAAGGTTGTGCTGAAAGATTTGCAGCGTCATCCTGCCAAGCCAAAAATACTGCATGTCGATTTCTTGCGTGTTGGCGATAACGATGTCATTCACATGCAAGTGCCTGTGCATTTCATCAACGAAGAGTCTTCCGCTGGCGTTAAAGAGGGTGGCATGGTGTCGCATCTGATGAATTCCGTTGAAATCATCTGTAAAGCAAAAGACCTGCCTGAATTCTTGACGGTCGATATGACTAACGTGGAATTGGGTGCCTCATTGCACTTGTCCGACATTGAAATGCCAAATGGCGTTGCCAGTGCTGCACTGACTCATGGCGCGGATCACGATCTGCCAATTGTGAGTATTAACGCACCTAAGGGTGGCGGTGAAGACGAAGAGACTGAAGAAACTGAAACACCTGCTGATGCAGGTGATGCGGCCGAATAGCCTCGTCATCTGTTCTTGAGCAGATAGCCGCAAAGAAGCCGACATTGTCGTCGTGTGTGCAATTAATCGTTGGCCTGGGGAATCCTGGGCCAAAGTATCAGCAAACACGACACAACGTCGGCTTTATTTTTGTGGACGAACTGGCGCGCAGTAAGGGCGCCTCGTTCAAACTGGAAAACAAATTTCACGGCGATGTTTGCAAACTATCGCTGTCAGGTAACGATGTCTGGTTACTTAAACCCAATACCTTTATGAATTTAAGCGGCAAGGCTGTCGCTGCACTTGCACGATTTTATAAAATCGAACCGGAATCGGTACTGCTGGTACATGACGAGCTGGATATACCGCCGGGCCAACTGCGCCTCAAAAAAGGCGGAGGACACGGTGGCCACAACGGCCTGCGCGACACCATCGCGCAACTAGGCAGTAAAGAATTTATGCGCTTACGCGTAGGCATAGGGCATCCGGGCAACAGCCGCGATGTATCGAACTACGTACTGGGTAAAGCGCCGCAGGACGAGCAAATCGACATTGATGCCGCCATGGATGAAGCCATGAGCACCCTGCCACAGATCCTTGAAGGCGAAATGCAAGCCGCCATGAACAGGCTGCATAGCCGTAAGTAGTCGCTAGGAGCGAGGGGCGAGTGTCTGGGAAAAGCCTCAGTGCCTAACGCACGTATGCGACTTAGCTAATCCGACCCTCGACACTAGAACCTCGAAACTTATTAATTAGAGACTAAAAAAATATGGGCTTTAAATGCGGCATCGTCGGCCTGCCAAATGTCGGCAAATCCACGCTTTTTAATGCGCTGACCAAAGCGGGCATACAGGCGGCTAATTATCCGTTTTGCACCATCGAGCCAAACGTTGGCATAGTGCCCGTACCAGACCCGCGTTTGGATGCGCTGGCAAAAATAGTAGAACCAGAGCGGGTAATGCCCACTACTATTGAATTCGTGGACATTGCCGGATTGGTCGCAGGTGCCTCAAAAGGTGAAGGACTGGGCAATCAGTTTCTCGCCAACATCCGTGAAACGGATGCCATCGCCCACGTCGTACGGTGTTTTGAAGATGGCGACGTCGTACACGTTGCGGGCAAAATTGATCCGCTGGGTGACATTGAAGTTATCGACACCGAGCTGGCATTGGCTGATCTCGACTCCGTCGACAAAGCCATCAACCGCGTTGGCCGAGTTGCCAACTCCGGTGACAAAGAAGCCAAAGCCAAGCTCGTGCTACTGGAAAAAATCAAAGTCGAGCTAGACCAAGGCAAACCCGTGCGCGGCATGGGGCTGGACGAAGACGAGCAGGCCCTGTTAAGTGACATGTTCCTGCTCACCGCCAAGCCCACCCTATACGTCGCCAACATCGCCGAAGATGGCATGGAGAATAACCCTTTGCTGGAAAAAGTGCGGGAGTTTGCCATTGCCGAGGGGGCTGGTGTCGTAGCGGTATGCGCCTCTATCGAATCCGAATTATCCGAACTGGACGATGACGAACGTGATGAGTTCCTAGAGGAGCTGGGGCTGGAAGAGCCGGGTCTGAATCGCGTCATTCGCGCCGGTTATAGCCTGTTAAGCCTGCAAACCTACTTCACCGCCGGTGTAAAAGAAGTGCGCGCCTGGACCGTCGCCATCGGTGCAACAGCACCACAATCCGCCGCCGTCATCCACACCGACTTCGAAAAAGGCTTCATTCGCGCCGAAGTCATCGCCTACGACGACTATATTGCCGGAAATGGTGAGCAGGGCGCCAAAGAGGCCGGAAAGTGGCGCTTGGAAGGTAAGGAATACATCACCCAGGACGGTGACGTAATGCACTTCCGTTTTAATGTTTGAGGCAAGTGCATTAGGTATAAAACAGCCATAATACCGTTGGCAAGTAGAGCAAGCGATAATAGGCTTGGCGCTATATTGTCTTTCGCTTGATTCTGCCAATTATCAGCAACGCTCCTCCCGGCTATGCCAAACCCGGACAATTAGGGTCGTCTGTTGTTCGATACAGTAGCGAAGAGTGTATCCCCCTTGGCCAAAAGGGGCGAACAAGTCTCGAAATATGTCACAGCCTTCATCAAGGCAAGGCATTCCTGCTTCAGGGTTTTTGATCGGGATATTTACGGCGCTTAACAGGCGTTGACTGGCTTTTTTAGCGGCCAGGGGGTTATCTTTTATGATGAAGTCTCTTAACCGGGCGATATCTTGAGTTGCGCCAGGCAACCACTCTATTTTGTAGTGGGGCACGGTTTTTCCTCATCTTCACCCCAGGACTCTAGCCAATCCACTATAGCTTCATGCTTAATGGTTTCCCCTGTTTGTTTGTAGGCTTCCCAGCGTTCAAGCGTTTCCTGGCGTCGTCGTTCCTGGGCCTCTAATCGGCCGATGTAATCCCGCAAGGCTTCTTTGGTCAGGTAGCTTTTAGATCGTTTGGTCTTTTTTGCCAATTCCGCCAAGCGTTGCTCCAATTCTGGTTCTAGTCTTACGCCTAACATGGCTGGTACCCCATTGGTTGCTACCGTTAAAAATGTTTAACGTAATTAAACATTGTTTAACAACGTTTAATTTTGTTAAAAAATAGCACTTTTATTTACTTTCTGCACTTGCCGCCACCGGTTAACGGTATTAAACCCATGCCCATATTTTAGGAAAAAATTAAAGTGAGGCGAGAACAGAACGCGTTCGCATAACCAGTATGGTGATCTGACGTACTTTCAGCCAAATGTTTGAGAAACGGATTATGGGAGCAAAATTACCCTGAAAACTGGACAAAAGCTGGACAAAAGAGCCCGAAAACCCTACAATCTCGCCTCTTCAAATCCGGCATACCGGATCATCTCTCAAATGGCTACATAGCTCAGTTGGTTAGAGCACATCACTCATAATGATGGGGTCCCTAGTTCGAATCTAGGTGTAGCCACCATATTCTTAAGTACTATCAATCATTTACGGCCTGCCAGCGAACCGCTTGCGGGCCATTTTTGTTTCTGGGCTACCCATGGGCTACTGAGCGTACGGTTTGCAACTAATTTGAGTGTCACGTTTCCATCTCGGTCAGCCTGTGCCTCACTCAGGCATAGGGGGGTGGGGGTGAAAATATGGGGGAGCAGTTCGTATATGCATTGCCTACACTGCACCGTTCGAAAAAATAGCTAATGGCTTCGTAATTAGTAGGCTGGGGGCTCGGGTCATTCGATACCAGTCACGCAAAACTATTTTGTGTATGCTGGGTTAGCACTTTATCATACACAATAAATTTTGTGTTTATTACGTCATACACTAAGCAGTTTGTGTATGGCGGATTGTTGATTTACCATGCATAAAGTTATTTGTGAATGTTCTTACCATCACAACATTTTTTGACTCGCGAGCATATAAGGAAACACGCTTGAAACCGTATCAGCCTTAAACGCTGCCCCTCGAAAATCTGGACTACGCCAGACTAATTACTCTGGTTGGTGAGGCTAATGCCGCCTTGGCGGAGTACAACGGATTGCTACAGACCATGGTAAACCCAGCAGTGATGCTATCTCCTCTGACCAATCAAGAGGCTGTGCTGTCATCTCGAATTGAGGGAACTCAGGCCACCATAGAAGAGGTGTTAGAGCACGAGGCGGGGGAAACATACGACGATGAAAAACAGGCCGACATTACTGAAATACCGGATCAATGGGGTCAGACACGATCGATGTTATTCTTAATCTCGGATCAATCGAGTTTGACCCCATTGATTTCCCTAAAGGCTGAATTAAACGGACTCAAAGAGTCCCAAGAGTATTTTCTCACAGTGTTTATCAAAAATACTCAGGGTGTAATTTATGCCCATAGTTAAACGTGTTGTTGTCTAAAGTTCTCCACCCATTGGCATCAATCGTTGACCCCATTCCCCAACCTTTCTCTGGTTTTTTGCTATAATTACCGGCTTTAAATATGCACTGGATTTACGTCCCAGCTTGCTGAACAGGTAGTATGGTATGTCTAAAATAGTTATTTCTGCGCTCTATCACTTTGTAATTCTTGAAGATTATCAATCCTTACGTCAGCCGTTGTTAGATTTAATGTTGAAGAGCAACATTAAAGGCACGTTGTTATTGGCGCGTGAGGGGATTAATGGCACGGTGGCGGGGAGTCAGGCGTCGATTGATGCATTGTTGAACTGGTTTTCGTCAGACAGCCGTTTGGCGGAGGTTCGGCAAAAGGTGTCTTATGATGACGTGATGCCTTTTTATCGTACTCGGGTTAAATTAAAAAAAGAAATTGTCACTATGGGGGTGGAGGGTATCGACCCAACGCATGTAGTGGGTACTTATGTTAAACCCGAAGACTGGAATGCATTAATTTCTGATCCTGACGTCACCGTCATCGATACGCGAAATGAATATGAGGTTGGCATTGGTACGTTTAAAGATGCAGTGAACCCGAGTACGGAAACATTTCGTCAGTTCCCTGAGTTTGTTAAACAAAAGATGGACCCTGAAAAACATAAAAAAGTCGCGATGTTTTGTACCGGTGGTATTCGATGTGAAAAATCGACGGCGTATCTAAAAGAGCAGGGCTTTGACGAGGTCTATCATTTGCAAGGCGGTATTCTTAAGTACCTGGAAACGGTTCCGGAGAAAGAGTCGTTATGGCAGGGCGAATGTTTTGTGTTTGATAATCGAGTGAGTGTGACACATAAGCTTGAAAAAGGGCAATATGATCTCTGCCACGCCTGCCGTTTACCTATTACTGAAGAAGACAAGAAAAGCGAACACTATATTCAGGGTGCGAGTTGCCCCCATTGTTTTGATAAAAAGTCGGACGCTCAACGTGAACGATTTACGCAACGCGAAAAACAGGTTCAGTTAGCCAAAGCGCGTGGCGAAAAACACATTGGATCCGATATGGTTAAAACCAATCAACAGAGACGAGATTTGAAATACAAAAAGCGACAGGCGAACAATATACCCAAATCATAATGTTTGGGGTCAGAGTAAAAACCCTGCAGCCCGGTAGCACGATAGGTTGGGGTGAGGGGCGAACCCCAACAATAATGCGAAATAAAACAAAGGGATATATTTGATGCGCTATCGTCAAGCGGACGCAAAAGGTGGCATCAATTTTTTACGGTCAATCTGGCAGAAAGGAAAAATACCTTGCTGGTGGATGAGTTCGACGAATTACGAAACACCTTGAACAAGGTGAAGAAATGCCAACCCTTTAAAACTCGATGCCATGGTGGAGTTGCCGGATCATATGCACGCGATATGGATTTTGCCGGTGGGCGATGACGATTTCGCCAAACGGTGGATGTTGGTCAGATCTGGAATCACGCCAAATAGCCAAAGGGGAAGAATTAACAAAAGTAGGCAAACAAAAGGTGAACGCAGTATTTGGCAAAGGCGTTATATAGTTATTTTCTTGGTCGAAATGAGTCAGTCGAACCGCTTTGTCCGCAAGAAATCAACATGGCGTCGGTGTCATTCAGTCATGACTTTTATATATGCGCACATGAGTCAAATTATGCTGGGAAATTTCGAGATTTTCTCGGCGGTAAAATACAGGCGTTTATTGCTGCTGAATTGAGTTAGGAATTAACAGGCGCAGGTATTTGTAATGCCATAACAAATTAATCTATCTTTATACTTCAGGCTTTACATGTCCACCGTACAAGGCCACGGCTCGGACCAGGGTAACCCCATGAAACCATGGGCAAAAGAGTGATTATATGCCGATAATTCACGCTTAAAAGCACTATATTCCCTATCAAAACGATTGTTTTAAGGGTGTGGAAGCATCTCAAGTACAGTCTGATCATTACTTTTTAGATGAGTTTGAAGTTGCTTACAATAACTATTCGGTGGCTGAAATGGGCAGTTTAAGCGATTGAATCGCCCGATATTTTCATGATGCTCTAATTAATCGATTAGTGAGCTTGGTTCGACCCAGCTTCAGGTATGGACCGCTCCAGCTTCAGTACGACATTTCTCCGCGAGTAGTGGACGGTGGTCATACAGCTTCCATGGAAAAACTATGCTTCAGATTATTGGGGGAAATAGCTTTTCTGTGAGGGACTACTTTGTCCTTTTTGTCATAATGGCGACATAAATATTGCCTTTTATAGTTTTACAGGCTATATATATGTTGCCATTTAAGATGTTTTGAGCAATATATAGGTAGCATCATTATCATGATGAAAGATTTAATTCGTTCACAGTACCAGTTAAAGATGGATCAACTTATTGATTCTGTTGTTTTTTGTCGCCCAAAAGAAGGGTGGATCAGAACCCTTCGTAAGGCCTTGGGGATGAGCGGCCCGCAGTTGGCTAGACGGCTTGGCGTCAGTAAATCACAAGTCTCACAAATGGAGCGAATGGAACTTGAGGATCGGATTACCTTAATGCAACTTCGTCGGGTGGCTGAGTCTCTGGATTGTGACCTTCACTATGCTTTGGTGCCGCGCCAACCGATAAGTAAAATGGTGCGTGACAGGGCTAAAATGAAAGCGCACCAGCTGGTGGAAAAAACCAATGTGCAAATGTCGCTGGAAGCGCAACAATTATCCAAAGATGCATTAACGAATCAGTTTGATCGTGAAGTTAGCCGCTTGGTTCGAGAACTCCCTCGCGATTTATGGGAGGACTGATGAATGTGCAATATTTATTATGGTAATGGAAGACTAGGAAGGAGCGACGCCACTTGACCCTGGTGAGCTGGCAGGGCTGAAATTTCGACACATTGATACCCGAGGGGAGCTGGATGAAGTTGAGCACCAAAACATTCAGGATGGGTATAACTGGCTATCGGCCAGCGTAAACATAAAGATTTTTTAACCGAATTTTTTGTGAAGGACTTACATCTCCATTTATTGGGGGGCGTATGGGCTTGGGCAGGCAGGTAAACATCGCGAAAAATACATTCAAATGCTACGCCGTGCAGATCAAGGTGATTATCAATCACTGATTGATTTTATAAGCTAAAGTTAACGTTGGGATAAATGTCCGGTAATTTTTGAACCCAAAATACATACATTTTTCAGTTAGGGTACTTAAAACTTTTATGGTGGATTTTAAACAAAAAATATCGGTTGGTGTGAATCGCATAATCGATCTCTATCGGCCGTCAACGTTAAAGGAAAATGGTTGGTTATGGGGAGCGGGCTTAGCAGCGGTTACGTATGTGATTATGGTGCTCATACTAGGGTTTTTATGGAACAGTGAGCCAGAAAATTTTGATGTGCGGGAGGCAACGGCTGCCATTACTCAAAAAGCCCGTGCTGATTTTGTTGTGGGGGCGGTGACGACTGCAACGATGATCCACATTGGTGAAACGCTACTTTATAAACGCGGTGGTTATCTTTCCAATGATGTTGCGCCTCCTGGAGTGTTTATGGATAACCAGCCGAATTGGGAGTTTGGTGTGCTGGTAATGTTGCGCGATAGCAGTGGGGTGTTGCGCAACCATTGGTCGAGATCACAATCTCAATCACTCGAAGATAAAGATTTATCCATCGCTGAACCCTTGTTTAATTTTGATAATAACTCCTGGATATTGCCTTCGACGGAGGGTGAATATAAAGAGGCTATTGCAGGGCTTGAGCGATACCTTGCACGGTTATCGGATACCAGTGTGCAAAATGCCCAGTTTTATGCGCGGGCGGATAATCTCAAGCAATATCTGGATATTGTGGGACGTCGGCTTGGGAGTTTGTCGCAACGATTGAGTGCGAGTGTAGGACAGGTGAGGGTGAATACAGATTTAGCTAACGACCCACAGGCGCAACAATCCACTCAATCATCCAATATTGTTATTGTGAAAACACCCTGGCTGGAAATTGATGACGTCTTTTATGAGGCGAGAGGTGCTTCCTGGGCGTTAGTGCATCTTTTAAAGGCCATTGAAATTGATTTTCAAAGTGTGCTTGAAAAAAAGAATGCCATTATATCGTTGCGACAAATTATTCGTGAACTGGAGGCGGTACAGGAATCCACGTTAAGTCCTGTTGTTTTAAATGGTTCAGGCTTTGGTTTGTTCAGTAATTATTCTCTGACGCTTGCAAACTATATCTCTCGAGCCAATGCGGCCATTATTGATCTTCGCAATTTATTAGCACAAGGGTGAACGATACTCACTTTCGTTATTTTTGAGGGTGTTTATGCCTTAACGAGCGACGGGAGGTCGGTAAAGTATGAGTTGGCAGTTGTAGATGCAATGTCTACCACATGCTTTTGAAGTGCTTATTCGCTGTGTATTTTTATCGGTAATGCGGCAAGTTTGTTGAATTTGTGGCATTGTTTCGCCAAAATCTAATCATAGTTATCACGAAACCACAAGTTTCAAATTTATTGCGAAATATTTTGTGTATCTCAATACTTAATTTTCCGTAAATTTTGGCCGCTACTATTCCATAACTTGTTGTGGAATAAAGGCTGAACATAAGTGTGGATTAAAACTAGTGTGACGTGTCGAGTTCGTTCTCCGTCTATTTCCCAGGCAAGCTTTTTAACCATTAAAAATAAAATAACGGAAATGTAAGGGGCTTGCTATGACTGCCAGTAAATGTTTTCGCGTTATCATAACGTTGTTACCACTGTGTTTTTCTGTTAACACCGTACATGCCTATGTGGTGGGTGGTGCAGGTGGTTCATTGGTGCCTGATAGTTATTGTTGGGCATGGGATAGTTATTGTGTGGAAGATTTCCGTGCAGCATTAGAAAATCCTGCCTATTTTGGGCCAGAGGGTGTTGTTGCTGAAAGCATTACCACGGTTACGATGGAAACAATTGATGCTATCTCTTTGTCGAGTATCGACATGTTTATTGCGCCGTGGATCAGCGATTCAGATGGTCCTGCGTTTAGTGCAGCGGTTATCGATTTTTTTCTGGGCGGGGGCGATTTGTTTTTATTGGATGATTCCCCATATTGGGATTATCTGGGGGAAATATTGGGAATACCCACTACGGAAAGTACCGGCTCGGTATCGAATGGCTTTGCCCCTTTATTCGATGGCCCGTTTGGAACCGCGAGTAATGTGACACAGCTATATCAGGTGGGTCAATTAAGTGAGGTAGATGTTTTCGCCCGCAATGGACATGTGGGAGGTACAAATATTGAAGGGCAAGTGACTTCAGCATACTGGGCCGCAGGGGAATATGTCATCAATGCAGGAGCATTGTTTATTATTGCGGATGTGGACATGATCGCCACGACTTATGGGTGTGGTAGCACTATTTGTGGGGCCCGTTATTCTCCTTTAAACGACAACGGTATATATGCCTTAAACACCTTTTCATTTTTACAGGATAACAGTGGTAGAAATATCAGCGTGCCAGAGCCATCCCCTGTTGCGTTAATGTTCGTTGGTTTTTTGGGTATTCTCTGGGTGCGTCGGCGAAAGAATGTGCCTAGCCGTTGGCTAATGGCCGAGTATTAGTTATTGTTAATATTTTAGGATTATTGTCTGGCGTGTTTGGTGTGTCATATTACCATAGCCAATAAAGTTCATTTTTAGTAAACTCCACTTTTAATGTGAGCGAACGCTCACCGCGAATCTCGATGTAAAGATCAGGTAGTCATTATTGGTATGATTGTGTTGGATCGTAGTTTCCTCAGCCGTTCGGTTCGCAGGGTTCTCTGAAAATGCTGTCCTTAGAAAAATACTAAAAATAATACCCTTAGCCTGTTTTCCTGAAGCGTAAAATAGGGCACAAAAATTGTGCGCGGTTACGCTTCAAATAATTTAAAATGAGTGGTAAATAGAAAATGAACAAATGGAATGGGATATTATCCCAGCTTGTATTAATGTTGGTATTAATCATTACTCCGGTAATCACCAATGCAGAGGAAATGGGGCCCGAACTCGATGATTGGTATATTGGGTTTGGCATTGGCGCTAGTAATGGCTATTTCAATCAGGGGAGTGAAAAAATTACCTTTGAGGAATACCTTTCTGGCTCGCGAGATTATCGGGACGGTTCTATCAATTTTAAAGTTGGGATTAAAACAACGGTGCCAGGTTTATTGGCGGGGTTAGATGTCAGTAGTAGCTCTGCTACAGGTTCTGTTTTTCTTGCTGAAAGCCGAATAAGTATTACCAATGTTTTTGCCATGGCAACTTATTTTCCTTATGGGAAAGGTTTGTTTTTAAGAGGTGGCGGGGGCTTGTCGAGCTTAAAACAGGAAATAGGTAATTCCTTTTCTTCTGTAGAAGGTAGTGTTAGTGGAACGGGAATATTATTGGGTGTGGGTTACCATCGGTGGATAGGCCGTTCGTTTGGAATGTCGATTAATTTTGACGTGGTGCGTAATCAATTTGACGGCGGAATTTCCGGCATTGATGCCGGTGGTGCGACGTCGTTGTATATTGGATTTGATTGGTATTAACGGATAGATAATGAAAATGCACTTATACGTTGTAAAATATTTTGTTGTTCTGGTTTTTCTGTCTGGATGTTCGTTTAATAGCCATTTAAAGTCAGTGCCAATTGAGGATGAGGATTTTTCATTAGAACCGGCTGAAATAGTCAAAAAATTTAGTGACATACGACGTTTTGATGAGCAATACGGTGTTTTTGCCCCTGTTCCTTTGAAGGAACTTGAAGATGTTTGGGGGAAGCCTAGCCGCATCAATAAGATACTCGAAAAGGAAAGTTATGTAAGAAATACACATTTTGTGGGTGGGTTACTAATGCTTTTTGGTAGTTCAACGTTGTTGTTGGGCATAGGTGGTGGCGTAATGCTTTTTACACCTGACCAACCGCCACCGGAAGAATACATTTGGGAAAAGGGGGGATATACGATTATATCCACAATCTATGGTCCTAATGACAAAAGGAAATTATCTTCTTGGAATTGGGAATATCAAAATTTTGGAGATAGTGGATCCGTAATCGAGCATATACCTCTTCCCACATGGTTTTATTCATTAGGTTATTCCCGTGGCGGTTCCGGATACTCTAATACCATTAATATTGATGACCTAAAAGCGGGGCTCGGTATTCACCTTAGTGTTGGTCGGTTATTGAAAGTGCCGTTGAAAAATATGCATTTGCAACTATCAGCAGGTCTTAAATTGGGCGGAAAATTTGAAGCAAGCGAACGTCAAGCAGCGACACGACGAGTAAGAACGTCTAATTATATTTTTGGCGTAGTCCCTATTTATCGGTGGCCAGATTCCAAATGGTTGGCAGGTGCGGGTGTTACTTATTACACGGCATCTACTATTGAGTTTGATTTTAGGGAAAATGAACCGCTAGGCGACAAATTTGGTGCTGTTACGGTAGCTGAATACGCGCTTTCTAAGCGAGCAACTTTGGGAGTCCGTCTCGATTTTATCAATCAGAAAACTCCTTCTGGAATTAATTATGATGGTTCAAGTTTAGGGCTATACGCTAAAAGTTTTTTTTAATGAATCCGTTTATGAAATCCTTCGGTCTCCTTTTCTCCTTTCATTTACGGCGCGTGGTTTGGATTTCCGGTATATCACTGCCGATTTGTGCAGGGCCATTTCTTGTAGCCAGCGTTCGCCTTCTGCATCGACATAACTGATTTCTCGTAAGTCGATGCAGAGTGGGGAGTCTTCGTTGGAAAATGTCTTGATTTTTCTTTCTAGGAAAGGAAGGGACCCATAATAAAGGCTGCCTTTAATGGTCAGCATATTATTAATGAGTGTTGTTTGAGGGTGCAGTTTGTGCCATTTGAAATACATGAGGGCTAGTATTGACCCGACAATTACGGCACCAAATAATCCGAACACGTGTACAGAAATAAAGGCACTGGAAAAAACAACGGCTTCCGGCCAACTGGAAAAGTGTGGGCGTATATCGGACCAGCTAATCATATTTGCGCCGACGATCATAATAACGGCTGCCATTGCGGGTATTGGAATGATTGCAATCAGGTCTGAAAAAACAAGTACTAGCGCCAGTAAAATAAAGGCAGAAGATACGGCGGCCAGACGAGTTTTGGGTTTCATTGAAAACATAAGCCACATGCGATTGAACGAGGCGCATGTGGGCATGGATGACAAAAATGGCAGAATACAATTACTAACGGCATCTGCTTTAACGCATTCTATGCTGTCGACGTGTTGAGCCATTTTACGGTTCATGCGTCTCATGGCTGCAACGGACTGGAAAAGGCCCAGCATGGCCAATGCAAAAGCACCGGGTATAATGGCAATAATATCGGGCAGGGCTTCTTGAGTGAATAATGGAAATGAAGGGAATACAAAACCGATAGCCGAAAAATCTGCGGTTTGTTCTATGAGGGTGTTTTCCAGTCCGTAGGTTTTGTTTAAGTATTCCGAATAGAGAGTGCCTGCGACTATACCGACTAAAATTCCCCAGTTTTTAATACGGTCAAAGCTGCGAATAATGAGCGCTGAAATAAGCGTTACCATGCCTATTTGTATCGCGTACATATTACCAAATTCGATTACTGATAAAAAACTGTGCCATGCAATCATCAATGGCCATTCAACTTCCGTGTTTATTGGCAGCCCTCCAAAGGCGGTTATCGATTTAAGTATAAGGAATAAGCCAATCCCGACGATCATGCCATTGATGACGGCTTCACTCATCAGGTCCATCAATTTTGCCAATGGTCGAATGATGACAAATAACATTTGAATTAATCCTGCCATGAGGACTAGCGTGAGTGCGTAACCTATATAGTCTGTGCCAAATTGTGGGGCGACCGGTAATAGTGTGACACCCATAACCGCAGATAATGTGCTATTTGGGCCGCCGTGAAACACCCGCGAGGGGTTAAGCCATGCAGTAATCAGTACGCCCCACACTGCCGCATAAATTCCGAAATAGGGGGGTACACCTGCTAGGGTTGTTGAGAAGGCGATTGCCTGCGGAAGCACTACAACCGCCAGTGTGAGTCCTATTAACAAGTCATTGGCGATATCTTTACGATTCAGTTTGGTGATCTTGCTTGAGAGTGAACTTAATAAATTATTTTGCATATTATTGTGTTGAAATGTTATTCGCTTGTTCTTCATGCGGTAGTTCAACGTTAATAAGTTCAAGGTTAATAAGTTCTACGAGAGGTGGCAGGGTATGCATCATTATTTGTTGCCATGCGGCCGAAACAGGCCCTTCCCTGTCGCCGGCGGGCCTCGGCATGTTGCCAATGTAAAAGGCGATGTCGCGACAGTCCTGATTGGTTAATGTGTTTTCTTCACCTAATGGCATATTTCTACAAATAAATCCTGGCAAAATAGTTGATACAAAACGGAAATAATTTCGTGATTGTCGGTTAAAGGAATTGGGGCCAGCGACAGCGGGATAAATTACTTTTCCTTCTGTAACGGTACCGAGACCATTTTTTCCATGGCAATGAGCGCATTTTTGTTGGTAAAGCTGCACCCCGCGCACGTAGTCATCACCTCGCTTGAAGGTTGCCGATGCCGGGATTTCATCAATACCCTGTTCCGGATAGCGATGTTGGGTTTGTAAATTGACGGCGCCGGAAAGAAAGCGACTATAGGCTGTTATGTCACGAATTACGTCATCAAATATGTTGGGCTTGTATCCGTTTGAAGAGTTAATAAAACATTGCATTTGTCGAAGCTCAAAGGGCAAGAGCAAGCCGGTAAAGCGATCATAGGCATCCCCTCCGTTCGACCATGAAGCGCCAAGACTTAAAGATCCAATGAGTCGGTCACCGTTTGTGCCCTGCTTGTCGCCTGCCCCCTGGTGACAATGGTCGCAGCTGGTGTGGTTGCCTCGGATGTAACGTGTTGCATTCCAGCGCTCAAGCGCTGATTCAGCGTATTGCCCCTGTGTGTCATCAATAATATTGCAACCTCGCTGTATGGCACGAATGTCTTCTGCTGAATAGGGGGTTCGTAATACAGGGTTTTCTGCGTTTTGTTGGCGGTAAGGCGTTGAATAATAATTTCCCGTAGTCAGGGCATATTTTTTCAGTTTTTGCTCGCAGTTTGGTGTGAGTTTTACGACGGTGTTTCTAAAAAGTTCACGTTTTTCATGTGTGTAATCTGCATAAAAATAAATGCCCATTAACAAAATGATGATCACGCTAATACGGATATATTTTCGAGTGTGTGGGTATCTCATGGCTTGAATGTCTCTTTAATAGAGCCTTCAACCAGTTGTAAATCATGGGCTACCATACGGGAAAAAATGCGGATGTCTCTAATGGCGGGGTCGTAGATTGTGGGCGCAAAGCCATCCAGTTGTTTTATGTAGCAGCGCACGACTTTTTCTTCAAAAGAAATACGTTTTCCGTATTTTTCATCGAATCGGTCGGAGTTGACGAATGCGTAGGCCAGGTCTTCCGGGCTATGGCAGCTACTGCACGTATTATTTTTTGAAGTTGCCGTTTTACGTGTGAATCGCCAGGCTGAGTCATAGGTTTTGTTAAATAGTGAATGACCACTGCGTATCGCACGGACGAAGTATCCATCTTGCCCGAAACGTTCAACGCCATACTGGTTGCTAAAGGCCTGCCAGTTTTTATTCAGTTCGAGGTCGGGTTGTCCGGGTAAATTGTCACCAGAAAAATGATGTGACAAAATCACAAACACGATCAGTAATAAAAATTTTATGGGCAATGATAATATTTTCATATGACGTGAGTGCGTTATAAACGTTGATTATATTCGGGGGTGAGTATCACATACGATACGGAATAAATGTTTATTGTTGAGCACTATTACCCTGTTAATGGGGTAATACTCATGGGATGACTGTTTCGTTGAATGACCTCGTTGAATGGCCTCGTTTAATGATCTCGTTGAATATGACTGGTTTTGAGCGTGACTCTACTTGCCGTATGAAACACGCTGCTTGCTGACCTGTCGATTCTCATGGAGTGGTATGATCCGAAAATGACCATAAGACTTGAAGATATTAGCGCCGAGCTGTTTTCGCAGTGGCGCAGGCGTTTAATCGCTAATCGGCAACGTGGCACGCTGGTGATTTCGGGAGACGTCAATTGGTGTCGCCAGATGGCAATGCGGTTTTTTGCGAACTCAGGCCCGGAATCGATTTGCTGGATATCGAACATTGAGCAACCGGATTTAGTGATTTTAAATGCAAAACAAGCCTTGGGGTTATTAGGGCAGGAGCATGAAGTCATTGTTTTTGATGCGCATGCCGGGTTTGATGCCGACGCCTTTGGGGCGGTGAGCGGTACCATTGTCAGTGGTGGTTTGTTGGTGCTGTTATGTCCTCCACTGGACGAGTGGCCGGGGTTTGCTGACCCTGCGGCGCAGTCTATTGCGGTATGGCCGTATGAAACGGGAGATTTGCCCGGGCGGTTTTTGCAACGCATGGCCCGTTTGGTAGCGGCGACAGTATCCTTAAAAAGTGAAACGACTCTGGTGACGCCAATTGAGGTTTGTGGTGCCATCGTTGCGGATGAACACAGCGCAAAAGACTCGATTACGGACACGGGTACTGGGTGTAGGCCGGAATGTCGTACACAGGATCAAGGTAATGCCATTGCGGCAATTGAACATGTGCTGTTGGGACATCGGCGACGGCCATTGGTGTTGGTGGCGGATCGTGGACGTGGCAAATCAGCAGCGCTGGGTATAGCCGCTGCGCAACGGGTAACAGACTGTGTGAACAACCCGAAGGGGCGAGATTTATACATTATTGTTACTGCGCCACGTTTAGCGGCGGTCGGCTGCTTGTTTCACCATGCAGCAGAGCGATTGCCAGAGGCAGAAACCAGGCCGGGCCAGATTAAATGGAAAAATACCTATATTCAGTTTGTGGCGCCGGATGAGCTTTGTGCCAACTTGCCGAAGGCGGATCTGGTATTGGTGGATGAGGCGGCCGCTATTCCTGTGAGTATTTTGCAACCGCTGTTAAATCATTATTCTCGTATTGTATTTTCAACGACGACCCACGGTTATGAAGGCACTGGGCGAGGCTTCGCGGTCCGTTTTCGTCAAATTCTTAATGAGCAGACTCCTGAATGGACGGAGTTACATCTGCAAGAACCGATTCGCTGGGCACAAGGTGACCCGTTGGAAAGGCTGGTATTTGATAGCCTGTTACTGGATGCGGGCTGTGACGATGACGATGCGGCGTTGGTCGCAATGGATGTTGCTACGCTTACGGTGCAACGAATATCCCGTGATCAATTGCTGGATGATGAGGCGTTACTAGGCCAAATATTTGGTTTGTTGGTGGTGGCCCATTACCGTACACGGCCCAATGATTTGCGTAACCTGCTTGATGGGCCGGGATTGGCTATCTATATAATGTTAAAGCAGGGCGCTGTGTTGGCGACGGCATTGGTAAGCACTGAAGGTGGTTTTGATGCGTCTCTCATTGAAGATATTGCCTCTGGACAACGTCGCCCACGTGGACACTTGATTCCACAATCGCTAGTGGCTCATGTTGGCGTTAAAACCGCCGGTGAATTGCGTTGTGCGCGGGTGATGCGAATCGCAGTGCATCCGGCATTGCAACGGCGTGGCCTGGGACAACAAATGTTACGACACATAAAAATACAGGCAAAAGATCAGGGGGCTGATTTGTTGGGTGCTAGTTTCGGCGCAACACCTGCATTGCTGGCATTTTGGCGCAGCGAATCATTGTGGCCGGTGCGCGTTGGTTTTCGTCGGGGTAAAGCCAGTGGTGAGCATTCGGTGATGGTTTTGTCTGCGCTGAGCACGGCGGGCAAGGCTGTTGTGGCTGAGGCACGACAGCGCATGTTGGAAGACTTGCCTCTGTGTTTGGCAGATCCCTTGTCCCAGTTGGATGCAACGATTGTAGCGGCCTTCTTGTTACGGCCACCAGGACAACAGCAATCAGGACAAAGACGTTCTGACTTGCCGGAAATGACAGGTGGCGGCAGGATTCAATATGACTCCGGCCGTGATTTTGACAGCGTGTGTGCTTTTGTGAATAAGGCGCGTAACTATGAAGACTGCTTGGCTTCCATTTGGCGTTTTCTCTTGTGTGCCGCTCTACCTGACCCGCAAAAGTGTGATACTGAACAAGCGGTATTGATTAACAAGGTATTGCAAAAACAACCGTGGTCGATGGTTGCTAAGCGTTATGGCCTGGCCGGGAAAACGGAGGTGCTTCAGTGTATGCGACGAGGGCTTTTGCAATTATTGGAGCAGAATTGATGGTTATCAGATCGGTATTTTATTGAAAGGGTCATATTACCGTGAAAAACGTGACGATTTTTTTGCACTCGTCTATCGCAGTGGTTACAGTGGGGATTATGCAGAATTACGATCTGAGCGTTACGACTTGAAAGCCATCGGTTCTGTTTAATACCACAAGGTTTAATACCACAAACCATTAATGATAAAAGGACATTATCATGCTTGAACCAAAACTATCTGCAGTTGCCGCGAAACTCACTGAACTAAAAGCCAATGGCCCCATGACGGTGCTTGATACTGGGCAATTAGGCGCTCGCCTGGAAGGCGTTAGTGTGCCCTCCAAGGCTGATGCGGTATTCGAAGGTGGCGGCGTTAAAGGCATTGCCTTGGCAGGCGCCATCGCGGCGGCGGAAAAACTCGGCGTACAATGGCAGCGGGTTGCCGGCACGAGTGCCGGGGCCATTACGGCTTGCTTGTTGGCGGCAGGTTATACCGGTGAGGAGCTCATACCAATCCTTGCTGAAGAAATGAAGTTTGATGAATTCATGGATACGGATTTTGTCGACAATATCCCTTTTCTCGGGAAGATTGCTTCCGCTCTTTTTGAAAAGGGGATTTATGAAGGCGACTATTTCGAAGACTGGATGGCTGAAAAACTCAAAGCCAAAGACGTTGAAACTTTTGGCGACCTAATGGATGAGAACGGTGTGTCACGTTTGAAGCTGATCGCCTCCGATGTTACACGACGTGAAATGATTGTTTTGCCAGACGATTTACCGAAGTATGGTATCGACCCGGCCACATTCTCAGTGGCAAGAGCTGCCCGTATGAGTATGAGTATTCCCTACTTCTTCGAGCCAGTCGAACTTAGTGTTAAAGAACCCTATGACGATGACATAAAGAAAAATAAACGTAAACGTCGCAAGTGTTTTATTGTGGATGGTGGCCTGCTGTCCAATTTCCCAGTGTGGTTGTTTGATGCTAAAAAAGGTACGCCCCCGCAGTGGCCAACTTATGGCTTTAAGTTGTTGGAACCGGGTTGTACGGAGCCTTCACCGAGTAAATGGCCGCATCAATTTATTATGTCTTTAGTGTCAACGATGCTGGATGCGCATGATAAAGCCTATATCGACAAAGCCAACTATAACCGCACCATTGGTATTCCGACGATGGGTATTCAAACCACCCAATTTGATTTGAGCCAGAATGATAAAAATCTTTTGTTGCGGTCAGGACAGGAAGCGGCGATCCAGTTTTTTAAAGATTGGGATTTTAATGCACATAATCAGGAGTTCCGCGCAGAATCATCAGGTAGCTAAGATTGAGCCTGCTCTCGCGTAGGTCGTTTTTGGGCGAGGGAAAGATGAGGCTTTAGTAGACTCTCACCGCTAGTCTGGGCGTTCTGGAATAGCGGTGAGTGTTTTTAATGTTAATGCTGCTACGCTGTATATATGCTATGCGAACCACATCATTTTCGAGAGTGCCGGTTACTGGTTTTCGGGTTTGTCATTCTGCGTAATCACTTAACATGCACGGGTATGAAGGCTATGAAGGCTATGAAGGTCAGGAAATGCTGACGGAGAGCGAAGCACTTCCGGGACGAGATGAAAGTATACTGGTACCGGAAACACATTTTGTGAATGGTCACCCAATGCAGGACCCGTTTCCGCAAGGGGTACAGATGGCGATGTTTGGTATGGGCTGCTTTTGGGGTGCGGAGAAAGTCTTCTGGATTCAGCCAGGCGTGTACTCCACAGCAGTGGGTTACGCCGCCGGTATTACAAATAACCCGAATTACCAGGAAGTGTGTAGCGGCCAAACGGGCCACAATGAAGTGGTGAGAGTGATATTTGACCCTGATACGGTCTCGTATGCCGCACTATTGGCTTTATTCTGGCAAGGACATAATCCTACGCAGGGTATGCGTCAGGGGAATGACCGAGGCACACAATATCGGTCGGGAGTGTATGTGTATGATGAAGTACAACGCCAACAGGCGGAAGAAATGCAAGTTGAGTTTCAGGAAAAGCTGACTTCAGCGGGATTTCCAATGATAACGACGGAAGTACTGGCCGCACCCACCTTTTATTTTGCCGAAGAATACCACCAACAGTATTTAGCCAAAAACCCAGGTGGCTATTGTGGTTTGGGGGGGACGGGAGTGAACTTGTCAGAATAATGGGTACTCATTAGTAGAATTTCCCAGATTTTCCGACGGCTGCTTAATGTGTACTTAGTTTTCACCCAAGAGTGCCGTTGATACCTGTATCTTTTTTTCGGACTTGTGATGGACTTGTATAGTAGGCTTCAGGTTTATTCGTAGTGAGTGCCCGGTATGTCGATGATCACACCGCAAAAAGTGACCGCATTTTGGTTTTCTGAAGCAGTACAGCCAATGTGGTTTGCCGCTACCCCTGAATTTGATGGGCAGCTACGGATGCAGTATCTCGACACTTACCATGCGGCGCTTAAGGGTGAGTTAGCCCATTGGGTAGACACGCCAGAAGGCGCGCTGGCGCTGATAATTTGCCTTGATCAATTGCCATTAAATATGTTTCGTGGAGAGGCGGCGAGTTTTGAGGGGGAGCAAGCCTCCAGGGATGTCGCGATACAGGCCATAGACCGAGGTTTTGACCAAAATTTGAATGATCAGCAAAAGCTCTTTATGTACATGCCTTTTATGCATAGCGAGGATATTGCGGACCACGACAAAGTGCTGACCCTGTTTGAGCAGGCGGGTCTTACGGATAACCTGTACTGGGCCAGGCACCATCGTGATATTGTTGTGCGATTTGGCCGTTTTCCTCATCGAAATAAGATTTTAGGCCGAGAAAGTAGTCAGGAAGAACAAGAATACCTTGCTAGTAGCGAGGGTTTTAAGGGGTGAGTGTAATTATGCTATCGTCATATTGCATGGCAGAAGGCTTGAAGCGACCGCAATGAGTGGTTACACTTTTCATTATCGCTCCTGTTAGGGCATATTGAGAACGTCGTGAGAGGTAGAAATAGTGATTGAAGAATTAAAAGGTTTTGATGAAGAAGTGCCGAAGTGGGATGTTGCCCTCGAGGCGCTAACAAAAGAAGAAGCGGAAAAGCTGGGTCGGGGTTTGCGAATTGCTGAATTTCAACGTCTGGCAGCGGAACACGCTATTCGTTTTGACGACATTATGGTCACCATGTTTGAACTGGTTATCAATAAAGAATGGCGGTATGAGCAACCCGATGGTGTAGATCAGCCCATTAGCCGTGATGAAGTAGAAAAGTTGTACGTTGGTGGTCGTTTGAAAGAAGCCGATGTCAATGAGTACACCGGTCTTTGGACGCCAGTGTAGTTGAGCCAACAGATTGGGTTAACACAATTGGGTTAATACTACCGAAAACGAGCCCGTATGGGCTCGTGACCCTGATTTAGGGCTATCGCCTGACCCTGACCCAAGCCTGTATTTTCTGATTAGCCCCAATGACCGGGCCATTCCAAAACGAGAATATTATGAAATTGAATAAAGTCCGTCGGGCTGCCCTGAGTGTGGGTGGTCTTTTTGTCGTATTAATGTTGCTTGCCGGTGGTGCGGTGGCTGAGGCTTTTGCACCAAGGCCACACATTCCTGATGAGGTTGCTGACCGTTACCAGGCACAAAGCGCCCGTGACTCGGTGATCCCCGATGCGGCGCGGGTGGGTATTCCCGCTTACCCTGGTGCGGTGGTTATTCGCACTTTTGCGGTGGATAAACGACCGGCTAAGTATGAGGGTTTACCCATTATAGAGTTGATCAGTGCTGATGATTATCAGACCGTTATAGCCTATTACCAAAAGCAATTACCATCATGGAAAAATGCGGAGCTTTTGTCGGCGTATTATTTTGCCCAAGACGGCAATATAAACTTTTTTAAACCGGAAGAGCCGCACGTAGGCATCCATAAAATGGAAAATTATTATCGTTCTAGCGATAAAAAATTATTGCGACAACTCTTACCGGGTGCTCAAACCTTGATCAAGGTGTTTTATTCTAAAGAGTAATGCATGCCAATACGGTGGAAAATGATTTATTCCTATTTTATTTTTCCGGGTTTTTAGGAAATTTCGTGCTAAAAAGTTAACCATGGGAAAATTATCAAGTGTGCGATTTTACATGAATCTCATGATCAGCCCTAAGGGTTGGGAAAACATGTAACGACTTGATGAGATGTCCGTTTTAGTACCCGTTTTAGTAGCTGTATAAGCCAGGACGATAGAAAGGCATTTGGCGATAGGCATTCACCTTGGAAATGTTCTCGCAAAGGCGCGGAGCAGGCAGAGGAACAAGCTTAGGAACAAGCTTAGGAACAACAGGTCATTCTCACTACTGCCATAGACTGGCGTTGGATGTTGTACATTCTGGACTGATGAAATCAGGCGGTCAGTGTTTTTGCACCGAGTAGTGGGTTAGACAGTTCCTAGACCCTGTTGAAGGGCTTCGATATACTGCGGTACTTCTTAAGTAAGTCAACGCGGTAGTACTCGAATGCATTTTATATTGTCGGCACTCACTCACTCTTTAAGCGTCATTTTGCTCCTTCTTTTATCCGCACCTTTGGCATATGCCAATAAGGCAATAGAGTCCTTCATGTGGAAGGCATCCGCGACGGCCACTGCGGTGTTGATTGCGAAAACTAATCCTCTTGAAGCCGACAGGATGTCAATGGAAATTGGCGGTGGCGACCATTTTTATGTGATTCGAGCAGGTGCGGAGTGGGATTGGAAGGACAACTTGTTAACCGTGTATGGGTGGAATGTCAGCTCCTACTGGCAGTTAGATTTTTCAAAGTGGCAGAGCACACGCGATGCCAGTCAGTCTGGCGCCAACGTAACAGCGGGTCTAACCCCCATGTTTCGGTTTACGGGCAGCAAAGGCTATGTGCAACCTTATTTTGATGTAGGTGTAGGGGTTTATCTGTTCACTGACAGTTCCCTTGAAGACCATGAGTTTGGGTCAAACTTTCAGTTTTCGGATTTGTTGAGAGTCGGCGCCCACATAGGTCATCGAAATCAGTGGGGTGTGGGGTATAAGTTTCAGCACTATTCGAATGGATCTGTGCGAGAGCCCAATAAAGGCATCAACTTTCATTTTATTACGCTCTCATATAAATATTAATTGGGCGCGGGGTGCAACTAATTGCGAGGTGCAACTAATGCAAGGTGCAGCTAATGCAAGGTGCAGCTAACTGCGGGGTGTAATAATGAGGGGTTTGGGTACCCTCGAAGGATTGTGGGATACCAGAGAATGGATTTAACAATTCCAGTAATGTCACCTACCGTAAGGGCAATCCCTTGTGGTTGCCCTTGTTTTGGGTGGCCGGATTGATTGGGGTTTACACGGTAACCAGGGTACCCACAAGGGGCACCCCTACGGTGTAATTTTGTTTCTCTCGTTTCCACGTTTCCCGGTGGAACGCATACCGTTATGAGAAAATTATGCGTGGCGCAAAAATTTACGTTTGTTGCTCGCTACAGGTATATAAGACTATATTAAGGTCATGGAAGACCCTAACCACTATAGCCAATGGCATCTGCCGGTAGCTCACGATCAGATGTGTTTATCGGAGGCCATTGACAGTATGCAGCGGGTTGGCGCGGGTCAGCAGGAAATCCCATTGATGATCCAGTTGGTCGAAAACCCCAACTACCGGATTCCCGGCTTTACGCTGTTTCATGGTGCTGTCGATTTGGCGCAACATGATTGTATCCATATTATGTTGGGGCGGGGTTTATTGGAAATGGATGAAGCCTTCACTATTGGTTTCACCATGGGCAGTACTAATAAAGTGTCAACGACAGAAGAGCGGTTGTTTTCACTGGTTTCCCAGTACCTATACCCCAAAATTTACCAGTTTTCTGCGGATGATATTGCGGTGTTCCGGAATGCAGTACGGTTGGGATATATCTCAAGCTGTGTACCATTGGATGAGGTGGACTTCAGTCTTTATTACAACTGGGCAATATCGGATGTCAGGGAAGCATTGGGGATTGAATCAGATTTATTGCGGGCGTATTTTTCTATTGAAAAAACACGTTACCCCAAGAGTGTCGCGAGTCAACGGCTATTAGACCCGTGATTAAGCAATGGAGCAGTGTTACACCGTTTCCAGTTTTAATGTCTCAAGAATAGTACCAAAAAATTGGCTTCGGTCGACGGGCTTGGTAAGGAAGGCGTTGGCACCGACCCGTTTCCCCCAAAATTGTTCTGTTGCCTGTTGCTCACCACTGACGATAATGATGGGAATGTGAGAGGTGCTTTCATTTTTCCTGATCTGCCGAGTGGCCTGAAAGCCGTTAAGTCCAGGCATCACGATATCCATCAATATAAGGTTTGGTAGATGCTGTTTTGCGGCGGCAACGCCCTCGGCACCATTTGAGGCGCTAATAGTTTTAAAGCCCGCCTGAGTCAGTACCTTGGTAAATGCAGCAACAACGGTGCGAGAGTCATCAACAATGAGAATGGTTTGGTCATTGTTGTTTTCGGAGCGTTCTTTCTGTCGGCGCTCTTTTTGTTGTGTGGGGTTACTACTGACACGTTTAAATAAATTTTTGAGAGTAAAGCGTTTCATGTGTAACGGGTCCCTGCCTGTTGTCAATGTGGAAAATGTCAGTTCTAGGTGCCAAAGCCCCCATCATAAAGTCAGATGGTCGTTGAACACAAATCTGGAGCAAAATCAGTAATGTAGAGTGTTTTTTATATCCCGTTAAATGCTATTTATAGCGTTTGTGCTTATTTAGGTCGTGTAGACTGCTTGTGATTAGGCGCCATTCGGGTGATATAGAAGACGCTGGCAAGCTAACTAAATTTTGTAGTTTTATATCCGGCTGACGTGATTCGTTTAAATGACTATCGGCATGTATGTCTCAGAGCATTAATCCGACGATACCCATATACACTGAATCAAGAGGTAAAACGATAGTGTCTTCCTTGTTTGATCCCTTTCAATCCACACATTTTGAGCCAATTGGCATCATTCATTCGTGCTTTAAAGAAAAATTTGGTATTCCTCGCCAGCCGGGGTTGGTCACTCTTGCTCCGGCGACGCTTGAACTTCACGCTCCTTACAATAATCCAAAAGCATTGACAGAACTGGAGGGCTTTTCACATATTTGGGTAATTTTTGTATTTCACCAAGCTGTGCGTGAAAATTGGAAACCTACCGTTAGGCCGCCGCGACTGGGAGGGAATCAACGTATTGGTGTGTTTGCATCGCGTTCGCCCTTTCGCCCGAATCCCATTGGGTTGTCGGCGGTAAAGCTGGAAAAAGTCGTATGCAGTGAGGGGCGTTGCGTGCTGCATTTGAAAGGGGCAGATTTATTGGACGGTACGCCTGTTTTGGATATCAAGCCTTATTTGCCTTATGCCGATGCGATACCCGATGCACGAGGTGGCTATGCAGCACAGGCTCCGGGCCCGGAACTTACCGTGAGTTTCAGTAAATTAGCAATTGAGCAATGTCGTTCACTACAAGCCAGAGGACAAGCCAAAGGACAAGCCAGAGGACAAGCCAAAGGACAAACCAGAGGACAACAGATAGGAATGCCGGATTTAGCACCATTAATTGAGCAAATATTGCGTGCCGATCCGCGCCCCGCCTATTGTGCGGATAGCGAAAACCCCCGGAAATTTGGCATGCGTTTGTATGATTTTGATGTGCAATGGAGCGTTACGGGGAGTGTAGTAGAGGTATTGGCACTACAGGTTATAGAGAATAAAAAATAGCGACGAGGTAACAATATACGGGAGTCTGGAGACGATGATGTGATATTTTTTTCAGGAGAAGCTTAAGCTTTGAGCACGATGACCGATAACGATATCTGAAAAACAAAAATACACGGATATTGTTGCGGATGGCATAAAAAAAAAGCCAGTATTGATCCGTAACTCCATCGACTTAAGCTTAAGGGGTGTTTGGAATACCTGCATGTTCAGGTGTTTGCTCTGTTATGTCACAAGCCACATTATCAGTAACCAATGATTTACATTCCATCGCACTTATTGGGCGCTGTGTACGGGCACATTTTCCCGGTCTGAAGCGGCAACTGCCTCAAGGCATACACCTTGTGCTGGCGAATGATGTCAGTACAAATTGTCTGACTGTGGTTGCTCACTCATCTGAAACGGTGTCTATGGATGTGCAAATCATCATTCCGCTGGATTGTTCATATATTGCCCCTCGAGTTTTTGCGGCGAGAGGCGCTGTGTCATTCGTTCTGCCGGAAAATGCACCCGTCGAAGAGAAGTCGCTCATCAATATGTTTGAAATGTCGAAAATACTGGCCGTGTCGACCCAGTGTGCGGGCAAGGTCTTTGGCATTGTACTGGTGGCTCGAACGCAAGATGCGCCAGATTTTTCTCTTACAGAGATTGCTGCTATTGATCGAGCAGCCCAGCAATTAGCATTCCGGCTGTCTGCGACTCTGAACGATAAATTGACTGGTGTTGAAAGTGCCAGTGAACCGCTTGTCGAACGATCTCCGTCAAAAGCGGTTGTCAGTATCGAGAGTGAGCTGCAACGCCAGGAACGTTTTCGACTATTAAACGAAATGGCTTCAAGTCCAATTGTTGTTTTGAACGAAGCGCTTGTGGTGAGTGAGGCCAATGGCCCTGCGGAAAAATTATTTTCCGTAAATCATACGCAGTTAATCGGTAGTTCGTTTGGCGATTATTTTTCGGGTGGTACGCAATACTTATCGGCTTTGCGCGATATTCGGCGTGATGGTGCAACATTTTTTGAAGCAATTGTTCATCAACCGGATGGCGCGGTGTTGTATGTGGATGTGCACGCTAACCTGCTAATGCTCAACGGCGTACCGATGATCAAAGTTTTTATGCGGGATGTTACTGTGCGTAAAACGGCAGCGGAAGATTTATTACGAGCCAACGAACATGTGTCACATATCCTGGAATCCACCAATGATGCCTATCTTGCGATCGATGAGTGTTGCCATATCAGCTACTGTAATCAACGTGCAGAGCAACTGTTTCAAGTTTCTCGTGATTCGCTTTTAAAAAATGAGTTGTGGGAAAGTTTGCCGGGCTTGGCTACGACGTTTAAACACCAATTTCTCGCGGCTATTCAGGACAGTGAAATGGTGTCGTTTGAAGCGTATTATGCGCCGACGGATACATGGGTTGAAACGCAGGCCTATCCGCATACCGACGGCTTGTCCATATTCTTCCGTGACATCACTGAGCGCAGGCGTGCCGGGAATTTACTGCGTGGGCGAGAGCTACACTTTAGAGCCTTGCTGGATAATATGATGGATGGTGTGATGACCATCGACAGCCACAGTATTGTAAAAACGTTTAATCCCGCAGCAGAACATATTACTGGCTATCTTGCCAGCGAAGTGGTCGGCTACTGCGTTAGCCAATTTGCCTGTGATATCGAAAAGGGAACCTGTGAACCAGGACTCTGGCATTTTTTAGGGCAGGAACATGTCGGTAGTGTCGGTAAACGCCATGAAGTTCAGGTGACGCGTAAAGATGGCTCGCATTTCCCCGCCGAGGTGTCAGTGGGTGAAATGCAGGTGGACGATGAGTGGAATTATATCGTGACTTTACGCGATATCAGTGACAAGAAAAAAGCAGAAGCCGAATTACATACTCATCGTCATCAATTAGAAGAATTGGTACGAGACCGCACCGCTGATTTACAAATTTTGCGTGAACAGGCCGAGCAATCCAACCGTGCAAAAAGTGCGTTTCTGGCCAATATGAGCCATGAGTTACGTACCCCATTAAATGCCATTATAGGTTATAGCGAAATTCTGCATGAAGATGCAAAGGTATTAGGTGCCGGGGAATTGGCCGGGGATTTGAAAAAAATATTTACCTCGGGCCATCATTTGTTGAAGCTCATTAACAATATTCTTGATCTTTCCAAAATTGAAGCCGGAAAGATGGAGATGCATATCGAACGTTTTCGGTTAGATGCGATGATTAACGACGTGACTTCAACCGTTTGTATGTTAATGAAAAAAAACAATAATACGTTAATAGTAAATTATGATGGAGATATAGGTGAAATGGAGGCTGACAGTATGTGGGTGCGTCAGTCGATTTTGAATTTGTTAAGTAATTCCGCCAAGTTTACCCGCGATGGTAATATTGAGCTGAACGTCCGCCGTACTGGCTGCGGGGATGATGCGACCATCTTTTTTGCCGTCATTGATACAGGAATGGGCCTGACAGATGCACAAATTGCCGTCCTGTTTCAGGCCTTTCAACAGGCACACTCCAATAGCGTTTCAGAATTTGGAGGCACCGGCCTTGGTCTGACAATTAGTCGTACTCTTTGTCGTACCATGGGTGGAGACATACAGGTGAGCAGTGAAGAAGGGAAGGGCTCAACCTTTGTCATCAGTTTGCCAGCGGTGGTAATGCCGGGCAATGACTGGTCTTGATTCTTATCGACTTCTTTTTTTTGAAGGTATAGAGTTTTGTGGTTTCGTGAAAAAGTTACGCGACTGTTTTGGCGTTTCGTGGCCGTTTTCTGTCAGGTAACTGTGTAACCTGACCTACTAAAAACAAGTGCTGAGTGCTGAGTGCTAAGTGCTAAGACTTCGTCACGTTGCGCAGCTACGTGACATTTTACGGTTAACTGATTTTTGTGTTCCATGGTCGTTTTCAATTCTGCATAGGGTGGAACTACGGGAGGGATTCTCTGGCCAAGGTGATGCCTTACGGCATGTTGTCAGGTAACGGCGTAACCTGACCTACTAAAAACAAGTGCTCAGGCTTTGTTACGTTGTGTAGCTACGTGACATTTTGCGATCTACTTCCATAGAGGTGTTGCATCAGGGTTGGGATTTGGTGAATTGCACGCAAAAAAAAGCCCGACCTCTCAAGGGGAGAAAGGGTCGGGCTCTTTACGGTTGTGCGAAAGTTATTGCGTCCGCGTAACCACTACTTTTGCGCCATAGGTTAACCAGCGATGACCTTCATTCAGTGCTGAGGTCGTTAAACCATCACTTGACGTAACGGCACCAGGGTGAATGGTGAGTCGATTAAGATCACCACTGCGGTCAGCATTGAACCCTTCCTGCGCACCGGCAGCAGCTGCAGGCCCTGGCATGGTATCAGCCGTTTCGGTATTGGCTTCGGTGCCTGCGTCGAAGACGCGGGTCATGGTCGTGGCACTATCACCGACGGCCAAGCCACCGATATTCCAGTTTGTTACACCGGTAAAGGCATCGTTAGTGTTGGCCAACATAGCCGCTACTGTCAGTTGCAGGCTGCTGGAAGCGTTAACGGTCATTGTTACGGTTTCCATGCTGCCGGGACCAAATGGCCCGTTGGTGGAACCCGCACTCATGGCGACAGCAGAATTGGCATCTGCTTCAGCAAGGAAATCAGCTGGGCTACCCGACTCCGCGAGATTTTCCAAACCAACACTAACGCTTTCGCCTAACTGCCAAGCTGAATAGCCAGACTGATGTAACACCACACCTAATGGCGTGAGTGGTTGGCCATTGGTGATGTTAACAACAGTGACTTCATAGGTGGCTTGTGCCGCTACATCATCATCGTTATCACTATTACTACAGCCACTGAGTGTCAGTAAACTTGCTGAAACCAGTGCAACGGCCAGGTACGATGGCAAGCGTTTGGCGGGTAGCACATTGCTCACTACTGGATTAATAAAACGGTTAAATAATTGCATAACATCCTCCCGTTTATGGTGTGACGGTGACAGTGATTTTGGCTACTGGGTTCTGCCAGCGGTGGATGCTGCTGACCAGGTCACTTTGACCAAGGTCACCATCAGACTCACCCAATACACCGCGGTGTATATGGATGTTGGTGTTGGTGTCAGGCGTGCCTGGAGCTACTACGCCGGTGCCGCCTGTCGTGTTATCGTCGTTAGGCGCCAGAGGGATCATGCCGACTTCAGTGTATGTACAAGCTGGGCCACCACCGGGGTTCATGGTTTCATCATTACCTTCAGTGCCCGCGTCATAGGAATTGATGTAGTAGGTATACGTGCCTGCTTCAGTAGGGATGTGTTGTGATTCCATACCCATAAAGGCGTCGTTAGTAGGCAATACCATGGCAACGACAGTCAGGTGAGTCTCGGTGGTGTCGATCATGGCTGTGGTAGACGTGCCCGGTGCCAGAAAACCAGCAGCAGGGTCTGCGATAGTATCAGCATCGGCACCACCAACTTCGGGCGTCGCTAACAGTGCCGTAAGATGACCACATTCAGCCATATGTTCCATTGGTATTGAGGCAGGCATACCGACTTCAAACAAATGGGTCTCGTGGTCATGAGCAGTCAGCAAAAGAGCGGTAAAGTGATTACCGTTGGTCAGGTTAGTGACGGTGATATCCCACGTTGCAGCCTGTGCGACGCTGGCACCAAAGACTGTGGTCAGTCCTGCTGCCAAGGCAAGTGCCAGTGAGTGTTTGCGAAAGCCGTTGCGGGCCGCAGGGCGAGTAATTCCGTTCATGTTGAATCTCCGAGCTGATTAATAGAGTTATCTTGATTGGTAGCGACAGACTGTAAACGACTATCAGTAACAGTAACAGTAAACAATAAGCGACTGCGCGTACCGTTAATCTAACGCTAGGCTTTGCTTCAAACATCACAAAAGTATCACAAATCGTTCACGTTTCATTATTTCCATATGCCGTATTATCCTACTATTATAAATATTTAAATCTTGTGGGTGGGCGATACTCATGGGCTGTAGCGCATCAGCGTAACCAATGATTACGAAGTTGTATCCATAAGATAGGGGTGACACCCTGAATTTTTTCGGTAAAGCAGCGGTATTGAGTGTGAGTCTGGCGATGTCTTCTATGGCGTTTGCCGAATGTTCGGTTGATTTGCCCTTTGATCAATTAATGGACCGTATGGTGGAAGAAGGGGCGGCTGAAGAGGATGTGAGTGGTGAATACCCGATGGAACAATCGATGGATGAGGTGAATCAACAACCCGTCGAAGGCAAGCAATCGGTTTAAATCAACGATGAAACAACGTTAATAAATGTAAAAGCAGATAGTGCGATAGCGTCGTTAGCGTTAGCCTTTTCGGCGCAAAACATGCGTAAAATACGCGCGAATTTACGGGGAGTATCGAGTGCACTGATCGTGGCTCGGTTTGTATCCAGTAACAACAAACGAGGCCCCGTCATTATCAATGGCGGAGCCTCGTTTGTTTAAACGTTTTAAGTCAGTGTTACGTTTTCGGGGTGTAATGACCAGAAATTGCTCATTGCCTTAACAGCAACCACCGCTGCGGGGTTTAACGGCCTCTATGGTGGCCGATAATACATAGTCTTCCACGCCTTGGCCGGGCGCCCAATCCTTGATGAATGCCTTGGACTCGTCTTTGGGAACGATGCGAATTTGCTCGAAGCCCGCTTCGGCCATCATTACTTCCAGGTTTTCCACTATTTCAGCACCGGCCATACATCCGGCGAGCAGCATGGGGTCATTTTTCATGTCTGCGGGCATTTCCGCACTGGCTACGACATCGGAGATTGCCAATCGACCACCGCTTTTGAGTATGCGAAAGGCATCGGAAAATACCTGGCCTTTGTTGGGGGAGAGATTGATGACGCAATTGGAAATGATGACGTCAGCGGTGTTGTCGGCAATGGGTAAATGTTCGATTTCGCCCAGACGGAACTCTACTTGTGAGTACTTGCCTTTATCAGCATTAGCGCGTGCCTTGCTGATCATAGTGGGGGTCATGTCTACGCCAATCACGCGGCCGTTGGTACCGACTTCCTGTGCGGCAAGAAAGGCATCGAAGCCACCGCCACTGCCTAGGTCCACGACGGTTTCACCAGCCTTCAGGCCGGCAATGGCGCGGGGGTTTCCGCAGCCCAAGCCCATGTCGGCGCCTTCAGGAACGGCTTCAAGGTCATTCTCAGAGTAACCCATGCGGGTTGAAATCAGGGTATTGATGGCGGTGTCATCGGAGACACCGCAGCAGCTGGCTTCTACACCACAGCTGTCACCGCTGTTGCTGGCCTCGGCCACTTTGGTATAGCTTTCGCGCACTTGCTGGCGGATATCGTCCTGATCTTTTGAATTGGTTTTAGGGCTTATGGCCTTGCTCATGGTTTTGCTCATGATAGTTCTCCTGAAAATCGTTTTTACATCAAAGTGTATAATCCTAAATTAATCAGTTGGATCTACTGCGGCTGCCTAATGCACTGAATCTAAAATGTTTTTCCAGTTTTTAAGACTCACCCGTAGAATGACTACGCGATCGCCTTAAAAACTGGAAAAACAGTTTATCTTCAGCACTTCGCCTAAGAGCGCCTACTTTTGGTAGGCACCCTCGCTACGATCCAACTGATTAATTTAGGATAATCGTTATTGCATCGTCATTAAGACCGAGTCGCTTATGATTCTGTTTGAAAAAATTGTTCCAGCATTTTTATGGTAGCGGGGTCGACCCAGCAATCGACGTGTTGGCCACGACGTTCCATCTGGATTAATCCAGCCCGGTTCAGTTCCTTAATGTGGTGAGAAAGTGTAGACGGCGCAATGTTCAATCCGTTACCTAAATCGCCCACACAATGTTTGGTCGCCTGTTCAACAGAGCAAACCGTGCCAGGTGTGCAGCAGTTAAGCAGTTGTTGGAATATTTTGAGGCGGTTTGGGTTAGACAGGGCCTTGAAGGCTGTGGCGAGTTCGACCGCATCGGTTTCCGGGTTGTTGTGTAGATAGTTCGACATATCTCGAAATATAGTATTGTGGTTGGCACAAGTCAAGCCTGTATCCCTCTTTTTTTGGCTCGGACGATCAAGCGGTGGTTTGCTTTGTTGAGTAAAGTCCTTTCCTTGGCGTAACTTGGCGGGTTTGTGAGAAGTTATCGTTACCTTGAATACTCACTAATTTTCTTGAAAGGCTTATTTTTTTAGTCCACTGATTTTCAGCCCCTCGGCTTGGGGTAGAATAGCCATCTCATTTTCCCGTTGTTGGTCGTTTTCCCCATGTCAGATCTTAATTCCCGTCAAAAAGAAGCGGTCCGCTATATCGATGGCCCATTACTGGTGCTGGCCGGTGCCGGTTCTGGTAAAACCCGTGTAATCACCCAAAAAATCATGCACTTGGTGCAAAACTGCGATATTAAAGGCTACCATATAACCGCGGTGACCTTTACCAATAAGGCCTCGCGCGAGATGCAGGCACGGCTTAAGGGTGAGTTAACACCCGCTGAGCGCCGTGGTATGCGTATTTCCACTTTCCATAATCTCGGGTTGAATATTCTCAAGCGTGATGGCGATGCCCTGGGACTCCGTAAAGGCTTTTCCATTTACGATTCTCAGGATTCGCAGGCACTGATTAAGGAATTAATGCGTCGTGATTTTGATGGCGACGACGAGGCTAAGGAAATGCAGTGGCAGATTTCCCATTGGAAAAACGCCATGACTACCCCTGAGCAGGCAACGTTGGAAGCCAACGCCAAGGGTGACCCCAAAATGGCGACGGCTTCGTTGGTCTTCGGCGAATATAATCGACACTTACTGGCCTATAATGCGGTGGATTTTGATGATCTGATCGGCCTACCCGCCCGCTTGTTTAACGAATTCCCTGAGATTCTGGACCGTTGGCAAAATCGCATTCGTTACTTGTTGGTGGATGAATATCAGGACACCAACAGTGCTCAGTACGGTCTGGTGAAAAACTTAGTCGGGGTGCGCGGTGCGCTCACGGTGGTGGGCGATGACGATCAGTCTATTTACGCCTGGCGTGGCGCCCAGCCTGAAAACCTGGCCTTGCTGAATAAGGATTTCCCCACCTTGAAGGTCATAAAGCTGGAGCAAAACTACCGTTCCAGCGGCCGCATTCTGAAAGCCGCCAACACACTCATTGGCAATAACCCCCATGTCTTTGAGAAACGTCTGTGGTCAGACCTGGGTTACGGTGATCCCATTAAAGTGGTGCAGGCTCGTACCGAAGAGCATGAAGCGGAAACTGTCGTCTCGCGGTTGCTGGCCCATAAATTCCAACAGGGTGGCAAGTTTAGTGATTACGCGATTCTGTATCGCGGTAATCACCAGTCCCGGTTGTTTGAGAAGGCTTTGCGAGAAAACCAGCTGCCCTATCAAATTTCTGGCGGAACGTCATTTTTCTCCTATCAGGAAGTGAAAGACATCATGGCTTACCTGCGTTTGCTGGTGAATCCGGAAGACGACAACGCTTTCGTGCGGGTGGTGAATACTCCAAGGCGCGAAATTGGCCCAGTCACACTGGAGAAAATCGCCAATTACGCCGTAGAGCGTAAAATCAGTATGTGCGCGGCCTGTGATGAGCTGGGCTTGGAAACACAACTAACTCATCGGGCACTAACAAAAGTGCGGGAGTTTGTTACCTGGTTAATGGCGAAATCAGAATTAGCCGAGCGCGGTGATCCGGTGGCAGCGGTGAAGGAATTGGTCAGCGATATTGGTTATCAGGACTGGTTGCTGGATATCAGTAATGACCCTAAAACGGCCGAGCGACGCATGGGTAACGTCAATGAATTGATCGATTGGCTGGGACGCATGGCTGAAAAGGCAGAAGATGATGCGACATTGGGTGAGTTGGTCGCGCAAATGGCGCTGATGGACATCCTGGAGCGAAACGAGGAAGAATCACGGGACGATTGTGTCTCTTTGATGACGCTTCATGCGGCAAAAGGTCTTGAATTCCCGCATGTTTTTGTCGTTGGTATGGAAGAAAACCTGCTCCCCCATCATGTAAGTATCGATGCGGACGATATAGAGGAAGAGCGCCGATTGGCCTATGTCGGTATTACTCGTGCCCAAAAAACCCTTACCTTCACCATGTCTGCACGACGTCGAAAACATGGCGAGACCGTGGATTGTGAACCCAGCCGGTTTTTGGAAGAACTGCCTGAGGATGATCTTGCCTGGGAAGGGCGTGGTCATGAAGTTGATCCAGAAGAACAGCAGGAAAGGGGCCGGGCGCATTTATCAAACTTGCGTGACATGTTGAGTTAGTGGTTTTTTTGTTGGTTGTACCTCTTGGTCGTAGCTTCTCTGAATAGATGATTCAGTAGTAATCAGTAGTAAGTTACTGTTCTAGAAAGAAACAGAGTATTCGCTATAATCTAATCATTGCGGTAGCTAATGTTTAGCCGCGCGGTAGAGGAGAGTGCTGTATGTCATTTTTGTCTAACTTTTTTCGTTGTGGTCGATTTTTTTCGTTGCTGTCTAAGTCTGGAGTTAAGTCTGGAGTTAAGTCTGGTGTTATGGCTGTGCTTTTGACGTCGGCCATGGGGGCAGTAATGGCCGCTGACGAGTCGGACATGGATTACGGTGAAGATGACGCCGTGCCTGAACAACTGCGTTTGGCGATGACATTTGACCTGGCAGCCGTCGGTGCAACGGCGAAACAGAAGGGTGTGCCCATTCTGATTATGTATTCCGCCGAAGATTGCGATTTTTGCAAACGCCTGGAAGCTGAAGTACTCGGCCCAATGGGGCTCAATAGTGCCGACATGCAGCGGGTCGTCGTGCGAAAGGTGATGATGGATGAATATGAGACACTGCGAGACTTTGCGGGGAATGAGCAGAATGCGGAATCCTTTGTCATTCAACAAGGTGTTCAAGTTACACCAACATTAGCTCTGGTTGACTCTACCGGTAAAGAACTGGTGCCGATGATTGTGGGGTATCAAACCCCAGGCTTATACGCCAGTTATCTGGATAAGGCGATTGAGGTATCCCGCCAAATTTTGAAGATGAATGCCAATATTGTTTTGGTTGCCCGGAAATAGCTGCCCGTTATTAGCTGCCCATTATTAGTTGCCCGGTAACTATTGCCCGGTAACTACGATATTCAGACTTTTCCCATTTCTTTTAAGCGACGGCGCGTGGCCGCCACCATGCGCCGGCTGACTTCTACCCGTTCGGCGGAGTTACGAATACAAATTTGATAACGCCCTTCTTTATCTTTTTCCAAACCTTCCACATATTCTATAGCAACCAGGGAATTTCTGTGAACACGCAAAAAACGCTCACCAAATTCATCTTCCAATGTTTTCAATGAATCATCAATGAGCAATTGTCCCTCTGCGTGGTGTACGGAGACATACTTTTGCTCGGCCTGAAAAAAGTAAATATTTTCCGAGGGGACTAACTGTAAATTGCCACCCATGTAGGCGCTGATATGGCTTCTGGCACGGCTTGCTTCTTCCTGTTTTCCAAGTTCCAGTAATTGGGCGCGATTGATTTTTTGTGCGTTAACGAGCGCTTTTTCTAAACGCTCTCGACGAATGGGTTTAAGCAAATAGTCGACGGCATGGGCGTCAAAGGCCGCGAGCGCATGCTCGGTGAATGCCGTCGTGAAGATGATCGCCGGTGGATGCTGAATGTGGGAAAGGTGGAGTGCCGTTTCAAGCCCGTCCATTTCAGGCATGCGAATGTCCAGTAGTACGATATCCGGGTGCAGTGCGCTTGACCGTAACAACGCTTCTTTGCCACTTTTGGCTTCACCAACGATTTCTATATTGGGGATATCTTCCAGTAATCGTCTCATACGCTTGAGAGCCAGTGGTTCATCATCGACGATCAGTGTTTTCATAGACTCATGGTTCCAGGCGCGTGTCTTAATCGACTGTGGTAGTGTTAATTTAAGGGAGTTCCGCGTAGAAAGGGCATAATCAGGGTAATAATGTAGTCATTATCGTCTTCCTGAACGCTTAACTTTCCCGCGTCACCATAAATAGCGGCCAGACGTTGGCGAACATTATCCTGTGCTATCTGATTACCTTTGCGTTGTTCACTGTCATTTCTGGAAGGGCGAGGGTTACTAATGGATATGTATATGTCATTGCCATAAACGTGTCCATCGATACCGATAGTGCCACCGGCACTGATGGGCTCGATGCCGTGATAGATGGCATTTTCCAGTAAGGGTTGCAGAATTAGCCGGGGAACGGAGGCATCACCGGGTAATTCGTCAATACTCCAGCGCAGCTGCAGGCGACTCCCTAAACGCAGCTTTTCGATTTCAAGATAGCGTTTGGTGAGTGTCAGCTCATCGGCCAGGGTAATATGCAGGCTGGCATCTGCCAGATTATTACGAAACAAGTCAGCGAGATTTTCAACGGCCGCCTCGGCCTGGTCGGCATCAATTTGGGTCAGGCTGGCAATGGTATTGAGGCTGTTGAACAAAAAATGGGGGCGGATACGCGACTGTAATGCCTGTAATCGTGATTGCGCTTCGGCGCGGACATTCTGTTTCCATTGATGCTGAATATAGAAATACCGCAATACGATGGCGCTGACGATGGCGCTAATGCCCAAATTACGTAATAACAGATTATGCTGCCATTCTTTGGTTTCCGGGCCTGAAACGGGCATGAAGTCGCCAATCCAGAAGGCCACCTCGGTAATGAACAAGGTGGTGAGCAATAACAAAATATAACTGGTCGTTGCTGCGCGAACTTCGGATACCCGCGACAGCCAGGGGCGCGCCAGGCATAACACCGCAGCGCTGCTCAGACCCACCCACTGTACAAAAAGTGAAATAATACTGAGGTCATTCCAACGATTTTCGCTGCTCTGTAACGGTGACAGTGTCAGTACAATAGCCAATAACTCACTGATGATAACGACGGAAAATACCATGCGGACGTTGCAAAAATCCGGCAGAAAAAACCCGCTAGGCTGAGTATTGCCTGGGTTGTCGATATTGCCTGTGTCGTTTGGATATTGAGCCATATGGGTATTAAGTGTAACCAAGGGAGGGCGGAGGGGCTATCCCGTTGGATTGTTATTGTGATGGGTGTGTTTGTTATTGCGGCATAATACGTTGAAATTGAAGGCTTTGTGGAGAACTTATCCCTTAACTTATCTATTAACTTAGCCTTCAATTATCAATATCGTCTATACTGCGCGTCAGCTTAAATGACAGAAATGATGAGTAAAAATGAATGAATAACACCGTGGAAAAACCCTGGGGTGGGCGTTTTACCGAACCCACTGACGCCTTTGTAGAGGCCTTTACAGCCTCGGTGACGTTTGATAAGCGTCTCTACGCACATGATATTGCCGGTTCCATTGCACATGCCACCATGCTGGCAAAAATTGGTGTGCTGACGGCCAATGAGCGGGATGCGATAAAAACGGGTTTGGAAGCGATTCGCACGGAAATCGAAAAGGGCGAATTTCAGTGGTCCATCGCTCGTGAAGATGTACACATGAATATCGAAGCGCGGCTGATCGACATCATTGGCGATGTCGGCAAAAAATTACACACCGGACGTTCACGCAATGACCAGGTCGCCACGGATATGCGCCTTTACCTGCGAGATGAAATGAAAACCATTGTGGCGGAATTGTCGCGTCTGCAAACGGCATTGGTGACCCTGGCGGAACAGGAAGCCGATACCATTATGCCGGGTTTTACTCATTTACAAACCGCCCAGCCGGTGACCTTTGGCCATCATTTACTGGCCTGGTTTGAGAACCTGAAGCGTGACCATGGGCGACTCATTGATTGCGCCAAACGCGTTAACGTCATGCCACTGGGCGCTGCTGCTCTGGCAGGAACGTCCTACCCCATTGACCGGGCTTACACCGCTGAACTTTTAGGTTTTGATGCGCCCACGGAAAATTCGCTGGACGCCGTGAGTGACCGTGATTTCGTCATTGAATTTGTTTCTGCCGCGGCGTTACTGATGGTGCATCTCTCGCGTTTCTCGGAAGAGTTGATCCTGTGGGCCTCGGCACAATTTAATTTCATTGAACTGGGCGACAGCTTCTGCACCGGTTCATCCATCATGCCGCAGAAGAAAAACCCGGACGTACCAGAACTGATTCGGGGTAAAACCGGCCGCATAACCGGCAACCTGATGAGTTTGCTGATGTTGATGAAAGGCCAGCCTCTGGCGTACAACAAAGACAACCAGGAAGACAAAGAGCCATTATTTGATACGGTGGACAATCTCCGCGCCAGCCTGCGCGTATTTGCAGACATGATTCCTGCCATCACCGCCAAACACGATAATATGCGCGAAGCGGCGCGTCGCGGCTTTTCAACCGCAACGGATTTGGCCGATTACCTGGTGCGTCAGGGCGTAGCGTTTCGTGATGCCCATGAAGTGGTCGGCAAAGCGGTACGCTTAGGGGTAGACACCGAGCGTGATCTTGCGGAGATGTCGCTACAAGAATTACAGGGTTTCTCCGACAAAATTGGACAAGATGTTTTTGACGTCCTGACGTTGGACGGCTCCGTCTCCGCGCGTGACCATCTTGGCGGCACCGCCCCCGCGCAAGTCCGTGCGGCGGCACAACGTGCCCGGACCTGGATAGCCGATTCTCAATAAAATACTAACAAGCCGGAGTCGTTGCTCGATGATCGATTTACACGGCAGGCTACCGTCGGCCTGCGTTGTACTTTTGATGATGAGTTTTCCGCAAATCGCCTGTGCTGAAAATCCGATAACACGGCAAGACTCAACGCATAGTGATCGGGTTCATATTGTCGGTGTGAACAGTATCGAACCCTTTTTCAGTTTCAACAAAAGTCCGCTCATTCAAATACATGCTCTGCCGGCAATTGAGCGTGCGGGTATCTTATCCACGGGCCGTGTGCGTTATCGGTTGGTCAATAGTCTTGCCAGTAACTACACCTTCGACGACACTTTAACGGAAAGTGTATTGTTTGATGGTGAAACCAACCGTAGTACCTTTATCTATTCGCAGGGGGTAGGGAGGGGCTGGGAATGGGGTGTACAAATCCCTTATATAAGCCATGCCCCCGGCTCGCTGGACCGTTTTATTGACCAATGGCACGATTTTTTTGGATTGCCAGAAGGTGGCAGGAATGCAGCGCCACGCGGCCGTCTTACTTATCGTTACCAACATAATGGCGTTACTGAATTAGCACTCACTAATCGTACCGCCGGCATCGGAGATGTGCGACTAAAAGCGGGGAGGCAGTGGCCAAGCGCCAACGTTGGTCGCAGGATGGCAATACGGGCGACGCTAAGTTTGCCCACAGGTGATAGTGATGCGCTGCAGGGTAGCGGTGCAGCTGAGTTTGCCTTATGGGCAACGGCAGACCAGCGTGAGCAATGGTTCGCTCATCCGGGCAGCTTATTCGGTGGTGGCGGACTATTGCTCATGGGTGATGGCAAGGTGCTAAAAAAGCAACAACGCCGCGCTGTTGCTTTTGGCAGCCTCGGCGCAGGAATGCAGGTTTTACCATGGATAACCTTGAAATTACAGGCCGATATCAACAGCTCTTTTTATGATGACAGCGCACTGGTGCAGGTGAATGCAACGGCGGTGCAGTTGCTGATGGGCGGCGATTTACAGCTGGCAAAAAACGTTAAATTAAGTCTGATGGTGAGTGAAGATATCTCCGTACACGCCTCACCGGACGTGGTCTTTCAAATGGGATTGGTGGTGGAGTAATTCCAGACTTATCGGCTGAGTGGATTTCACGTGGCGGCGCGTAGCAGGAGCCACGAAGATCCTGTAAGCTGCGCTGCGGCCAAAAGGGGCTAACCCCAAAAAAGGCTGCTTGAAAATAACACTTTTATCGGTCTTTTATAGCAACTACACTTGAGCAGTATCCTATTTATAGCAACCAGATTCTAGCAACCAGATTATAGCAACCAGAGAAATTTTATGAGTTTTGCCGACCTGGGCCTATCGGCCCCCATCCTTGAAGCTGTTGCACAAAAAGGTTATGACACACCTTCACCGATTCAAGCACAAGCCATACCCGCTATTATTCAAGGCAAGGACGTCATGGCTGCTGCTCAAACCGGCACGGGAAAAACAGCAGGTTTTACTCTGCCTATTCTGGAGCTGTTATCTCGAGGTGAGCGAGCGCAAGCCAATCAGGCGCGTGTTCTTATTTTAACGCCGACCCGTGAGTTGGCCGCTCAAGTCGGTGAAAGCGTTTCACAGTACGGTAAAAATTTACCGCTGCGTTTTGCGGTGGTTTATGGCGGTGTAAAAATAAACCCGCAAATGATGACGTTACGCAAGGGCGTCGATGTATTGGTCGCCACACCTGGCCGTTTGCTGGACTTATATCATCAAAACGCCGTGAAATTTTCGACGCTTGAATTGCTGGTGTTGGACGAAGCTGATCGTATGCTGGACATGGGCTTTATCCACGACATCCGTAAAATACTCGCAGCACTGCCGAAAAAACGCCAAAACTTGCTGTTTTCGGCCACATTTTCTGATGATATTCGCCGTCTTGCCAAAGGCATGGTGAATAATCCTGTCGAGATTTCCGTTACCCCACGAAATACCACAGCGCCCTCCGTCGAGCAATGGCTATGCCCCGTCGACAAAAAGCAGAAATCAGCATTGTTGACACAATTGATTCGTGACAATGACTGGCAGCAGGTATTGGTCTTTAGCCGTACCAAACAGGGCGCAAACCGCCTGACACGTTATCTGGGTGAAAAAGGCATAAAAGCCACTGCCATTCACGGCAATAAAAGCCAGGGAGCACGTACCAAAGCGTTGGCAGATTTCAAAGGCGGCAAGGTGAAAGTACTCGTCGCCACGGACATCGCTGCCCGCGGTCTGGATATTGAACAGCTACCGCAAGTCGTCAATTTTGATTTACCCAATGTGGCCGAAGATTATGTGCATCGTATTGGCCGTACCGGCCGTGCCGGTGCCACGGGGCAGGCCGTTTCACTGGTCAGTGCCGATGAAATTAAACAACT
>NVUB02000142.1 GCA_002401775.2 Ectothiorhodospiraceae bacterium
AGTATTTTCCAATTAACAAATGAGTCTGAAACAGCCCAAATCATTCAACCGGTTTTATCCTGACTTGAAATCAAGCAGAATAGCTTTTGCCTCGCTCGTTGCAGGCAATCCGCAGCGTCATTATCACTCATTTTCATGGCATATTCATCCAAGGCTTCTAGGGTGACTTCTGGTTTTAGATAGCCCTCTACATCCGGTAAGGATTTGAGCTTGTCATAAGGTGTCATCATGTTTGCAAAAGGGTAGGTTTTTCGCTCTTTTCCTTTGGCATCTATTATCGTTTTTGGGAAGAAACACGGTCGGTGGTAATTGAGGTAAGGGTTCAAATAAGTGCGATTAAACTGATTGATTTCTGGCGCCCATTTTTGTGGGATATGCGTGTAACCAAACACTTTCCTGATGATGGAGCCATTCTTGCTTTCGGCCAGGGCATTATCGTTCGAGTGTCTTGATCGTGACTTGGTAAATTCGATAAAGAGCTTTTGAAGCAATTCAGCGACGCGCCGGTTGACGTATTCAGAGCCGTTATCGCTGTGAAACCCCAGAATGGCGAAAGGGAATGATTCCAACATTTCTTCAAGCGCAGGCATCAAATATTGCTCGCTGATTCGCTCCACAGAGCAGACGATTTCAAACTGCGTCACTTCGTCAACCGCATTGATATGATAGACGCCTTTCACTTTATCCTGATCGCCTTGATGAACCGTATCTATGCGAATATAACCGGGCTTCCCATCAGACTGAGGCTTTCTTCTTTCGCCAATAGACACCTGACGAGACTGTGTTTTTGTGAAGGTGCGACGTTGCCGTTTGTAATGGTTGGAATCTCTGAGATTGTAGAGGTGAGAAACAGAGATTTCTGAGAGGTTCTCATAGGCTTGATCATTAAACACGTGATAAGCGCGCTCACAGAGTTTCTTAACGGCATGACCACAAGGTGTGTCATGTCTTTCATCTGTTTTAGCCAGTAGCTGGATATCAAGATTCGTATATTTTTTGGCGAAGCCATTGCGACGAGAAGGCATCCAGTTGATCTTGCCTGTATTGGTATACTTTTTAATCAGTCGTGTCAGTTGCTGGCGTGAGTATTCGGTCATTTTCATCAGGTATCGAATGACGATGCCCTTGTCTCTTTTCGACAGGTTCATGTAGTTCATTTTTACCAGCGTTTTTCGTATGAAATTGTAGCGGTCAGTTTTATCCCCCAAAACAGAAAAGGCGACAGGCTGATTGCCTTGAAGAAAGGCTTCAAGAGCCTCAATCGTGTCTAAATTCTTTATCGTCATAATCGTTCTCATCAGTTGATTATGAACAATTTGGACGATTTGAGGCTCATTTCATGCTAGAAATACACCCCCGGTTCAGACTCATTTCATATTGGACAAGGCTACATCTTGTTTATGCTATTCGATGTCCGCCATAATGGGCCGTGCTCTGCGGTATGTCGGCGATGCCTTGAAAAATGGACCGGCTCGATACAGGCTCAAGCCTGGAGGTCTTGACAAATGACTTGGTAGCCGTGCCGATCAGGCCACACTAAACCAGACACCCATGTTAAGAAATGACTAGAATTTAACTACAAACCCTCCAAGCACTTGATTAACGTAAAATTTATGGGTATCTCTAACATGGGTGTCCTTATAGGCTTTTTATAGGCTCTTATAGGCTCTTATAGGCTTTTATAGGCTTAGGTGTCCTTATAGGCTGTTGCGCTGCACCTTCGTAGTTTAGTGCGGTAGTTTAGTGCGATTGTCCGTATCATTTTGCTGTTTTTTTTACAGAGGAGGGGCTGCCCACCATTAACACTCAACTAATTACTCAACAGTGCTCATGCTATTTTTCCGAATGTAATTCGTCATCCCTACAGAAAAAGGACAAAATAACCAAAATTATAAAAACAATGCAATATGATTGCTGGGACAACACTTTGATACTTATCTCGAAACCAGCCAAAAGTGAGTGACGGAATAATAACCAACAACGCCCAGAGGGGCGGGTGAGTAAAAAAATGAGCGCCAACAAAAAAAATCGTTGTCCACACATTAGCGGCGGTAAAACCTATGAATTGGGTCTGGACTGACTGATAGCGCAACAACCAGGGCTGCAATAAACCCCGGAACAAACATTCTTCAAGTAAAGGATAAAGTCCGGCAAACAGCAGCAGTCGCCACCATTGATCAAAAATTCTTTGCAGATATTCTTGCGCACCAAAAGACACTGGGCTCAGGATGTACAACACACCCCACACCACCGGGCCAGCCACAAGCGCCAGCCAAAATACATTATCGCCAAGCAGATTGCATAACGCAGGTGCTGTGTTCGTATTTGAGCCCAAAGTTGAAGTCCGATAAATACAGATTGCCACACATTATCAGCATACTTGTGAACCGTTTCCTAGCAACATTTCAACCTGGAAAGATCAGTTGGCGCGGAAAAACCATGCGCTATATTAAAAGCAGCAAGCCCGGTTTTGCAACCGCCGAAATCAATCCAGAATGTGCATTTCCACTCGACGGTTGAGCACACGCCCCACGGATGTCGCATTGTCTGCAATCGGTTTGTCCGGACCGTAACCCTTTGCCTTCAGCCTGTCGGCGAAAATCCCTTGTCCGATAAGGTAGGCACGGACCACATCGGCACGGCGCTGCGAAAGCCCCACATTGTATTTCCATGAGCCACGGCTGTCAGTATAACCTGCTAATTCTACTTTGATTTCAGGATGGAGCTGTAAAGTATCACGCACTTCGTCGAGCACCTTCATCGAATCGCCGACCAGTTCGGCTGAGGCGGTGGCGAAGGTGACACCCTTGAGCACAAACGTCATTTTCAGTTCGCAGCCCTGCGCATTAACATTCACCCCGGGGGACGTAGCCGGGCAACGATCTACACGATCTGCGATGCCGTCGTTGTCCGCATCCATTTCGCAACCACGGGCATCAACTTCTGCACCAGTAACTGTTTCTAGGCAAGCATCAGCGCTGTCTGTGACCCCGTCGCCATCAGCGTCACGCTCACAACCCTGGCTATCGACTACCGCGCCAATGAGGGAGTTGGGACAGCGATCTTCACCATTGACAATACCATCGTTATCACTGTCCATAGTGGGGACTGGTTGGGGTGCTACTTTCTTTTTAGTAACCGCTTTACCGACACCAAAACGTTTCAATACATTGATGGCAAAAAATCGTGCGTCCGTGTCATAAAAATCGGCATCGACACGCAGGGCCAGGCCATTGTCGAAACCGTATTCCACACCCGTGCCGAACATAATGTGGTTTTCATTATCACGGTCAATATTAATATCCGCATTGTTTTTCATCTGCCCCAGGCCGGCACGGCCAAAGACACCCCAACCCACATGGGGCCGTTGGGATTTGTAGAAGTAATACAGTCCGCTCATGCCAAAGTCCTTGTATTTCACTTTCCCATCAGGTGATAGTTTGGTCTTGCCAAGCTTGGAAAAATAACCTTCCAGTGAAAAACGTTCGGTGAAATCATAACCAGCAAAAACCTTGTATCCGGTATCATGTTTGTCATCCACACGGTAACCACTGCCACCGGTATCCGGTTTCAGGTGGGATCGCCCGAGGCCTGCGCCTAGGTACCACTGTTTTTCGAAGTTACCTGTTTCCGTCAAAGCCCCGGCGGCAGTGACCGCTGGCGCACTCATCGCTAGAGCCACACCCAGCAGGCAGCTAGTGAGATAGACAAGCAGATTCATTGACATAGGTTTTATGTCCCTTTCCTTACTAAAAGGGTTAATTGACTGAGGGATTGTTGTTTGACTTAAGGACAGCAGTGTTGCAGACAACTTTTCTGCGCCAGAGAGACAACAGTGCAATGAGCAACAACAGGGGCAGCATGGGATCAAAGGCAGCCCCAGGATTCAGTGTACAGCCACCCAGCCCGTGCAGGCCAGTACGCACCATTTTCGGTTGTACGGCGGTGGCAGGATCACGATAATCTGCAATGCCATTGTTATTGCTGTCCGGCAGATTCAGGGCGCTACCACCCAGCTCATCGTCCAGACCATCGCCATTGGCATCGCCAAAATCATCCACACGGCCATCGCCATCGCTGTCCGTACCGCCAGTTTCCACAACATCCATAATGCCATCATTGTCACTATCAAGGTCGCGGTAATCAGATACACCGTCATTGTCACTGTCAGGAGCAGTCACACCGCTGCCATTGACCACACCATTGCTATCCACCGACGGATTACCGGTGCGAATGCGGCCGTCGTTGTCGGGGTCGCTACGGCCGCCTTCGGTGGCATCGGGAGTACCATCATTATCGCTATCGAGGTCGCGGTAATCAGATACTCCATCACTGTCACTGTCGGCTACGATGTAATTAATGCTGCCACTGTCGATACTGATTTCAACGATATCGGCAAGACCATTGTTACCAACGGTATAACTGAAATCGATGCGACCATCATCGTTGGTATCAAGACTGACGGGGTCGGCAATACCGGATTCTGCGAGATCAAACAAACCATCATTGTCGCTATCAAGGTCACGACTGTCTGGAATGCCGTCGCCATCCGTGTCCTTCATGTCTTCGTCTTCGTTTTCAACGCTGTCGGGAATCCCATCGTTATCGGTGTCAAGATCAATTGTGTCGACAATACCATCGTTGTCAAGATCGCCATTGTCCCGATAATCGGGAATGCCATTGTTATCACTGTCGGGCAACGGTAAAGGACTGGCGGCCAGAGTGTCGTCGAGGCCATCATTGTTGGTATCGATGAAATCATCAACCTGGTCGTCGTTGTCAGCATCGCTGCCACCGGCTTCGATGAGGTCATTGATGCCGTCATTGTCACTGTCGATATCGCGCTGATCCGGTGTACCATCATCATCGGAATCCAACGGATTCAGGCCAGCCCCTGTGATAAGACCGTTGTCATCCACCTGCGGTGTGCCGCTACCGAGGGTGCCATCACCCTCCGGGTCGCTGCCGTCGGCCTCAGCGACATCCGGGATGCCGTCATTGTCGCTATCGAGGTCGCGATAGTCGTCAATGCCATCACTGTCAGTATCGGCCACGGTGTCATTGATAACGCCACTGTCAGCACTGGTTTCCAGCACATCGGCAAGGCCATTGTCACCGACACTGTTACTGACGTCGATACGGCCATCAGCGTCTGCATCAAGGGCCGCAAAACCCGTAATACCGGACTCCACCAAGTCAAACAGGCCATCATTATCACTGTCAAGATCGCGACTGTCTGGAACACCGTCACCATCCGTATCCACGATACCGTCGCCTTCGATGCTGTCGGGAATCCCATCGTTATCAGTATCGAGATCATCTGTGTCGGCAATGCCATCGCGATCAAAGTCATCGTTATCCCGATAGTCGGGAATGCCATCGCCGTCACTGTCGGTATAGATATCCGGTAGTGGGCTGGTAACGAGGGTATCATCGCGGCCGTCATTATTGCTGTCTACCGGGCTGTCGATCCTGCCATTATTGTCCATATCAACGCCACCGGCATCGATAATATCGTTGATGCCATCGCCATCGCTGTCAAGGTCACGGTAGTCCGGAGTACCATCGCTGTCGGTGTCACGCGGGCTATCAGGATTACCATCGCTGTTGTAGTCCGCCAGCCCTGAATCCACACTGGTCTCTACCACATCGGCAAAACCATTATCACCAACCGGGTTAGCGGGATCGATGCGGCCATCGTTATCGCTATCGAGCACAGCAGAATGGCCGGCACCCGATTCGATCAGGTCAGAAATACCATCGTTATCACTGTCAAGGTCAAGATAGTCTGCGATGCCGTCACCGTCGGTATCAATGCTCGCATCACCTTCCACACTGTCGGGAATGCCGTCGTTGTCACTGTCGAGGTCAAGGCTGTTAACCACGCCGTCACCGTCGCTGTCGCCGTTGTCCCGGTAATCCGGGATACCGTCACCATTGTTGTCGGTAACGAGCAAGGGGCTGGCGGCGAGGCTGTCGTCGAGGCCATCATTGTTGGTATCGGTGAAATCATCGACCCGGCCGTCGCCGTCGGCATCGCTGCCACCGGCTTCGATAATATCCTTGAT
>NVUB02000143.1 GCA_002401775.2 Ectothiorhodospiraceae bacterium
GCCTCCTGTTGAACCACCTACAGAACCACCTGTAGAAGAGCCTCCCGTTGTTGAACCTCCAACAGAGCCACCTGTCGAGCCACCGACAACACAGCCCGATCCAGATCCATTACCTGAGCCAGTGCCTGAACCATTGCCTGAACCATTGCCTGAGCCATTGCCTGAGCCATTACCGCCGATTACTCTCGATACGGATAATGACGGTATGTTAGACGCCTGGGAGTTGAATTTCTTTGCAAATCTGACCATCGCTGATGCGACGACGGACAGTGATAACGATGGTGTCCTCGACAGTGTAGAAGAAGAACGTGGCACTAACCCTCTCGTTAACGATAACGTCGCGAGCAACCAGCGCCCAGAGCAACCCGTGTTTATGCTTCCCGAAGGTGAAATGCCAACACTCGCCAGCTTCGAGGGTGCTGACTACAGTGACCTCGATAATGACAGCCTGCGCAGTACGATTTGGGAAATCAGAAGAACCAGCGACAATGCCGTGGTTTTCCTGCGTGAAGTCAAAGAGCGCACCGACCTCAGCGTCGCCCCCGGCGTGTTGGATTTAAGTGGTGACTATACGCTGCGCGTACAACATCGTGACAGTAATGACCTGTTGTCCGATTGGTCTGACCCACAACCCTTTAGTATTGAAAGCAGTGATGCCAGCGACCTCGACGGTGACGGCACAGAAGACAGCTACGCGGTTGATGGTAACGTTGACCGGGATGGAAACGGCACGCTTGATAGTGAAGAAGATGAAGTCTGCGGCCTAAGTGACCTGACGAATGCTGGCGCAGGCATTGGTTTGCGCAGCAGTAACGGCAATATTACCTGCCTGAGCATTTCTGAAAACAATAAACTGCCAATGGCACTAAGCCTTGATCGTGCCGATGCCCCATATGGTCTCTTCAATTTCCGTATTGATGGCTTGCCATATGGTGAGGGAATTCAAGCGGCAGAAATTGACGTTACCATCTACCTCAACGCTGCGCTGGGCGAGGGTAGTAAATGGTACAAATACGATGATGCTACTGGTGTGTTGAGTGACTACAGTGACAACACCGTAGTCACAGAGACCGCCGAAGGCACTCAAATCGTCATAACCCTGGTAGATGGCGGAATCGGCGATGCCGACGGCGTCGTTAACGGCATTATCATCGACCCTAGTGGCCCGATCAGCGCAGGCGCTGTAGCAGCATCCCCCACATCCGCTGGTGATAGTGGCGGTGGTGGCGGCAGCCTGGGTTGGATGACGATATTGGGAATGCTTTTCTTAATGTCCAGGGGAGTTCGTTTCCATTCTACGGAAAATAAAGTTTCCCTCTAGGGGAGGGTTTCAAACCCGCCCTGACATTCGGGCCGTCACCGCCAAAAGATATCAATGCAATGTCATTAAATTAGCAATGTAGGTTGGCGGTGACGCAGGAACCCCAACAGCGGAGGTGGAAATCGCCGCCTAATGTTGGGGTTCGCTCTTGCTCAATCGAACTTGTAGCGGCTTTAATGTCCACTTTGTAGATACTTATGTTGTGAAGCTACGTGACGACTATCTCCAGCCGAGAAGAAGAGTGCTCGAATAAGCCGTTGCGTCACGTAGCGGCGCAACGTGACCTACTAAACAGATAAAAGATAGTGCTGAGTGCTAAAAACAGAGTTTATAGCGGCCCCTACCGTGATATTTTGTTCCCACGCTTTAACGAACATCCCAAACTTCCTTTCTAAACTTCCATCCAAGCTTCCATCCAAGCTTCCATCCAAGCTTCTTTCAAAGCTTCCTTCAAAGCTTCTTTTAAGGAAAGCCCTGATTTTCCAGTTTTTACCCATTGGGGAATAGTCGGCCTATCTATTAACAGTGAAGATAAAAGTTGTATTTAGCGATACAATCCCGCCTATTTTGCACAATAGACCATTCATTAGACCATTGGCGATCTGATCATTGTTATGAAAATCCTGATTTTCCACTATGACGAGCTTGATGCGCTGGGAGGCGTTGAGTCTCTGGTGCGCACTTTTTCACGTGAGTTTACTCAACTGGGGCATCCTACCGGGGTGGTTGAACTGGGGCATTCGGGATCGCCGAAACGGCAACTAACTCCGGGCGTGCCGATCTGGAAAGTGGCGGGTTCCAGTTTTCCTGCGCTCACCAAACCGCGCTCCTGGTTTTCACATGCCCGTAGTATCAGCCAGTTTCGGAAGGTAGTGAATGAATTTAACCCGGATATTGTGCATGTGCATTTTCCGGTGCATCAGGCATTAACGGTGGTAGGCGCGTGTCGTTTTCCTCGCCGTTGGCGCTTGGCGGTGACGGTGCACAACTCAGACATACGGGGAGAGCCCCAAAGTGATCCGCGTATTCGATTATGGCGAAACCGCTTGTTTGACTGTGCCGACGCAATTACCGCCGTCAGTGATTCTTTGCTGGAAGAAGCAAAACAGGCATACCCAGCCATTGGCGACAAAGGCTCGGTTATCTATAACGGCATTGATGCGGATTGGGGTGAGGAGGGACAGCCTTCTGCCAATACCCCTTCGGGAAAGTACGTTCTTTATGCTGGGCGATTATCGACGGTAAAAAGCGTGGACACGCTGTTGTCAGCCTGGCATTCCCTGGGGCGTAATGTGGAGGGTACGACATTACTGATCGTCGGTGATGGCGATGAAAGACAAGCGTTGGAAAATCAGGCGCGAGAGTTGAATATTCTGGATTCGGTGACTTTTTTACCCTCACAGGGTAAAGAGGCATTGGCCAATCTGTATCAAAATGCCGAGTGTGTCGTGCTGCCTTCCCAGCGCGAAGGTTTGGCGATGGTATTACTGGAAGCGGGTGCCTGCGGTGCGATTTGTGTGGCCAGCAATGTCACCGGTATTTATGAAGTGATCAAACCGGGGGTTAATGGATTCCTTTTTCCCTATGGCGATGTGGCGGCGCTAACCGACGCCTTAAAAAGCCTGTTTGCGTTGTCTGCACAAGAACGCGATACCCTGAAAGAAGCCGCGCGAAAAAGTGTCGCGGCACAATTTACTCAACAAAGTATGTTAAATAATTATCTGGATTTGTATCGTGGCTTACTGGGAACCACGACACCGGTTGACTCATAAACGCGCAGATTGACAACGAGCATTTGCACACACACACACACACAAAATCGATGCAAATACATGGATACACGTGCATCGACAGAAATACAACCACACAAATACAACAACACAAGCACATCAATGCAGGCACGGAATTAATATTAGCTAATGAATAATCCATCAGGGACGAATAACCCAACAGAAAATATACAGGGTGCCGCAGCGTGGTGGCAGAATGCGCCTTGGCTGGAAGTTTTAGGCATCTTCCTGTTCGCAACGGCGGTGCGTTTTATTTATCTTGACCACACGCCGTTACACGATGAGCTGTATCACGTTTTGGCGGCGCGCTCCTGGCTGGAAAACGGCACATTTGCCATTGGTGATGGCAGCTATACCCGTAGCCGTTATTTTACCGTTATGGTGGCGGGGGCTTTTTACCTGTTTGGGGAATCACTGTGGGTGGCCCGGTTACCCTCGTTGCTGGCGGGGAGCCTGCTGGTTGCCGTTGTCTATATTTGGACGCGTTGGAGCATGGGGCGCACCACGGCGATACTGGCCAGTCTATTCATCATTTTTTCTCCCCTGGCGATGTATTTATCGCAGTATGCGCGGTTTTATTCGTTACAAAGCCTGTTGGTTACCTCGGCCGCTTTTGCCTTTTATTATTTGCTGCATCGTCCGAGTCTTTCAATGGCGGTAAAAGTGCTTTGGTCGATCGTTATTGTCATCTTCCTGGCATTTGCCAAGCACTTACAAATAACCACTTTGGTCGCTTTGGCGGGAATGGGGTTGTGGTTTTTTTGCTATGGGGTGTATCAATACGTGCAAAAACCAAAAGCACAACGTAAGCCCTGGGGAATACTGTTGCTGGCGTTTGCCGGGGCTGGGGTGTTGGCCATTGTTGCCGTGCTTAATGGCACCGCAGCGCATTATTTAGCCGTGTTGACAAATACGCCCCATTGGGGAGACGTGGCCGGTGGCTCGCCGAATTTGCGTTTTTATCACTATTGGTTATTGGAAGAATATCCGGCACTGTGGTCATTGTTTCCGCTGATGGCCATGTTGGCGCTGGCCAAAAAGCCCGGCCCGATTGTTTTTTGTTTGATGATATTTGTGGTTGCCTTTGTGGTTCATTCCTTCGGTGGGTTTAAGGCACCGCGTTATTTCAGTTATGTGATGCCTTTTTTATTCATCATTTGGGCCTGTGCATTGGCAGAATTATTTCCCTATTTGCAAAAACAGGTGCGGAAAATTGTCGATAATGAAAATCAACCTTTTTACCCACTGATGTGGCGAAACCTCCAAGGTAAAGCAATACTGAGCGTGGTTGTTTTGTTTTTTATGATCTCAACACCGGCGTTTCCGTTAATGCTTAAAATGCTCACCAAGGCTGATGCAACCTGGCCAGAAGACGCCGGGTATCGAGGCGCTGCGGACTGGCGAGCCGCCGCTAACACCTTGCAAGGGAAAATCGATGTTGATGAGCTGGTATTAACCACGTCGGGTGTCATGGCGCTTTATTATCTGGGCCGTTTTGACATAGAAGTGAATGACAGTAATTTACGGGAAACTAGAAATGCCACTGAATTCAGCCGTGATTACCGAACCGGGCGATTGATGATTAGCACACCCCAGTCCCTCGAAACGCTGATGAGCTGTTATGCCCGTGGTATTATTGTGGGGGAAGAAAGACGCTTTTTACACGCACCCAACCTGGTGCCCGCCGACACAGTCGCCTTCGTTTTAAAGGTGATGGATGAAGTGAAAATGCCAGAAAACTCAAAAATGGTGGCTTATCGCTGGAAAAATGATGAGGCAATATTGACTGAAAGCTGCCCGTCGAACCTAAAAAGCAATCCATCATCTAAAAATCCAGAAAGCTGATTATTTAAAAATGAACGATATGAAAAACATAGATTTTACGGCACATGAGCACTTTACACCCCTGGTGGACGCGCATGTGCATATTTACCCTTCCTATAATGTGACTGAGTTTCTGGACAATGCCTGGGAAAATTTTCGGAAGGCAAGTAGGGCGTTACCACTGAGTACTCCCATAACCGGCATGTTATTACTCAGTGAATCATCAGGTTGTGATTGGTTCTCTCAACAGCAGAATACGTTGAAAAATGACGGACAATGGCAATTTCAGCCATTACCGGAAGAGCCTATGACGCTTCTGGCCAGTAATGAGGAAAAATCATTATTGATTGTGGCGGGGCGTCAAGTGATTACGGCGGAAGGCCTTGAAGTTTTAGCTCTGCTGACAAAACAACAATTTGATGACGGACAACCGTTAACACAACTATTGGAAAAAATTAACGAAAACGATGGGTTGGCTGTATTGCCCTGGGCCGTGGGTAAGTGGCTGGGAGGGCGCGGAAAACGGGTAAGCGAATTACTTGCCTCACAGGATTTCCCCTTTATGCTGGGCGATAACGGTGGGCGACCGGTTTTTTGGCGTAATGTACCTCAGTTCATACAGGCTAACGCCAAAGGAATACGTATACTACCCGGCAGTGACCCACTGCCGTTAACGGCCGATGCCTCTCGGGCAGGCAGCTTTGGGTTTACCTTATCCATCTCGGTATCCAGCAAAACACCGGCACAGGCTATTCACCGTTTACTGTTAGACTCTACCGTGGCGCTTTCCCCTTATGGTCGTTTACAGGGGCCAATCCGGTTTTTACAAAACCAGCTTTCTCTCAGGTTTTCTTCACCGGCTTCTCCTGAGTCTGCATCATGAAGGTTCTATTACTGGCACCCCATCCTTTTTATCACGAACGGGGTACACCTATAGCGGTTGACTTGCTGTTGCAAGCCTTGAGCAAACGCGGGGATGAGGTTGATTTACTCACCTTCCATGAAGGCAGTGATCGTAATTACAAAAACTTAACGATACACCGTGTTCGCCCGTGGATGAAACTGGTGGGGATTCCTCCGGGTTTGTCAGCAAAAAAACTTATTTGCGATGCCTTTATGTTTTTCAAGTTGATTTCATTAACGAGGAAACAGCCTGGAAAAAAACAGTATGACGTTGTGCATGCGGTAGAAGAGAGTGCATTTATGGCGCTGGCGGTTTGTCCCTTACGCTCGATTCCTTTTGTGTTTGACATGGATTCTTCCATGACCACCCAAATTGTTGCTCAGCATCCTATGATGCGGCCACTGGAAGGCGTTATGCGATTTTTTGAATCCTTGCCCATGCGTTATGCCGCCGCTGTGGTGCCGATGTGTGATGCCTTGGCCGATGACGCAAAACGGGCCGGGGCCAAAAATGTTGTCGTCTTGAAAGATGTTTCACTGGTGAAAAAACCGGTAAAAGAAATCGAAAAAATCAGAGATGATTTTAATCTAAGCGGCTATATTGCCATGTATATCGGCAACCTTGAGCGTTACCAAGGTATCGCTCTGATGCTGGAAAGCTTTGCGTTAGTGAAAAAACAATTTGACGATGTGACGCTGGTGATTATTGGCGGTACTGATGGACATATTGCCGAAAACCGGCAATTAGCAGAGACCTTGGGTATTGCAGAACACGTTTACTTTTTGGGCAGAAAGCCCGTGGCCTGTATTGGTGATTATATGTCGCAAGCCGATATCCTATTGTCACCCCGCACCGAAGGCGTGAATACGCCCATGAAAATATACAGTTACTTGCATTCCGGTACGGCAGTATTGGCGACGGACTTGCCGACACATACGCAGGTGATGAGCGCAGATATTGCCAAATTGGCGGAGCCGACAACCGAGGATTTTGCCGAAGGCATGCTTGAATTATTAAAGGACGATGCTTTACGTGCAGAACTGGCTGAAAAAGCCCACGCCCATATTGATCGAGAGCACAGCTATCCGGTGTTTGAAGCACGCGTTAATGACTTGTACTCTCAATTAGCTAACAGTCAGGTAATCTAGCGCTATCATGCTGCCACTTAATTTTACCATTGCACTTTTTACCAGTGCAGCGTTTACCCTACGCCCGTCATTCCGGCACAGGCCGGAATCCAGAATGTTGTGGGTTTCTCCGAACTCTGTCCATTATTATTTACTGATTATCCGTAAACAATCACACTATAGAATGATGATTGTCCGTTTCAGTGATTCTTAAGGGGTTTCTGATCGATGCATAAGCCGGACAACACCCATTCACGATTGCCAGCGTTCAAAGAGCAATACGATCTCATCATCATTGGTGGCGGTATTTATGGCGCGACTCTGGCCTGGGAAGCGACATCGCGTGGTTTATCGGTGGTATTGCTGGAGAAAAGTGATTTTGGCAGCGGCACCTCGGCCAACAGCCTAAAGGTGATTCATGGCGGGATTCGTTATTTACAAGATTTGAATTTTGCGCGTACCCGGGAATCCATCCGCGAGCGGCGAGCCTTGTTACGCATTGCCCCGCACCTCGTAAAGCCAATGGAATGTGTTATGCCGACGTATCGGCAGCTCAGTAAAAGCCGGCTTGCCCTTTGGGGCGGTACAACACTGTACGACATGCTGGCCTACGACAGAAATGAGGGATTGGATGCAACGCATTCTATTCCCGCGGGCTCATTATTGTCGCTTAAAGCGCTGCAATCCATCTTGCCTGATTTGCACGACGATACGATTACCGGCGGCGCGCGCTGGTATGATGCTCAGGCGACAAATTCCGAACGGTTGGTATTGGCCTTTCTTATGTCCGCCAAAGCGCAGGGCGCGCATATTGGCAATTACGTGGAAGTGAAGGCATTGCTTTATGGGCAGGAGCAAAAGCAAATAAAAGGTGTTGTGGCAGAGGACGTCTTATCAGGAGAGTCACTGACGCTAAAGGGGAGCGTTGTTGTTGATTGCAGTGGCCCCTGGACCATGGCGGAATCAGATAACGCCCCGGATTTAACCGGAAATGTCTCTCCTCAAACGTCACGCAAAACCCGAGCCGTTAATCTGGTGGTTAATCGCAAGATCGCCCCCTGTGCGGTTGGTGTGAAAACCAGAATTGTTGAAGGGCCGGATAATACCAATCGTCTGCTGTTCATTACTCCCTGGCGAGAGGGGAGCATCGTGGGCACCTGGTATTTTGAGGATAACGGACAACCAGAAGATCAAGCGATTACGGATAAGGAACTGGCGAGTTGTATTGCCCAAGTTAACAGTGCTCTCCCGGCATTAAATCTCTGCCAGGCAGACGTGACGCGCGTGCATCTTGGCAGGTTACCCGTGGAAGCTAACTCGCCGAAAACAGGGGAGCCGCAACCGCAGAAAAATTTCCAGATTATCTCTGCGGCAGAACATGGCAGGGCAAAAGGTCTGTTTCAGGTGCAGGGGGTAAAATACACCACCGCACGAGACGTCGCGAAATGTGTATTAGACGCCGTTTCAGCATCGCTTTCAGTACCGTTGCAGCCATCGGCAACCCATAAAACGCCGCTTTACGGTGGTGATATCATCGATAGTGCGGCATTTTTGGCGCAATGCCAGCAACGCTACCGTGCTCAATTGAGCACAGAGACCCTCAATAATCTGGTCAACAATTACGGCAGTAAAGTGGATGATATTGTAAGATACGCCATCGCCGATCCATTGCTGGCAGAAATAGTGCCGGGCACACAGCATATGATCAAGGCAGAACTACGCTATGTCATTGATCATGAAATGGTTTGTACGCTGTCAGACCTTGTTTTACGGCGTACAGAACTGGGCTCTTTTGCCATTCCGAAGGATGAAGCCATTAGTTATTGTGTGGATTTTTTGGCGGATGCGCTGGGGTGGGATCAAGCATTAAAAGTCAATAATGTTCAGGAATTGCGGGATAATTATCCGGTGTGGGTTAGCGCACGCCAACCCGACAGTGTTGACGTCGGGAATGACAATATTTGAGGAGCAGGGTGTGGCAACAGGAGCGGAATCAGGGGTGAAATCAGGAGTGGATTCAAAAGTGCAATCAGAAGTGCAATCAGAAGTGACATCAGGAGTGTTAGTAAAAGGGAAAGGGCGAGTTGCCATCACCGGTGCAACGGGTTTTTTGGGTAGCCATTTAACCGAGCGCTTGCTTAAAGATGGATACGAAGTCTCCATACTGGCGCGTAGCGAAGAAAAAGCCGCTCAGTTTACAGGACGCGTCCATAATATTGTTATTGCCGATATTGCCGACCGTGCTGCTATGGTCAAACTGGTTGAGGGCGCTGACTACGTCTTCCACCTGGTATCCAATTTCCGAACGGCTTCCGGGCCACCCGAGAGTTACCACAAAATCAATGTAGAAGGCACAAAGGCGGTTGTCGATGCGGCTTTGGCAGCAGGGGTAAAGCGTTTTGTGCACTGCGCTACGATTGGTGTGCATGGCAATGTGAAATCCTCCCCCGCTGATGAAAACACCGCCTATGCGCCAGGTGATTTGTATCAGGAAACAAAACTCGAAGCACAGCAATACGTAGAATCCGTGATCGGAAAAACCGAGATGGAAGTGGTTATTGTTCGCCCGTGTTCCATGTATGGGCCGGGTGATATGCGTATGCTGAAAATGTTCAGAATGCTCGCCAAAAAGACATTTTTGATTATTGGCCCCTGTCAGGAAAACTTTCATGCCGTGTATATTGATGACATTGTGGATGGCTTTATGTTGGCGCTCACAAAAGAAAACGTATCTGGTGAAACATTCCTTATTGGTGGCGACAAATATTTACCGCTAATCGACTACATCAAGGTTGTGGCAGATGCCGAAGGCGCGCCGATGCCGTGGCTTAAATTTCCTTATTGGTTCTTTTACTCGGCTGCTGTTGTGATTGAATCAATATGCGTTCCGCTTAAAATAGAACCGCCTTTGCACCGACGTAGAGTACGGTTCTACAAAAATAACCGCGCGTTCAATATTCAAAAAGCCAGAGACCAGCTGGGTTACTCCCCCAAGGTCAGTCTGGAAGAAGGGATGAAGCGCACCGTTGCCTGGTATAAAGAAAACGGATTTCTGTAAGCTATTACTCTGTTCATGGAAAAAGCGCAAAAACAAAGTATCAAAAAAGCCGCCAGTTGGGATGAACTGGTTGCGATACTGTGTGCGCTCGAAAACGCTGATTTTAGCGCACGTGAAATAGAACTGATCGCCCGTAATGTTGAACGGCTCAGGGACGGTAGTGATTTGAAGGTCGCCTTGTTAGCGAACCACACTATTGATTTACTGCCTGGTTATTTAAGCGCGCTTCATGCCCTGGACAATGTGAAGGTAGAAAGCTATGTGGCGCCCTATAATCAATATTTTCAGGAGTTTTTAACAGACTCAAGTGGCTTATTAGCCTTTGACGCAGACGTTATTTATCTGGATTTATCCATTCCCTCTTTATCACCTAAAATTAATCACCAATTTTTACAGCTTGATACTGAACAAAAAAATCAAGAGCTGGACCGTGTCGTCGACACTCTTCAACAATTGGCCAGCCTCAGTAAACAAAAAACCAATGCCACCTTACTGGTATCTAATTTTGTTCAGCCATCCTATGCAAAGGCCGGTATTGCCGATTTCCAATTGGGTATGGGAGAGGTTGAATGGTATGCACGCCTTAATCTGAAACTCATTGAATTATTCAGGGACGATGCACGAACCTTTATTGTCGATAAAAACAATGTGTTGTCTCGACACGGAAAACTGGCCAGTACCTCCGTTAAAATGTACTACATCGCCAAGATGGAATTAAATGAATCGGCGCTGTCCGAACTGTCATTAGAACTTATCCGCTATTTCAAGGCGATTAAGGGCTTAACCAAAAAATGTCTGGTATTGGATCTGGACAACACCCTGTGGGGAGGCGTCGTGGGAGAAGATGGCGTTGCTGGCCTGAAAATCGGTAAAGGGTATCCCGAAGGTGAGGTATTTTATGACTTGCAGTCTTTTTACCAGACGTTGAAGCAACGCGGCATCATACTGGCCATTGCGAGCAAAAATAATAGCGAAGACGCCGAAGAAGTGTTTCGTGAAAAAACGGACATGCCGTTAAGTCTGGATGATTTTGCGGTGCAAAAAATTTCCTGGGATACCAAAAATAAAAGTATTGAAGCTATCGCCAGCATCCTGAATATTGGCAAAGACAGTATTGTCTTTGTTGATGACAACCCCGTAGAACGTAATCTTGTGCTTAATGCTTTGCCTGACGTGGCCGTGCCTGATTTGCCAACCGATCCGACCGGATATTTACCCACGCTCCTGAAAAAAGACTATTTTGAGAAATTATTTCTCACCGAAGAAGATGCCGGCAAGCTGGAGCAGTACCAACAAAATGCATTGCGTGACGCATCAAAGAATGACATTGCCGATATCGATGATTTCCTGGGGAATCTGGGCACGACACTCACCGTGTTAACGGCAGACAAAAAAAACCTTCCACGTGCGCATCAACTATTTACCAAAACAAATCAGTTTAACGCTACGACTCAGCGTTATTCCACCGGCCAGGTTGAACAGTTTATCGAAGAACAACAGTGGGACTTAACCCTGTTCGCCGTCGCTGACAACTACGGCGACATGGGCATTGTCGGTCTCGTATTGCTTGAAGTCAGGAAAACAGAGGTACGAATAGACAGTTTTATCTTGAGTTGCAGAGCGATGGGGCGGGGCATAGAAACTGCCATCATGAATGTAATGAAAAAAAGATATCTTTTAGAGGGCGGAAAAAATAAAATGTCCGCCAGGTACATCAAAACCAAAAAGAACATACCCGTAGCAACATTTTTTGAGTCACAGGGCTTTTCAGTTGATATCGCCGTTAAAGGTGATGGCGAGGGCTACGCCCTGTCAGCGACAGAGGTTGATTTATTGAAGTGCCCCGAAATGGAAATAATTTTTGGAAGTGAGTTTGGAGACGAATGATGGATGATGAAATAAAAGAACTGGTAGCAGAAATTTTCAATATTGAAGAAGAGGACGTTATTCCTGCGCTCAGTCAGGACACCCTCGATAATTGGGATTCGCTTAATCACCTCAAGCTGGTGACTGCCGTAGAACAGGAATTTAACATTAGTTTGACCATGGATGAAATCGACGATATCACCAATGTTGAAAAATTAGTGGCTGTCATTAATACCCATAAGAGTTAATCGAAATGAAGATTTCCCAAATAATTCGGCGGTTTTTTGTGCCAGCACCCGTGGTGACTCTCTACTACATGGTGAAATATGGCGCCAAAGTCAGCCCCAAGGCAGAAGTTGAGCTTACTCCACTGATCGAAATTGGCAACAAAACACAAATCAGTTCTTTTACCAAACTTAAGGCCAGTGTTGGGAAATTAATTATAGGCAAAGAAACGTCCATTGGTACAAATTGTTTTATTTCTGCTGATGCGGGTGGAGTCACCATCGGTGATTATTGTTTGATCTCTCCGAATGTCGCCATCGTGGGCAATAACTACAAATATAATCGACTGGATATTCCCGTCTGCCAGCAAGAGAAAACCTCTAAAGGAATAAGCATTGGTAATGACGTGTGGTTGGGGGCGGGGGTCGCTATTTTAGATGGGGCGATTATAGGTAACGGCGTCATCGTATCACCTAATTCCGTCGTGTCTGGAAAAGTGCCTGACAATGTCATTATACAAGGCAATCCGGCCAAAGAAATTTTTAAACGTCGATAAAACGAACGATGCCCAACACTGTAAAAAATAAGTAAAAGAAAATGGACAAAATTATGCCTTCAAGACGGACCTTTATTAAATATGGCTTAATCGTAGCAGGCATGGCGACAATTCCTGTGGTTGCACAATATGCAAAACGATACGACATCCCGGGGTTAAGCGCCAAGCCAGATAGCAATGGCCTATTGTTACCACCCAATGCCACGTCCCGCATTATTGCGCGGTCCGGCTACACCGTTGAAAAATCCGACTATATTTGGCATTCAGCACCGGATGGCGGCGGTGTTATAGGCACTGATAGTGGTGGCTGGATCTATACCTCTAACAGTGAAATGAAAAATGCAGGGGGTGGCGTTGGTGCCATCCGGTTCAGCAAGCACGGCGAGATTGAAACGGCTTATTCAATCTTGTCGGGTAGCCATCGTAATTGCGGTGGTTGTTTTACTCCCTGGGGAACGTGGCTATCCTGTGAGGAAATTAATAAGGGCGTTACTTGGGAGTGCGACCCGCATGGTGTAAAAGCCGCAGAGGCAAAGCCGGCTCTGGGCCTTTTTAAGCATGAATCAATAATATTTGATCCCGACTCTTTTATTCTGTATTTAACAGAAGATAAAGGCGACAGTGGTTTTTATCGCTATATACCTGACAGCGTTAAAAAAGGTAAAGCTGATTTGAACCAAGGTGTACTGGAAATCGCCTTGGTCAATAATAAGGGTGATGTTACCTGGGAGAGGATAACAGACCCCCAGGCAAAACAAACACCACTACGCCACCAAGTGAAAGGTAACGCAAAATTTAACGGCGGCGAAGGTATCGTTTATCGCGATGGATCTATCTATTTTGACACCAAGGGCGATGACCGGGTGTGGGAATATAAAATTAGCAGTGGAAAAATGTCCATATTTTATGACGCTGCCGATTATGAAAAACCAGTATTGACCGGCGTGGATACTATTGCCGTACTAAAAGATCATTTACTGATATGTGAAGATGATGGTGATATGCAAATTGTTGCCATATCGCCACAAAAAGAAATCAAACCGATTTTGCAACTGACAGGCCATGACAAGTCAGAAATTACCGGTTTGGCTTTTAGCCCCGACAAAAAAAGACTCTATTTTAATTCGCAACGCGGTGAGACCGGTAAATCCCGCGATGCGGTGACGTATGAAGTGATGGGTGAGTTTGTATAAATAGAATCTGTACTGCCACGTAATCGTGCCGTGCATTGGTATTTGACAGACAAAACATATAAGAAACCGTCATTCCGGCAGTCTTTTGGGCCGGAACCCAGTGGCCTTTATCCGTTCAGTGCAGCTGGACCCCGGCTAAAGACATGCCGGGATGACGGTGTAATTAACGTAAGTGTTTTTAACGCAAATACCGCAATGATGCGAGGGCCGCGAGGGCCATGAAGGACGCAAAGAAAAGCAGGGTTTATTGACATAAAAGAACCCACAAATTAAACCGTCATTCCGGCAGTCTTTTGAGCCGGAATCCAGTGGCTTTTGTCAATTCAGAATCGCAGGGCTCCAGCTAATGACTTGCTGGGATGTCTGACTGGAATGTCCGACTGTGATGATAAGGTGGTTTACATAGTATTAAGTGGTATTTAGCCCCGGAAATACTTGGAAGGGTAAAATTTGTGCGAGGATTGTTGAGTTTAGTATTGTTGGTTTCTATGAGCATGAATGTGCAAGCCAGCATAAGTCACGGGCCAGTACTTGGGGACCTTTCTGAAAAGGGTATAGCCATTTGGGTAAGAACAACCGAACCCGGAATTGTGAACTTGCAAATAGTGGCGCGAGAATCAAAGGAATTGATAGAACGGCAAGCAACGACTGTTGCGCTAAACGATAATACTCACATATTCAGAGTTTCTGGATTACGTGAAAATACAGACTATGAATATAAAGCGTTCTCTGCGGGGCAATCTGTGGGCGAAAACGTCACTGGCCGCTTTAAAACGTTAGGGGCGAATATAAAAGGTACTAGCAATCGTACTAAAGGGGACACCACAATAATATTTGGCTCCTGTTATTCACAGGGCCTAATGAAACGGGAAAAAGGCCAAATATTTAAAAAAATACTGGAAGAAGGGCCGGATGCCGTCATTATATTAGGTGATGTACCGTATTCTGATGATGACGACCTTGAAACTCGACGAGATAATCATAAAGTATTTCGGGAAAATCCTTATTTTTCAGCCTTATCGGCCTCGGTACCCCTGTATGCCATTTGGGATGATCATGATTTTGGCACTGATAACGTTGATAGCACTTTTAGTTTAAAAGACGAATCTTTAAAAGTATTTACGGAGTATTGGCCTAACCCACTCAATGAAAACCGGCAAGAAAAGGGAATATATACGTCATTTATTATCAATAACATCGAAGTGTTTATGTTGGATACCCGTTACCATTCCTTGCAGAGTGAAAATGCACCGCAGTTATTAGGTGAAAAACAGTTCTCCTGGCTGTGCAATGGACTTAAATCGTCACAAGCAACCTATAAGGTTATCGCCAGTGGTGTGCCATTGGCATCGGACAGAGTGGATGGTTGGAGTGGGAAATATTACGAAAGTGAAAAGGAAAGATTGTTTTCCTGCATTAATGAAAACGAAATATCCGGGGTATTGATGATATCAGGGGATATGCACCGAACAGAAGTCCATCAATTTAAACTTAATGGGTGGACATCGGCTAATACGATTTATGATTTTAGTAGCTCTCCCTTTAAATCACGAATAATCAAGAGAGAAGACTGGTTCGAAAGCTCGCTGGTGTATTCCTATGATGAAGAAGACTCGCTTTACTCTGAATTGGTATTTGCGGCAAACGATAAACCAGTGGGCATTGAGTTTACATTGATTTCTCCGACCCAAAATCGCTTGAAAACAATATCACTGACTGATAAAGATTTGAATATAAATAAAGCGTTTGGTGAAAACAATAATGTCGCCATTGTTATTCTATTGGGACTTTTATCAATCATTTTAGCGGGAACTCTCTACCGCGGACGATATGTGAGAAAAAGTTAATCAAACATTATGAAATTTAATTTTTTATTTTTTTAATAAAGGTAATACCATGTTAGATACATTAGGATTAACAGAGAAAGCGCCGCTTTCAATAACGGCGCTACTGATAAGTCTTTTAATTGGTGCAATTTTGGCACTGGTTATTCGATGGCATTTTAGAAAGTTTGGTTCTACGCTTTCGAACAGAGAAGAGTTTGCTCAGGTCTTCCCCTTTATACTGTTGACCACAGTGCTCATTATTTCTGTGGTCAAATCTTCGCTAGCACTTTCATTAGGGCTGGTGGGTGCATTATCTATCGTTCGATTTAGAACGCCGATCAAAGAGCCTGAAGAACTCGCCTACCTTTTTGTATCCATTGCCGCAGGCTTGGGGTTGGGTGCAGAACAAACAATTCCTACGGTGGTATCTGTATTAATGATATTGGTATTTATGGCGCTTTTCAAACTTCGTCGAGAAACCTACAAAAATAAAAACTTATTTTTATCAATCGACTGGGAACCCAAAGACGGCGAAGATGAAGAAAATCATTTAAATAGAATAAATGAGTTAATCAATAAACATGCGGTCTCGTGTGACCTGCGACGATACGACGTACGCGATAACTCGATTGAGCTGACTTATTTTGTTGATATTGAGGCAACGAGTGATCTTTCGGCGTTGACAGACGAAATGAGAAAGACATTTTCCGGGGTTGGGATTACATTTTTAGACCAGAACCAGTTGCCGAGTGTATAAAACGGTATGTTAGTTTCACCACATAAAAATGCCAGACGACCGGTAAAACATCAACAAACGATATTCGATCCCGCAAAGTTTCGTCGTATGTTTTCTCTGTTTGCGGGTGCAACCATCGTTGTACTCGTACTGGCCTTTATATTGAAAGGGCAAATTAAATCTGAATTCCATCAGTGGACGAAATCTAAAGGCTTTGGTTATGTACAACATGATATCCGTTTACGTGAAGCACTGTTCGATGCCCCGTTAAATTTTGTGCGCGCAAAAGAAGTCCCTAAGTTGGTGCTAGACGTCAAGTTTAAGCACATGCAAAAAATATTTAAAAAGCGTGCTGAAGCATTGAAAAAAAATCTATTGGTACAGGGAAAAAATGATTTTGTGCCAGCGTCAATCAGAGTAAGGGGTATTGAAGAAAAAATTAACGCGAAAATTCGCCTGAAAGGGGATTTTGTTGATCATCTGAAAGGCGATAAATGGTCATTTCGGGTACATACTAAAGGCAAAGACCATTTTTCTGGTTTGCGCAGGTTTTCAGTACAACATCCAAAAACACGCGGTTTCCAACAGGAGCCCCTCTTTTTTGAAATACTAGCGCAGTTGGATATCTTGGCACCTCGGTATTCTTTTGTAGATTTGAGCGTCAATGGCAAAAATATTGGCTTGATGGCGGTTGAAGAGCATTTTTCAAAAGAGTTACTTGAAGCAAATGGTCGGAAAGAGGGCGTTATCGTTCGCTTTGACGAGTCCATCGTATTTGATGCTCGTGATGGATTTGAACGAAGAATGGGATTGGATGGTGGGGTATTTGATAGTTATAAAAATACCTACATCGATGCATTCCGCAGCTCGAAAGTGAAGAAATCCGAAAGACTTTCCCGAGACTATGGGAATGCCGTTGGAATGCTCAGAGGGTTCGTTAGTGGCGAAATGAAGGCATCTGATGTATTCGATGCAACACAAATAGGGAAATTAGCCGCCGCCGCAGACCTTTGGGGTGCCTGGCATGTATTAGAGTGGCGAAACATTCGGTTTTATTTAAACCCTATTACAATGAAGCTGGAACCCATTGCTTACGATGCCAATCATGATGATCGTGGCAAGGTCAATACGCTGGTATCACGAAAATCACAACTATTCAGCGAGTTACTCAAAGATCCTGTTATTTTTAACGCTTATAAGGACGCTATACTCTCTTTGGCGAATAATATTAATCGCGGAAATTTGCTCGAAACGCTTAAAGCTAAAGAGGAAGGCATACTTCATCAATTGCAAAATGAGTATTTTTTACTGCCGGGAATAGATTACGAATATTTTTCCCGGCAAGCCACTTTTATATCAACGTATGATTTTTCACAATACACCGCTCGCGAGTACCACTTCACTGACAACATTAAACTTGATGATATTCGAGCGATTGATTATCCGAGGATTTTACATGCCTATCTCATCGATGGGAAAAAGGGAATAAGTGATAACACGTTCCGTTTGGAATTAGCTTCCGCGGTACCCTACGATATCAACATTACCAATATCCAGCTTAAAGCAAAAAAATCGAAAACTCCTCGTCTAAAAACGCCAAAAAATACTGCCTACACGTTACCCTTAATGCTTCCCGTATTACAAAAAGGTGATACCCCCGTCTTTTCGGTAACCCTTGAAGTGGATGGGTTTGATGTAAAAAAATACGACCTGGAAGTATCCGCAAAAATAGCGGGAAGGGAACAAACCTATACTCTCAAAGCGATGCCATATTACCCGAGTATAGCAACGAAATTTTTGCCAACGTCTACCCTTGAAGATCAATTAGTGAAACACCGGTTTTTGTCGGTTGATGAAGCGCATAAAACACTATCAGTGAGTAAGGGTGTTCATAAAATTACCCAGTCTCTTATTATACCCTCAGGGTATACGCTGAAAATAAACAAGGGGACTACACTACAGTTCTCGAACAATGCCATATTGATGTCTTATGGGCCAGTGAAGATGGTGGGGAGCTTACAAGAACCCATCATACTTGAGCCATTCCCTGGGGCTAATGCTGGGGCCGAAACCGGACGTGAAATACCGAACTGGCAAGGTATTGTTGTGATGCAAGCAGGGGCAACGTCACAACTTACACATGTTGAGTTTAGAAAAACGAAAGGCATCGTGCAGGGCGGCTGGCAATTGACGGGGGGCGTTACTTTCTATGAAAGTAATATCGAAATAAATAATGTCAGTTTCATCGACAATTCCGGTGAAGACGCACTGAATGTTATTCATTCTAGTTTTGACATTACTGACATATATATAGAACGCAGCGCCTCTGATGCCTTTGATTCAGATTTTTCCGACGGTCAGTTCACCAAGGGCATTTTTAAAGATATCGGCCTTGCGGGCGGTGGTGATGGAATAGATATTTCCGGGAGTAATGTCGTGGTCACTGGAACCCAGTTCATTAATATTGATGACAAAGCACTGTCCGTGGGTGAGAAAAGCGCAATGGTTGCTAAAAATATCGATATTAATGGGGCGGGTACCGGTGCTGCCAGTAAAGACGGTTCTACCTTAACAATAAGCGACAGCCACTTTGCCAATATCAGCACCGTGGGATTGATGGCTTATATTAAAAAACCCGAGTACGGTGGCGCTAAAATATCGGGAACAAATCTCACGTTCAAACCCCCAGTGAAATCAGCACGCGTCCAAAAAGGGAATCAAATAATCCTTGATGGGGAAATGGTCGAAACAGAAGATATCAATGTGAAAGAAATGTATAAAACAATAATGAAACCGGGATTGCGCTGATGATAACCAACATCCCTGAAAAAGCGCGCTATGAAATAAAGTTTGTCGCCTATGAAATGCACCTGCATTCAGTATTGCTCTGGATAAAATCACACTGGGCCTCATTTTCCAATCCCTATCCTGACCGCTGGATAAACAGTGTTTATTTTGATACACACGATTATCATTCATTTAATGAGAACCTTTCAGGGGCAAGTTCACGCATTAAATTACGGTATCGTTGGTATGGGGAAAGCAATGAGCCCGCTCCCGGTGTATTGGAAATTAAATGTAAACGAAATTACTTTGGCTGGAAAAAGAATTTCCTGGTTAAAGACCCTGTCTTCCATGAGGGGTGTAATTGGACTGACATAAAAAAGGGAATCCATGATCAGATCTCCAATGAAGGAAAAAGTTGGATAAAACATCAACCATTCCCTATTTTTATAAACCAGTATTACCGTCGGTATTTTGTCTCCAGAGATGGAAGAGTCCGTGTTACGGTTGATACCAAGCAAAATGTATGGGACCAGCGATACAAACGATATCCGAACCTGATTAAAAAAACGAACCTTCCTAGAACGCTGGTTGTAGAGGTTAAGTTTGACCGAAAAGATCAAGAATATGCTTCAGACATTATTCAGGGAATCCCTTTGCGCGTCAGCCGAAATTCAAAATACGTTATCGGTGTTCGTGCGATGAGGGGTACTCGCGGATAGCGTTGTACTGTTTAAAATGATAATTATCTGTAAAAATACTTCGAGTGGAATGTAGTTATGGAAAAGCCTAATGTCTGTTACTTCAGAGGGTCTTTTTTAAACCCTTTTGAAACACAATATATAGAAAAGTTGACAGATGATTTCGAAATATCTACTGCATATACAAAATCACATAGGTTTGACGTCAGCAGTATAACGCTTCCTAAAATAGAAGTTGGGTGCCTGGATTACGCAAATAACTTGCTTCCAAGAAAAATGTTTGGAAAAACAGTGCCCAACTTCTTAAAATATTTTGGTTACGATGAGGTGTTGTTGAACTACCAGGGAATGTTGGAAGGGTTAGATATTCTTCATATGCAGGAGCAATCATTCTACTCATCTTGGCAATTGGCCAAAAATAAAAGCAAGTATGGATATAAAATAGTTACGGTCCAGTGTGAGGTTAATCCATATTGGTATTTGCATAAACCCAAGATAGTTGAGCGTGCTCGCTATGTTCGCAGTCAGACCGATAAATTTATTGCGCGGTCTGAGAGGGCAAAGCAGGCATTAATTTGTGAAAATGTTCCAGAAGAGAAAATAAGTGTTATTGGTCACGGTGTAAATACCGATATTTTTAAACCTAGAAATAAAGAACCTTCTCTATTAAAAAAGCATAATATAGATGAAGATAGGTTGATTATACTCTCTGTTGGCCATTTGCTCTGGACAAAGGGTATTTTCTCACTTGTCAACGCAGCTAGATTATTAGCAAAGCATCCTGAATGGCTTAAATTGAACCCTTTATTTTTAATAATCGGGGAGGGTGATGAGCGTGGGGAGCTTGAAAACCGCATTAAACTTTACGGCCTTGAGAAGCATTTTTTACTGCTTGGCAAGAGACCGTATCATGAACTCCCTGCATATCATAACCTTGCAGACATATTTACGCTACCGAGCATCTCCACTAAATACATTCTAGAGCAATTTGGCATTGCGTTAATTGAAAGTATGGCAAGTGGTATCCCTGTCATTTCTACGCATTGCGGTGCGATTGATGAGGTTGTAGGTGATGCCGGTGTGCTTGTACAGCCTAATGACTATTATCGTTTATATATTGAATTGCTTAGCTTGGGCACAAATCCTGAAGAGCGCGTCAGGCTTGGTGAAGCAGGCCGATTAAGAGTGAATAGTTTATTTACAGAGATTGGCATTTCAGACAAGATATCAAAAGTATATTCAGACCTATTATAATGACTGAAAAAATTACGAAAGAAGGGTTCGGTAAAAAGGTATTTGGCAATACATTTTTTTCAGTTCTCGATATTTTATTATTTAAAGTTTCAACGGTACTGGCATTTATTATTCTTGTAAGGATATTGCCGGTGGATGACATTGCAATATTAGGTATAGCGGGTGGTTATCTTGTTTTTATTGGTTATTTAGATGTCGCACCAATTCGTGTTTTACTTCGTGACTACCCTAAAATATCCAAGCAAAAAAAACAAAGAGATCATGTCTTAACGGCTTTTTTCTTGTTTTGGTTGCTGCAAGCAGCCTTGATGTTGTGTTTGTTTTTAATGCTAGATTACACGGTTTTTTCAGATTTAAAGCTTAAAGGTATTTCATTTGTTTTTTTCGCCCTGACGATGGATTTTATTGCCCTATCACTAAGTGGTTGGCTCAAAACAATATTTTATATCGATTTTAAACAGAAAAAAGCAACAAAGATCAGTTTTTTTCTCGCGATAGGGCGGGTATCGACCTATTCATACCTAATTTTTTATCCAACACTTGATGCTTATGCCGAGTTATTAATAGCATTTTCTATTTTTTCAAATGTGGTTTGGTTTTCTGCATTCCTTGCCCAGTTTAAATATAAACCAAGTATCGACAAGAATACGATAAAAATATTGAAAGACAGTCTCCACGATTATGGATTGTGGGATCACTTTAATAGAACAGTAATTAATACCCTCTTTATTATAGATGTGGTGATCATTAGCTATTATGCCACTTTGAGTGAGGTCGCAGATTATACTATTGCTCTAAAATTCACTAGTTTATTGGCTATTATGTCAATGCAGCTTAATAGAAGTTTACAGGTGTCGTTGTCAAACATTGATGATGAGTCTAAAAGGCAAGAGTCTATAAGCCTATTCTTTAAGATAAATGCTGCAATCAGCATCGGACAATTGATTGTAATTGTGTCTTTTGGCGATTTGTTGCTAATGCTACTGTTCGGGCCAAACCTGAGCTCATCTGTATATGAGTATTCAGTAATTATATCAGTTGGCGTGACGCTATTTAATATAGCCTTTCCTGTTCTTGCAATAGCCAATAACTTTTGTAAAATTAAGCAATTATTTATTTTGGTTTTTCTACCTTCGCTTATCTCTGGTTTGTTAGGGTACTACTTCTTATCAATAGGATGGGGAGTGATTGGGGTGTGTTACGGGAACATATTCTGTTACCTGATTCTTGCTTCGCTATTAATCCTCTATACAAAGAAAAAATATCATTTCTCTCTGAATATTCTATCCTTCAATGACAATGAAAAAAAAATAATGAGGGGTTTTATGAAGGCGCTGGTTAATAAATAGGGAAAGTTGCGCTAAAAAGGTTGTTGTGTGCACAATTACAGTATTGATTTAATGCCATTAGGTGATCTACTGGTAGAAATATAATAGTGAACTTATTTATTTACTATTGAAATTAAGACTCGACGCTTTAAAGGGTTGCACGATTTTCGTGAGTTGTCGGATTTGAGTGGTGTGCTTGTGTGCAGAGATCCGTGGACTTATCCTAAGTTACTATGGAGTACATTGGTTAAATGATATATGCGGCACCTATTGGCCTGCCCTGCGTTGGGTTTTATGAAAAAGTCATCAAGGTGAATGTCCCAAAGGGGCAGAGAGGGCCGCCTGGGCGGCAAGGTGAATGTCCCAAAGGGGACAGAGAGGGCCGTTTGGGCGGCAAGGTGAATGCCCCAAAGGGGCAGGGCCGCCTGGGCGGTAACGTATGAGTATGCGTCTGCGACTTTTTCATAACCCCCGCCTTGTCTCGACACAATAGTCGCTCACCTAATGTCGACTAACTAATGTACTCCTTAGGATAATTCCGGGTTTACGGGTTGTGGTTTATGGATTTCTTGATGAGGTTTGTTAATTCAGTTAAAGAGTTTTTCATTCCATAAGTGGCGCTAATGATTTCCCAGTTGCCCGCTGATTTCTCAGGTTGGTTTTTGATAGCATTTATAATGTGCTCTGGGAAATCCGCTATAGCACTTATTTGCATGTTTTCAAGTTCACCTGAATTTATGCCTTCCATTCCTTTTTCGGTCGTTATTAAATAACGGCCACTTGCAAGCGCCTCAATCACCTTGATTTTGATGCCTCCACCCATAGTGATCGGTGCTATGGCCATTGTACAATTAGCATATTCTTGTTTAAGGTCTTCGACAAAACCTAGTGACTCTATGTTGGGGTGCTTTACATCATCAGGAAATTCTCTACCTATGAAGCGAAAGATGACCTCTGGGTGATGCTTAATAACTTCGGGGAGTATTTTGTTGAATACAGTGTATACACCATCTCGATTCCCAGCATTAGTGTAATTGCCAACCATCAACACTACGGGTTTTTCTGAATGGTTTGCATCGTAAAATGGGTTCAACATATTTTCATCAAAAGCACAGTGTAGTACTTTTACTTGGTTATCAGGTACCCAGGCCCGGAATGCTTTCGCATCGGGTTCGGAAATTGCCACCGTAAATAATGCTTTTTTGGTGGCAATACGTTCAATAATATACATGTACGGTATAAGTGCGTAACGCATACGATTTGTGCGAGCAACGCTTAAGTATCGTTGGTATTCAACATTGTGGGTATTGTAGATGTAGGGGATATTAAATTTTCTCGATAACAAATATGCGTAAAATCCGGATTTTTCGAAGTCGGCAAAAATGAAATCGAATTTATGGTTACTTAGAACCTTAGCGGCAGTTTTGTAAAAGTTACGGCTAAAAACAAAATAATCGATGGAAGAGTAGGGGACGGTGTCACGGCTTTCTAGACGTGCTATTAATTCATTATCTCTGCCTTCCTCATGTTTTTCTTGGAGGTGTACTAAGTGAACGTCATAGTGCTCAACAAAGTGTCTGAGAAATAATCTTCCACGTGTTGTCGTTCCAGTGCTGGACACCGTAGGGTCAAATGTCGATAAGTAGAGGCATCTGGGCTTTTTGTTGTTTTTCATAAAGGTAAAGGAGATAAGGGAAAACCTTGAAGGAATTAATATGATCGAAACTATCGGATAGTTAATCACCTGTCAATTGGTCGTCAGTCAGTAGATATCTGCCATTGCGTACGTTTTTTTCGAGTTGTATACCTTATCAGTTGCATAAACCGAGTGTAAAAAGCAATTTTTGTCTCTTTCTGGAATTCACTGCGAGTGATATCCAGAAATACATTAACTTTCGGACGGTAAAGTGTGCCAACCTGAAGGGAAGTGGTGCAGTTACTTATAATTTGAGGCACGCGTACTCCCAATAAATGAATCCCTGTAAGCTCGATAGCGACGTCCATGTCGCTGATGGCCTCAAATCATAAGTAACTACACCACTTCTGAGGCACGTTCAAAGCGTGTTATTTTATGCAACGTTAGGGTATATCCTGGATCATAGAATCCGTAAGTTGCAACGTAGCTTGCATATCTGGCTTGGCGTAGTTTATGGTGCCCGAAAGTAACTAACTTTCTTCGGCGTAAATCCTCATTTAACGACTTATGCAATATAGTTATGTGCTGGCAGTATCTAATAATGTTATGGAGTAATTAGAAGTGTTTCTCCTGAAGGGGTTTTAGGAGGAGTAGGGGGGGCTATAACTACACCGTCAAAGCCGCCGGCAGAGATAGCCCAGTCAGATATGTAGGGTGGTATCCAGGTGTATGAGCCCGCAGGCTTTGTACCTAAGTTTATTTCTGAGTATGACTTTTTTGTGTCGATGGCAATAACAGGTAGGTTTTGTGGGGCACCGGATATGTTATAGGCGATAGATGTTGTATCAGTTGCATAGAATATGAAGTTGCTACTGTTGCTGGATCGAATTGCGTATCCATTGCTAAGGGAGTTGTCCCTTACAAAATCATTCATTGTCCTGTCTTCCCAAAATGTGAAGTATGTTTTAAACCCATTTGGGTCAACGTAGGGGTCGGCTTTCGCTGTTCCAGATGATCCCCATATTGCACTGACTCCTCCCGCCATCATTGTTGTCCACATGAGACGTCGTTGGTCATTTTCATTAATTCGACTAGTCCACCAGCGCTCATCAAATGAATGCGGTGTAGATGTGTCAGAGTCAAATACACCGGCTACGTCAGTATAGGTGGCTCCATTGAAAAAATTCCCTTTCGAATACCAATCTGCTTCGGGCCAGAATGAGTAGCCGTAACTTGAACTTTGATCTCTAGCACTGAGTAGATGATTCCAGCCCATTTTGCTGCGTAAATAATTACCCCAGCCTCGTAAATCCGTCGTTGTGGTATCTTCAACAATGTCATAGCCATAGCCCATAATCCAACCGGGAAGGGGGCTTAATCGTGCACCGATGTACCTCAGTAATCGTTTTTCACCATCACTTCTGGCACCGTTTGTGCCGAAGCCGGCTTGAACACATTGATTTCGGCTACAGTCACCGCTATACCAAAAATGCACAACTCCGCCTGCTGCATGCGTTTTGGTAATCAAATTTTCAAGGATTTGAAACATTTCTAAATCCGGGTCGTTATTGGTGAATACCGCGCCGGATGAATTAAGGTCTACCCACCGTCCTCCTACAAAGAAAAATATGCCATTAAATCCTTCCGTGCCCATATGAGTCAGGATTTTGGCATCGATATTTTCTGGTGTCCATATTCCAGGACTCTCTGTGAATGCCATCCTGAATTGAGGGAGGAAACCGATGGCTGGGCTATTTTCATCCTCTTGTCTTGCCCATTTATTTCCGGATGTTGTGACGAACCCTTTGATTGTGGGATTTGAGTTGACGCTTATCGTGACAGTGCCTGTTTGACCGGAAAGCTGAGGGTCACTGCTCGTTGTATTAAACGACCACAACCCAGTACGTGTCCCAGTAAATCGAAATTTCCAGTTAGTACCACCGGCATAAAACATTTCTGTTATATGCGTTTCGCCTGAATCTGAATGCGTAAATGTTACGCTTGCCACAAGGTCAAATGGGTTCCCTGAATACGTGGTGTTATCCAGAGTCCACTCAATATAAGGCGCCCACATCGTTCCGGTACGATCCAATAACCCAGCATGAACGTAACTTGAAAGTGATGAAATAACGAACAATATAAATGCAGCCAAAGCGTAAATTGACTGTTTAGTTGTGCCAGGTCTTGAGTACATCTTTTTACCCTCTAAATTGGCGATTGATGGTGAAATATTATTAATTGGGTATAACATCGCATATTCCCGTTGAGAAGCCAGATAGTCCTGCTTCATTGTAGGCTTTAACTCGGAAACACACAGTGTCACCTTTTTTCAGTGCGAGATCGTTCCAAGCATCATAACTGATAGACGGTGCAGAGGCAGTAAAACCGTTGCTCGAGACCAGAGTATTCGATATCTCGGTATTGGCTGTTCCTATCGTTGAGCCTGTATAGATGCGATAACCTATGACGGAATCTCCGGCCAGGTTTGGACTCCATTCATACGTCAGGTTATAGCCTGATGCACATGTTGCGCAGCTAATGTTTACGGTGATAGTTGCTATTGTGATGTCACCGTCCATATCAGTGACGCTGTAAATAATAGTCACGACACCTGAGAAAACGCCATCAGGGTTATAGGTAATGCTGTTATCAGGATCAATACTGGCGGTGCCATAGCTTGGGGACTGGATAATGCTCACCGTCAGTGGCGCGTCTTCAAGGCCGGTGTCATTGTTCAGAATATTGATGTTAATCGACGTTAATTGACCGGTAGACACAGTATCA